>JBBQJE010000204.1:0-6357 GCA_038325635.1 Bacteroidales bacterium
TCAATTGTTCCATATTCATATCTACTATTTTAGTGTACCCTACAAATTTAAGTGAATCCGACCACTTTCCGAAATGCCGGAAGTTAATAAATCAATTATTCTTCTAGCACCTCTTTAATAGGTTAAATTTGTACTTTTGGATCTTCGTTTTTATAGTAAAACAGTATGAAACGAACATGTTGCGACACAACACCCAAGGGTATGATACTAATTTCCGGCAACATGGAGTTCCATACTACCTTTAAAAAGCAAATTATTTACGTATGAAAGCTTTGTTCTCACCACGGATATTTGGATCTTTAGTACTATTATTTTTTTCATTCCAGCTATCATTCTCCCAGCAATCAATAGGTAAAGAGACCCTTGGAGTTGAGTATTTTCAGCAGGGCAATTATGAAAAAGCACTGCCCGTTTTTGCTAAACTTGCTCAAAGCTATCCCGATAATCCAATGTATAATTATTATTATGGCGTATCCCTGATAAAAAATAATATTTTCGAGACGGCCGCAAAAGAGGCTCTACTCAACTCTGTCGTGGATAAAACACCTGCCAACTCAAATTTTTATCTGGCTAACTACTTTCATGCCTTGGGTGATTGGCAAGAAGCCAAAGATTTCTACGACAGGTACGCCAAAGCCGGTAGCAAACAAGAGAAGAGGTCCCTCCAGTACGATTATTTTGTAAATCTTTGTGAACAAAAAATAAATCCGTTTAAATCCCAAAAATTAGCAGACACCACTATTTTTAGAGATACCTTACTGAAACCACCACCCAAAATTGATGAAAAAAACTTTCCAATACCGGATGCCTTAAAAAAAGCATGGTTTAATTTCCAGGTTAACGAGGTTCTGGCTTACCATGCCATCGAAGATTTCCGAAGCGAAGCAAGTAAAATTCTGTTTACCAAAGCTTGGATGTGTACCGGAAAAAATGATTCTCTTTTGACATTAACCGATTCGCTTCGAAAGGTACATGAAACCATTAACAGGGTTGATACCCGACTGGGGATTGTTCAGCAAATTGTTGATTGTGAGCAAAAATCGTATCAATTGATGCGTGATCGGGAAAAATTCCTTGATCAATCGAGAGTCAAAGAATCTGCCTATTGGGAAAGAGCGGGCGAAAAAGCTGCGGTTGCTTACAGCTCAGCCATTCAGGAAAGAGAAGTCAAACTCAACGAGGCAAAGAAAAGGACTGAAAATGCCTTGAAGGAAATTGCTGTTGCAGAGGCTCAAAAGGACGCTGTTCATAATGAAGAAATGAAAGCAGCATTATCTGCCGATACTGATTCAGAAAAAAATGCTCAAGCTGATAATACAACTTACAAGGTACAAGTAGGTTCTTTTAAAAATGGAATAACTACACCTATTTTTAAAAAGGCTTATGCTAAGATCAGCAAATTGAGGAAGATAGATAAATATACGGATCCTAAGAAAACCGTGATATATACAGTAGGAAATTTCACCAACTTTGCTGATGCATCCAGAATGAAGGATCAACTTATTAGGGAAGGCATGAAAGGAGCAACGGTCACTGCTTTCAATAAGAACACCGATCAGCCGGTAAAAGCGGTTCCTACCTTAGCCCCCAAAAAGAGTATAGAGCCTGTTGCGAAGGAAGAAGCCATTTCTCCCATCACCGAAAACAACAACAGTACTATCGTCGAAGATTTAATTTTCAAGGTGCAAATAGGCTCTTTTAAAAATGGTGTCCTCACTCCTTCCTTCAAAAAGGCCAATGCAAGAATCAGCAAACTTACTAAAGTCGAGAAGTACACAGATTCGAGGAAATTTGATGTTTACACGGCTGGAAATTTTCCACTATACGCAGATGCCTCCAAAATGAAAGATCAGATTGTTTCTGAAGGCATTAAAGATGCTTTTGTTGCCGCATTCCTAAAGGGCCAAAGGATAAAGGTATCCGAAGCGCTTAAACTTGCAGGAGGAAAATAATTTTGTTTTATTTGCAGTAGGTATTATAAACACAGAAATGAAACAGGATACTGAAAAGTCTGTACAGAAGAAAAATATGAGCTCAGGAGGGTCAGAAAACGAGAACTCCCTCGTCCTTCACAATGACGACTATCATACCTTCAATTATGTGATAGATGCCTTGATGGAAGTATGTAACATGGAGCGTGTCCAGGCAATTCAATGCACCTACCTGATTCATTATAAAGAAAAGTGCGAAGTTAAGAGAGGTGAAAAAAAAGATTTATTACCAATGCGCCGAGCACTTTCAGCCCGAGATTTAAAAGCTACAATTAATTAATTTAGTCTATTTTTTTTTGGAAATCTTACTGCCAATTTCCACAAACTCACAATTCCCCGTTTCATCTGTTTAAATAAATGCCTGACAACTTTTTTGAGAAAAGGCATTTTATCCTCCCTTGGCCATAACATTCCGGTTTCTTTTATATAATCGCGGTAGTCGTCCCCAAAAAATTTGATCAACAGATTTTCCTCGCGCCTAATCTGATAAATGCAAAATGGAGTAACAAGGAAGATGGAAATTGGTCCGGCAATCCAGTTCTGAATCATAAAAATTTGGCAAATTGCTATTCCAAGTAAAGAAGCATACATCGGATGGCGCACATAAAAATAGGATCCCTTTTTAACCATTTCCAGATCTTCTTTTAGTTCCTGACCGGGCGTCCACCATTTACCCAAATCAGTCAAGGACTTCACAAAGAGCCAAATACAAAAAATATAAAATAGGGTAACCGGTAAGCTAAGCCATTTCCACAGGTGGTAATCGGTGGATCCAAAATCAATGGAGAAAATATAGAAAAAGGGCACTACTTGAATCCCCAAAATCAGGAGAAAAAGAAATGTCCGCTTTTTCCGCTGTGCATTTAGCAACTTTTTGTCTTCATTGAAATTCTGGAGATAATAGATCTCCAGAAGAATCAGCAAAGCAACTCCACAGATAAATATTGTTTCTAAAAACGCACGTGTCATTTACAATAGGTGTTCAATCAAAGGAATTGCAAATTTACTTAAGACATTCAATTTCCAAAATAGTAAATGAATTTGGTTTCATGGCAGGACGTTGCTTGGAATTCGGATCTTGCGTTTCGTACTCAGCTGTTGAGAGATACAGGCAACCGCTTTTTTTATCAACAGTAATTGTTCTGGCACCCTTTTGGGTCGGGAAAATTTCCAAAACCTTATAAATATCCTTGCTTACTTGCTGAACAACTGTCATCGTACCCTCTCCATTAGAGCTGTAAGCCCTTTTCTTGCCAGGATCAAAAGCTACGCCATCGCAACGATCTCCAATAGGAAGTTGCGCGATTACTTTCCCGTTATCCGCATCCAGTACCATCATCAATTTGTTACTGCAAACAGAAAACAACCGATGGTTGTCAATATCTAAGGCCAATCCGCTAGGCTCTTCGCCAGGCACAATCGACCAGTTCTTTTCCACTTTTAGCGTAGTGGCATTGATGACAGAAATTTCATTCTTGTCTTCAATGTTCACATATATCGTTCCCTTTCCGTCCGTTTGTGAAAACTCGGGTTTCCCGTCAAGCGGAATGGTGGCTTTAACGAGATCTGTTTTGGCATCGATCACGGTTGCATTCGACGATTTGGCGTTGTAGGTAAAAATATTGTGAGAAAAAGGGTCGTACATTATTGCGTCAGGATTAGCACCGGTCACTTTGACCTTAGCTAATTTTTTGAGTGTGGTCAGATCAAAAACGGTAACAGTAGAATCTTTGCCATCACTAATATATCCCTTATTCAAATCGTTGGCAAAGGCAATGCCGTGGACGCCCTTTGTTTCATCTATTGTTCCAATTAAGGATTTAGTTTTCAAATCAACTACATTTACTACATTACCATGAGATACAAAAAGACGACCGCTTGGTTCGTCAACTGACAAGTAATCCCAACCTCCGTCACCAGGCAGACTGATCTTGTTAGCAATTTTATATTTTGACACTTTTGTCTGAGCAGTGGCTGTGAAGCTCAATCCAAAGAATAACAATGCAATACCGACAATTTTTGATTTCATAACATCAACGATTAAAAAAATGAATGATGGATTCTGAAGATTGCAAAGGAAAGACGAAGTTACCATAATTTTTAGTTATTTTTAGTAAGAGAAATTAAGTCAAATTAAGGTCTTTATCTAAATGAAGTTTTGAAAAGGCATTTCGACTTCTTCCAAATCGTAAAATTTCTGTATTTTATCATTGTCATACGGTCAAAACCAGCTATTTTTACCAAAAAGTGCTAAAATGAGAAAATTCAATACAATACTACTATTGTGTACTGCAATTAGTCTTTTAACTAATTGCAATGTTGCTGTTGGTCAAACTGTAAGAAAGAACTTCGTACCTGAAACTCCGAAGTTGAGCTCAGATCTAATGACTCCAGAAATTCTATGGTCATTTGGTCGTGTGGGTTCTTCGCAGGTATCGCCGGATGGCAAAAAAGTATTGTACGATGTAACTTATTTCAATATACCCGAGAATAAATCATATAGGGATCTTTATCTGGTTCCCATTGAAGGCGGGAAGAGCACTCGAATAACGGATACTCCGGAAAAAGAGTCTGAGGCAGCGTGGCGCCCCGATGGGAACAAAATAGGTTATATATCAACTTCTTCGGGAGAGCCTCAACTATGGGAGATCAATTTGGATGGAACCTCTCCGAAGCAAATTTCAAAGGTTGCGGGTGGTATATCCGGTTTCAAATATGCTCCTGATATGAAGCACATTTTTTATATCGGAACAGTTAAGCTGGGTCAGGACGTTCATGATAAATACCCTGATCTTCCTCTGGCGAATGCCCGGTTATACGACGATCTCATGTACCGTCATTGGGACACCTGGAGCGACGAAACGTACCAGCATGTATTTATCGCAAACTATAGCGAGTCCGGACTAACAGAAGATAAAGATCTTCAAAAAGCAGAACGTTACGACTCCCCGCTGAAGCCAAACGGAGGAAGTGAACAAATAGCATGGAGCGCGGATGGAAAAATGCTGGCCTATACCTGCAAAAAGAAAGTGGGCAAAGAATATGCACTTTCTACCAATTCAGACATTTACCTGTATAATTTAGAAAACGGTACTACCAAAAACCTCTCAGAAGGAATGATGGGTTACGACCAGAATCCTGCCTTTTCTCCGGACGGCAAAATGATTACTTGGGAAAGTATGGCTCGAGATGGATACGAAGCGGATAAAATTCGCCTATTTGTTGCCAATTTAACAACCGGTAAGAAGGAAGATTACAGTGCCGGATTTGATCAAAACGTACAAAATCCAACATGGTCGGCGGATAGCAAGACCATTTGGTTTATTTCTGACATTAAAGCAACGGATGAAATTTTCAAGTTAGATATTTCCTCGAAAAAAATCAATCGGATAACGGATGGCATTCATAATTATCAAAGTGTTTCCCCTGTCGGCGATAAACTGGTGGCCTCCAAAGTATCCATGTCCCAACCGGCCGAATTATACCTTGTCGACCCGAAAACAGGTCTCGACAAACCTCTGACTTCCGTCAACAAAGGATTACTCGATCAATTAGCGATAGGCAAAGTGGAAAGCAGATGGATTACCACTACTGATAAGAAGAAGATGCGTACATGGGTGATTTATCCGCCACACTTCGATCCGAAGAAAAAATATCCAGCCTTACTGTTTTGCGAAGGCGGACCACAGAGTACAGTAAGTCAGTTTTGGTCGTACCGATGGAATTTCCAAATTATGGCTGCAAACAATTATGTTATTATAGCACCTAATCGCAGGGGATTACCTGGCTTTGGCCAAGCATGGAATGAACAAATTTCAGGCGACTATGGAGGCCAAAATATGAAAGATTACCTCACAGCAATTGATACCTTAGCGGCAGAACCATACATTGATAAAAATAAATTAGGAGCGGTAGGTGCAAGCTATGGCGGGTATTCCATTTACTATCTGGCTGGAATTCATCAAAAAAGATTTAAGGCCTTTATATCTCATAGCGGTATCTTTAACCTTGAAGCGATGTATTCGACGACGGAAGAAATGTGGTTCGTAAATTGGGATAATGGTGGTTCTTATTGGGATGCGAAAAATGCTGTTGCGCAAAACACATACAAAAATTTCTCCCCTCACAAACTTGTGCAGAATTGGGATACTCCAATGCTTGTTATTCATGGGGAAAGAGATTACAGAATACCGTACACGCAAGGCATGGGAGCTTTTAATTCAGCCAGATTGAAAAACATTCCTGCAGAACTCTTGCTTTTCCCGGAAGAAAACCACTGGATATTGCAAGCTCAAAACGGAATATTGTGGCAACGAGTTTTCTTTAATTGGTTAGATCGTTGGCTGAAGTGAAATTGCAAACATTT
>JBBQJE010000205.1:0-6338 GCA_038325635.1 Bacteroidales bacterium
TTTTCAAGAGTTATACAGAATTTAAAGTCATAGAGAAGAAAACCACTGCAAGTATCAATTACACTGTCCATATTCATGAACAATTTACAATCAAGGCTCTGAATTATTCGATTTCAGATAGTAATATAGGTCAGTTGATTGTTGAAGACAAGCATAAGTCGCTCCTCAAATCAGGAGCAGGTTATAGTCTCGATATCTTGAAGTTAGAAAGGGCAAGAATTGATGCCATGTTAAAAGATCACGGATATTTCTATTTTAACCCTGATTACCTGCTTTTTAAAGCGGATACCTCAGAATCGAATCATACCGTTTCCTTGAATTTGACGTTGAAAGACAGTGTGCAAAGAAATGCCCTAACTGTTTATCGAATAAGAAAAGTGGTAATAGATCAGGATTATTCGCTTGACGAGGAGATGCTAACGCTGGAAGTTGACACCATCAACTATCAGAATACGCTGTTTCTGAGAAAAGATCCCGAAATGGAAATTAAACCCAAAGAGCTTTTAAGATCGGTTTACCTTCGGAAGGATGAAATCTTTTCCAGACAAAATCATACCATTACCCTCAACCGATTGATGTCTCTGGAGAATTTTAAGTTTGTCCGTATAAAATTTTCGGATAGTGACACCACAGCCACTGGCTTCTTGGATGTAGCCATTTTCCTGACCCCGATGTCTAAACGGACTTTTAGGTTGGAGATGGACCTTGTTTCCAAATCAAATAATTACACCGGACCGCGACTTAACTTCGGCTTTCTGAATCGCAATACTTTTCACGGCGCCGAACTGCTTAATTTGAATCTGGCTGGAATGTTTGAAGGTCAGATTAGCGGTGGCACAAAAAATATGTATTCTTATTCGTTCAATCCGCAACTCGAATTGACATTCCCGCGCTTCATCGTTCCGTTCAAAATTCAAAAAATCAATAGTATTTATGTTCCAAAAACTCGTTTTGCATTATCCTATAACTACTTAAAGAGGGTTAGTTATTTCGATATGCAGACCTTCCAATTTGTTTACGGATACAAATGGAAGCAGGATATTCGCATTGAACATGAACTAAATCCGGTCAATGTCAGTTATACCTCGGTCATGAATAAATCTGCGGCGTTTAGTGAGTTATTGGATTCAAATCCATACCTCAAAAAGGGCTATGAAGAGCTGTTTCTCGCCGGCGGAAGTTATTCCTTTACCTACAACGAACAAGTTTTGGCCGCGAAAAAAATTCAATATTATCTGCATGTTACGACCGAGTTTGCCGGGAATGTTTTTTCGTTGACTAACCGGATTTCCGGAGTAAAAGTATCTTCTGATAATCCATCAGGGATTGCCGGTACTCCCTATTCGCAATTTGCCAAATTGAGTATCGACAGCCGGGGATATTACAATTTTGTTGACAAAAATAAATTGGCGATGCGATTTTTTGTGGGTGTTGGAAAGCCTTACGGGAACTCTTCGGTTCTGCCGTATTCGAAGCAATTCTTTGGCGGTGGACCAAACAGTATTCGTGCTTTTCAGATTAATTCTGTGGGTCCGGGTACCTATTACCAGGATCCCGGGAATAGCGGACTCTTACAATTGGGTGGTGATCTGAAACTTGAATTAAACACGGAATATCGCTTTAATATTTACCGTTTTTTTAAAGGAGCTTTGTTTGTAGATGCAGGAAATGTCTGGTTGTTGAAGTCAAACCCTTTGACCTTAGGAAGTTCCTTTAGCTTCTCCGGCTTTGCCAATGAACTTGCTGTAGGAACAGGATTTGGAATTCGAGTCGATGTTTCCTTCTTCATTTTACGGTTCGATCTTGCCATGCCATTGCGAAAACCATGGCTTGAAAAGAATCAAAGGTGGGTAGCAAACCAGATAGATTTTGGAAATTCTACCTGGCGAGGAGAGAACCTGATTTTGAATGTAGCGATTGGATATCCATTTTAGCCAAATCACAATCTGTGAATGTTGTAAACCAAAATTGCTAAAGTATAAGTTTTCCCATATAAATTTGGTTCATCTTTGATTAATTTTACAATCAAAAATTCATTTCATCATGAGAAGCAGTAGACTCATAAAATTTTTCTATCCAAATGATGGCCTAATCATAGTTGGCATTATTTTATTCCTCCTTATGATGCTAATGGCATTCCTAACCCATGCTCAGGAGTTATTTACAGCACCGCTTAAAACGAATCCTGCTTATAAATCAGGCGAAGTTCTGACCTACCAAATGAAATATGGACTAATAGTAGGAGGCACGACAACACTTTCCCTGTCGGATTCAATTTACAACGATAAGACAGTCTTGTTTGGTGCCGCAACAGCGGAAACAACAGGAATTGCAAACGTGGTTTATGAGGTAAAAGATATTTATCAGAGTTGGTTTAACGCAGATAATAATCTTCCTTATAAGCAATCCAGGGATATTCATGAGGGTCGATATACACAATACAATGAGGTTACCTATAACCGAAAGAAGAATACGGTTAACTCAAAACTTTCGGGTATTCACGAGGTTCCGGCAAAGATTATGGATCTTGTTTCCACTTTTTATTACCTGAGAAGAGTCGATTTTTCGAAGATTAATGCAGGGGATGAAATCACCGTGAATATGTTCTTGGCAGATGAAACTACTCCATTCCATCTTAAATACACCGGGAAAGAGGTAATCAGGACTAAATTTGGTAAGATCCGATGCATCAAAATTAGTCCGCAGGTAATTGTAGGGCGGATGTTTAAGAAGAAGGATGATTTGACAATTTGGTTTACTGACGATGAAAACTGTCTCCCAATTTTAGTCGAAGTGGATATTCGTGTCGTTGGTAAGGTCTTATTAAAACTCAACAATTACGAAAATACAATAAGCCCGTTACTTCTTGAGATGGAATAATTTTACATCCTGTCCATATACCAATTTAACTGTTTCTCCATTTTTTGCAACCGTAAAATGGCACTGATGATCTGCTTTAGCCGCACAAAAGAAGTTTCACTCTTTACAACATAGTCAGAGGCCTTGTGGTGCATGCAATTGATTGCTACTTCTATTTTATCCTGACAAGATAACATGATTACCGGGATGGCTGAATTGAACTCTTTAATTTTGTCGAGCGTTTCAATTCCATTCATGGCATTTTTGTAAATACCATCCAGATGATAATCCAGAATAATTACATCCGGATCGTGGAAGAGGTTTTCCAAACAAAGCTCACCGGTTGAATAGGTTTCAATGGAGAAGTCAGCACTTTCGAGAAATTCAATTTCCAGCAGTTTTAAGTACAATGCATCGTCGTCAACAAGAAATAGTTTGATTTTATCGTTGTCTCTCATGAGAATTATAATATGATTAGATTAATTGAAAATAGAATAATTAATTAGCTGTAATACTATTTTTAGACTTTTCAATGGCTTGGTATTCCAATTTTAGTTCCATACAAGCCTGAATGCAAATATTTTCTATCTGTGAAACCAATGCAGGAATTTCGTCCAATTGCTGAAGTGTGCTGGCGTACTGTTGAATTTTGGTAGCCATGTTTTCAAAATCGAGATGAATACCCATAACTTGAAAGGAAGGAATCATCTTGTGAGCTGCAGCATACAAACCATTCCAATTTTCTTCTTGGAGTCCTAATTTCATGGCAGTAACAAGCGGAGGCGTTTGTTCAAGATAAAGAGAGATCATTTCCATCATTAATGCCGGATTAGACTTAGTGCGCTGGATTAAATATTCCAGGTTCGTACACTTTTCTTTTTCTTTTTCTATATTGATATCCTCATTCAGTATTTCCGGTAGTAAGGAGGGTTTCACTAATCCGACAATCTTGGTGTACAATATCTGTTCGTCAACGGGTTTGGAAATGTAATCGTCCATTCCAACCGAATTGCATTTGGCTAAATCGACTGTTGTTACATCGGCGGTCAAGGCGATGATTGGAATTTTCGACTTTAGGTTATTGCGAATAAAGGCGGTGGCTACAAATCCATTCATTTCAGGCATTTGCAGATCCATCAAAATAATATCGAATGGTTTCGCCTGTAATTTTTCGATGGCTATCTTGCCATTTTCAGCAATTTCACATTCAAATCCAAAATCCTCCAGTATCGTTTTCATTAGCAGCTGATTGAGCGCAATGTCCTCTGCTACTAATATATTGATTTTCTTCATGTCTTTGTCAAATTCAATTATATCAGTCTCATTATCAATCTCATCAAGAGTCTTTTGAAAATTCAATGTGAAACTAAAAATAGAGCCATCATTGATTTTACTTTTAACTGAAATTGTCCCTCCCTGCGGTTCAACTAGCTGTTTGACAATGGCTAGTCCTAATCCAGTGCCCCCATACAGCCTGGATGTTCCACTGGACGCTTGCTGGAAATTTTCAAAAATTGTTCCTAGTTTAGCTTCAAGAATTCCAATTCCAGTGTCTTCAACAGCAAACTCAATGGTGACTTTTTCATTATCCTCACTGAGCATCCGAACCCTAACGGTGATTTTACCATGGGAAGTAAATTTGACCGCGTTACTAAGCAGATTTAATATTATTTGATGTAAGCGAACCGGATCACCAATTAAAACATTGGGAATCCTCTTATCATATTCTTTAACGAGTTTGAGGTTCTTTTCCTGGATCTTGGCTTCAAACAAATGCAACATTGAAGCAATTGATACCGACATTTTGAATGGAATTAGTTCAAAGGCCATTTTCCCGGCGTCTACTTTGGCAAGGTCAAGAATATCATTGATCAGCACAATGAGTGCATCCCCGCTCATTTTGATGGCATTTAAATACTCTATTTGTTTGGCTGTCAGGGCCGTTTTTAGCACAGCCTTCGTGAAACCAATAATTGCATTCATTGGCGTGCGAATTTCGTGGCTCATGTTTGACAAGAATTGTTGTTTGGCTTTCACAGCACTTTCTGCAATTCTGGTAGCACTTTCTGCTTTTCTCTTCGCTTCTTCGGCTATCTCTGTCGCCAATTCCGCAAATATTCTTGCCTCAATTAATTCCTTCTCAATTCTTTTCTGGTCAGTAACATCTCTGGCAACAATAACTACACCTCGTACATTTCCTTTGTCATCCTTGTAAATGGATCCATTGAATAATACATCGGTCAGTTTGCCATTTTTATGGCGAATCGTCAAGGGAGAGTCGGCTACGGAAGCTTTTGCAAATACTTCCTGGTAAACATCTCTGGCTTTTTGTGGTTCCGTGAAATAGTCGAAGAAGTCGGTTCCGGTAATTTTTTCACGTGTCATCCCCGTAATATTCACCAACGCTTCATTCATATCCGTGATTTTGCCTTCTGCACTAATTGTAATCAAAGGATCCAGGCTCGCTTCAATTAAACTCAGCGAATATTGGGAAGCTAATTTCAAGGTATCACTTGAAGCAGTAAGATTTTTATTTGTTACCTCAAGTTTTTCTTTTTCAGTATTTTGAAAATCAATTTCAATGTCTGCAATAACTAATTCAGCGGCCCGTTTTTCTTTCTCATTGTTTTGAAAAGCGAGTTCCTTATTGGCTATAATTAATTCGGCAGCACGTTTTTCTTTCACTCTATTTTGGAAAAGCAGTTCCTCGTTCGCCACCACTAATTCGGCCGCTCTTTTTTCTTTCTCGATGTTCTGGTACAACAGTTCTTTGTTCGCAATGACTAGCTCGGCGGCTCTTTTTTCTTTCTCGTTGTTTTGATAAAGCAGCTCTTTGTTCGCAATAACTAGCTCGGCCGCTCTTTTTTCTTTCTCGTTGTTTTGATAAAGCAGCTCTTTGTTCGCAATGACTAATTCGGCGGCTCTTTTTTCTTTCTCCTCATTTTGAAAAGCCAGTTCTTTATTTGCTATCGCAAGTTCGGCTGCTCTTTTTTCTTTTTCATCATTTTGAAAGGCAAGCTCTTTATTCGCATTTCTTAGCTCAACCGCCCATTTTTGCTCAGAAATATCCCTTGCAACAATTACAATTCCCGTGATATTTCCATTATCATCTTTATAGACTGATCCATTGAATAAAACGTCAGTCAATTTTCCTTCTTTATGGCGAAGGGTCAGCGGTGAATCTGCAACCGATCCATGGGTGAATACTTCCTGATAAACATCTCTGGCTTTCTGCGGCTCAGTAAAATAGTCGAAAAAGTCTGTGCCCTCAAGTTCTTGTCTTATTATACCTGTTATATTAGCCAGTGCCTGATTCATATCCGTAATCTTTCCATCCAAATTGATGGCTACTAACGGATCGAGACTGGCTTCTATTAAACTTCTTGCATTCATTCTACTGTTTTTTCATTTGTTAAATACCCGGGTAAAGATTTTGGATTTTGGATTTTGGATCCCCGGACGACCATGTAGGATCCCCC
>JBBQJE010000206.1:0-6336 GCA_038325635.1 Bacteroidales bacterium
TCCTTTGCTCGATAACAAAGTAGTAATACTCTCCGACCCGATGCTCGCAACCGGTTCTTCTATGGAAGTTGGTTACCATGCCTTACTTGAAAAGGGTGAACCTAAGCACATCCATTTGGTTTCTTTAATTGCCAGCAGGCAGGGACTCGATTACATTACAAGTAAATTGCCTGCCGACCAGGTAACCATTTGGGTGGGAGCTATTGATCCGGAAATGACTCCAAAATCATACATCGTACCTGGTCTTGGTGATGCCGGAGATCTGGCATTTGGGGCAAAAATCGACTCCAAAGAAATTATTCAGCACGCACACTTTTGACAAGTAGCTTATCTTCACACTTTTCCAACATTTCGGTCATAGTAATGCCAGTGAGGGGATCTTTCAGGTCCGGAGCAATTTCAACCAACGGAACAAGAACAAATCTTCGTTGCGATATGCGTGGATGAGGGATTGTTAAATCAGCACTTTCTATTATCAGGTCATCGTAATATAAGATATCAATATCGATGGTCCGAGCTTCGTAACCACTTGAATTTCTGATTCGTCCCAATAGAGTCTCCATATTCTGAATTTGTTTAAGAACATCAATAGGAATTAGTTGAGTTTTGACTGTAATTATTTGATTTAGAAATACATCTGACTTGAATCCCCAAGATTCACTCTCGTAAAGAGCTGAGATTGCATTTATTGGGCCAATTTGCCTGGTTACCAAATCAATCGCAGATGAAAATAATTCTTCTGTATTTCCCCTATTTCCACCTAAAATGAGAAAAACTAACGACATAGTGTGTATCTTTGTAACGATTACTGTTAAAGCGTGACTACTTGTGTAGAAGACAAAATTAAAATTAAAATTAATCCGGACATGAAATTTTTTTGGAAAGCCTTTTTTGCCTCTCTTGCTGCCATTGTGGTAGCAACTTTTTTATTTATTTTTTTGATAGTAGGTATGGTTTCTTCCTTGGCATCAATGGGTGAGCAAAAGATTACTGTCAAAGAAAACTCTTTGTTGATCCTAAAATTGGATAACCGGATTGTTGAACGGAAATCAAGTAATCCGTTTGAGGATATTGAGTTCCCCGGAATGGAAAAAACCAGTACAACCGGATTGAACCAAATTTTCAAAGCTATTTCCCAAGCCAAAAACGATGATAAAATAAAGGGTATTTACCTGGAATTATCAGAGATTTCTGCCGGATATGCCACTACAGAAGAAATTAGAAATGCCTTAGCCGACTTCAAAGCAAGCGGTAAATTTGTGTATGCCTATTCGGATGCGATCTCACAGAAGGCTTATTACCTGGCTTCTGTTGCGGATAGTTTGATTTTGAACCCGGTTGGCATGTTCGATTTTCGAGGGTTGAATGCGGAGCATACTTTTTTCAAAAAAGCACTGGATAAATTTGGAATCGAGATGCAAATTGTTCGAGGGAAAGATAATAAATTTAAATCCGCTGTTGAGCCCTACATGTACGATAAGATGAGTCCGGCAAACAAAGAACAAACAACACTATATCTGGGTACCATCTGGAATCATCTTTTGAAAGGCATTTCTGAGAAAAGAAAAATTTCAATCGATAAGTTAAATGACTATGCTAATTCTGTTATGACTTTTCAGAGTGCAGAAACAGCAAAAAATGAGCATTTCTTTGATAATCTAAAATACCGCGATCAGGTCTTATCCGATCTTCGATCACTGGCCGGATTGAAAGCCGATGCGGAAATTCCAATCGTCACAGTGGCTGAATACGATAAAATTCCTGCCGAAAGCAAAGCAAAAGCACTTATTAAGGCCCGGATTGCAATTGTCTATGCAGAAGGTGAAATTGATACAGGCTCCGGCAACAGTTCTCACGATATCAACTCAAAGGATGTATCGCAAGGAATCCGTGAGGCTCGTATAGACACTACCGTGAAGGCTATTGTTTTGCGAGTTAATTCTCCGGGAGGTTCGGCATTTGGTTCCGAAGTTATTTGGCGTGAGGTAAAGTTGGCACAGGATGTTAAGCCTGTTATTGTATCCATGGGCGATTATGCGGCTTCGGGTGGATATTATATTTCATCACCTGCAGCAGTTATTCTGGCTAGTCCAACCACTATTACCGGCTCGATCGGTGTATTTGGGACGATCCCGAATTTTGGAGAATTGCTCAATAATAAGATTGGAATTACTTTTGATAATGTGATGACGAATGAGCATTCCGATATGCCCTCTGTAACACGGAAAATGACAAAATTTGAAACAAACCTGATGCAAAACTACGTAGAAACTACGTATGGAATTTTCTTGTCACATGTTGCCGATGGACGAAAAATGACAACTGGTAGTGTCGATTCTATCGGTCAGGGGAGAGTTTGGAGTGGTTTGAATGCAAAAGGAAATAATTTAATTGATGACTTTGGCGGTTTGAAAGATGCGTTAAGAATTGCTGCCGAAAAAGCAGGAATTAAAGAATATCGAATCAAGGAATTGCCAAAACAGAAAGATCCTTTTACTGAGCTTCTAAAGAATTTCTCAGTCAGAATGCAAACAAAAATGATGCAATCTGTGATGGGTACTTCGTATGACTATTGGAAGGATTTAAGCAGAGAGGCGAATGCTAAGGGAGTCTATACCAGAATGCCTTTTAATCTTGACATTAATTAATTGGTTTGAAGAAATTAATACTCTATATTTTCTCGTTGTTTTACGGAATGGTGGTTAACACCCGTAATATGTTCTTCAATTTGAATATTCTCAGATCCAGGGAGTTCGAAGTGCCGATAATTTCTGTGGGTAATATCACTGTTGGCGGGACCGGGAAAACACCGCACACTGAACATCTGATCCAGCTTCTGAGCAAGAAATTTACTGTCGCGGTTTTGAGTCGGGGATATAAACGAAAAAGCAAAGGATTTTTTCTCGTTGAAACCACCTCAACCTGCAAGCAGGTTGGAGATGAGCCGCTTCAAATAAAAATGAAATTTCCGTCAGTCCTGGTTGCCGTCGATGAGAAACGTGTCAGGGGTATTGAAAAGATTCTTGAAATCAGTGAAAGGCAACCGGATGTAATTATTTTGGATGATGCATTTCAACACAGGTACGTAACTCCTGCCATCAATATTCTGCTTATTGATTTCTCAAGGATGATTACAGAGGATGATTTGCTTCCTCTTGGAAGATTGCGCGAGCCGGCATCTAACAGATCTCGTGCCAACATCATCATTATCACTAAATGTCCGAGAGAGATCAAGCCGATTGATGAACGGATAATGACCATGGATCTTCATATATGGCCTTACCAGGATTTGTTCTTTTCGCGTATTAAATATGGCGAAATGATCCCTCTTTTTCCGGAGAATGTTGGCCCTGAGAAATTCACTATTGATCCGGATACAGGAGTGCTTTTGCTATCCGGAATTGCCAATCCTCAGCCACTAAGAGAAAAATTGTTGAAAGCAACGAAATCAGTAGTATCTGCAGAATTTCCTGATCATCATCTTTTTACATTGAAAGATATGGTAGGTGTTGGTGCGCAGTTTGAGGCCATGAATGCTACAAAAAAAGTAATAATTACAACGGAGAAAGATACTTTTCGTATTCTGGAAATTAACAACTTACCTGAAGTAATTAGTGCGAACTTATATTATATTCCGATCGAAATTAGGTTCATCAATCAAACAGATAACGATTTTGATAAAAAAATAATGAAATATGTTGGAGAAAATAAGAGCAACTTCGAGTTACGTTCTCGAAAAAATAAAATCTAATCCTGAAATTGGCGTTATTCTTGGAACTGGTTTGGGTGGTTTGGTAAATGAGATTGATATTGAAATATGCATTCCGTATTCCGAAATTCCAAATTTTCCTGTTTCAACGGTAGAAGGGCACAAAGGTCAGTTAATAGTTGGAAATCTGGGAGGTAAAAGAGTGATTGCCATGCAAGGCAGGTTTCACTTTTATGAAGGATATTCTTTGAAAGAGGTAACTTTTCCGGTAAGAGTAATGAAGGCGATAGGTATTAAAACGCTATTTGTCTCCAATGCAAGCGGAGGGTTAAATCCTGGCTTTAAAATTGGCGATGTGATGATGATTAATGATCACATTAATATGTTTGGAGATAACCCGCTGATGGGTCGCAATATAATGGAGCTCGGTCCAAGATTTCCGGATATGAGTCAACCGTATAGCCTTCATTTAAGAAATATGGCATTGGATATTGCCTTAAAAAATGGGATTAATCTTAAGCAGGGTGTTTATGTAGGAACAGCCGGACCTACTTTCGAAACGCCAGCTGAATATAAGATGTTTAGAATTTTGGGAGGTGATGCCATTGGCATGTCAACAGTTCCTGAAGTTATAGTTGCCAGACACATGGCTATGGAGGTATTCGGTATCTCTATCATAACGGACAGTGGCATTCCTGGAGAGATTGTGGAAATTACCCACGAGGAAGTACAAGCGGTTGCGATGCAGGCAGAACCTAAAATGAGCCTGATAATACGGGAATTGATAGCTGCTATTTAAGAAATTTTGGATTTTGGATTTTGGATTTTGGATTTTCGATTACGGGAATTCAGCTTTTGCTATAGAATCAACGAATTTAAAAGCTAATTTTAACGTACGAATAGATCATTTCGGGGCATTCCAAAATCCAAAATCCAAAATCCAAAATCTAAAATAGGCTAGGTTTATATAAACGAAAAGAGGCTGCCGGGTGGCAACCTCTTACGAATCCAAATCAACTAACTACTACTAATAACTATTAACAGTACAAATATAGTGAATATATTATTATAAAATGTAAATTTATTATTAATAAAAATATATTATTCCCAATTTTTACTCGGTTAAATAGCCATTTGTTTAACTCTTTCTCCTTATCAGATCAATTTTTTATACCGAATACGGTGCGGTGTAGCATCTCCAAGTCGTTTTTTCTTGTTCTCTTCGTATTCGGAATAACTGCCCTCAAAGAAATATATTTGAGAATCACCTTCAAATGCCAAAATATGTGTGGCGATACGATCCAGGAACCAGCGGTCGTGCGAAATGACTACGCAACATCCTGCAAAACTGTCGAGTCCTTCCTCTAATGCCCGCAGTGTATTGACGTCAATATCATTCGTTGGCTCATCAAGGAGTAGCACATTAGCGCCTGATTTTAAGGTAAGTGCAAGGTGGAGCCGGTTTCTTTCACCTCCTGATAATACCCCGCATTTCTTTTCCTGATCGGAACCACTGAAATTGAACCTAGAAACATAAGCTCTTGCATTGAGCATTCGGCCTCCAACCATAACCTCATCCGTTCCACCTGATAAAATTTGATACACCGTTTTATTTGGATCTAACTCAGCGTGCGATTGGTCTGCGTAACCCAGCTTAACAGTCTCACCAACGGCGAAGGTGCCGGAATCGGCAGTTTCCATTCCCATAATCATCTTGAAAAGAGTTGTTTTTCCTGCACCGTTTGGACCGATCACTCCAACGATCCCGTTTGGAGGTAAGGTGAAATTGAGATTCTCAAAAAGCAGGCGATCTCCAAATCCCTTGGAGACATTTTCAGCCAGAATTACCTTGTCGCCAAGTCGCGGACCATTCGGAATGAAAAGTTCAAGTTTATCTTCTTTTTGTCTAACATCTTCGTTAAGGAGTTTTTCGTAAGCGCCTAATCGGGCCTTGGATTTGGCTTGTCGGGCTTTTGGACTCATCCTTACCCACTCAAGTTCTCTTTCCAGGGTTTTGCGCCGTTTAGAAACACCTTTCTCCTCCATCTCCAATCGTTTCTGTTTCTGTTCCAGCCAACTGGTGTAGTTTCCTTTCCAAGGGATTCCTTCGCCCCGGTCGAGTTCAAGGATCCAACCTGCTACATTGTCGAGGAAATATCGGTCGTGGGTAATACATATTACCGTACCCGGATATTGCTGTAAATGCTGTTCCAGCCAATCGATGGATTCTGCATCAAGGTGGTTAGTAGGTTCATCGAGTAACAGGATGTCCGGTTGTTGAAGCAACAATCTGCATAAAGCTACTCTACGACGTTCACCACCGGATAATATCGTTACCGGAGTGTCTCCATCCGGACAGCGAAGGGCGTCCATAGCTCTTTCCAATTTGTTTTCCAGGTTCCAGGCATCCGTTGCATCAATTTTTTCCTGCAGTTTAGCCTGTCTCTCCATGAGCTTATCCATCTTATCCGCATCTTCGTAAACTTCGGGTAAGCCAAACTGAAGGTTAATATTCTCGAAATCTGCAAGCAGGTCCACAATTTCTTGTGCACCTTCCTGTACGATGCCCATCACTGTTTTGGCGGGATCTAATTGAGGATCCTGTGACAAATGCCCAACAGTATATC
>JBBQJE010000207.1:0-6271 GCA_038325635.1 Bacteroidales bacterium
GATCGATCCTCCTGATTCTGCTGATTCTAATTGGGTTTGTTCTGGTGTCGTGTGAAGGCTGCTGGATTGACGGTTGGCGCATCGGTAATACCATCCAAATCGTTCGGAATGGATGCAAATGACAAAATTGTTTTGGCTATAATCGGATCAGGCTCCCGCGGAACAGGTACAATTATTAGTACCTGTAAAATCAATGCTAATGTTGTTATCAAGACGGTATGCGATGTGAATGACCTGAAAGCAGACAAAGCTATCAGTGCAATCGAAAAGCAATTGGGCTATAAACCACAGCGCTCCAAAAATATGAAGGAGGTCTTTGATGACAAAGATGTTGATGCAGTTTGGATTTCAACTCCTGAACATTGGCACTCGCTGGCGACCGTTTGGGCTTGCCAGGCCGGAAAAGATGTCTATGTTGAGAAAAATCCATCCATCAGCATCTGGGAAGGACGTAAAATGGTTGAAGCTGCCGAAAAATACAAGCGCATTGTTCAGATCGGATTTGAGAACAGAAGCGCTCCTTATGCCTTTTCTGCAAGGGAATATATTAAAAGTGGTAAACTTGGACAAATCGTTGCGGTTAAGTCATATAATATGTTGGGAGGTAACAAATGGATGCCAAAACCAGACACGGCTGTTCCAAATGGCTTGAATTGGGACGCCTGGCTCGGACCCGCTCCTTATGTTCCCTATAATCCAAACATTCACAGCATGGATGATCGCGGTGGCTGGGGAAATTACTGGGCTTACAGTGGTGGCGTATTGGCAGACGATGCAAGCCATGTGATGGACTTAGCCCGTTTGGTTCTGGGAGATCCCGGACATCCTAAATCGGTATACGGATGGGGAGGCAACAATGCATGGGGCTCACAAAAGGAAACGCCTGAATTCCAGTGCATCACCTACGATTTCGGATCGTTTACCTTAACCTGCGACAATGGTAATGCCACCAATTACATGAAAAAGACACCAAATAACATCCGCATGGATCCTACTTTATTTCCTGACTGGAGGACGAATGCAACCCGCACCGAAATTTATGGCACAGAAGGTCTGATGTATCTTGGAAGGCATGGCGGTGGTTGGCAGGTTAAAGGCGAAGATTCCAAATTGATAGCCCAGGATGGTGGCGTATTCCCGGATCCGGATCATCAAAAGGATTTTATAGAATCACTCAGGACACGTAAAAAACCTAATGGCACTGCATTGCAAGGTCATTTGAGCGCAAGCTTGGTCCATTTGGGAAATATTTGCTATCGGGTGGGCAATAAGCAGTTGTACTTCGATGGCGAAAAGGAACGATTTATTGGTAATGAAGATGCAAACAAACTTCTCAAAACTGCTTATCGAGATAATTATAGGATGCCGGATAAAGTTTAATTTATTATATAATTTGAACTGATGCTCATAAAATTCATTTCAATCATCCGTTTTAACAAGATGAAGAAGGCAAGAGGGGGTATTATTTTCTTCTCCCTCTGCCTCTACCTGGCTTCTCTGTTTTGTTTTGGTTTTGACTCTTGTCTGGGCGCAACGCCTAAAGTTTTCAATAAACCGATAAGGGTTTTAATTATAGATGGATATTCCAACCACGATTGGCTGCGAACAACTAAATCGATCATTCACATTCTCAATGATTATAAGGGATTCGATATTAAAGTTGCTACATCGCCGGATTTTTCATCAACGAAAGAGACCATCGAAAGCTGGAATCCTGATTTCTCATCCTTCGATGTGGTTTTAATGAATTTTAATGATAAATATAATCCTGTAAACTGGAGTATCCTAACCCGGCAAAGTCTAGAGAAATTTGTTTCCACAGGGGGCGGTTTGTATATTTTTCATTCAGCCAATAATGGTTTTGTGAATTGGGTTGAGTACAACAAAATGATTGGTTTGGGATGGCGCGATAAGACCTTTGGTAAAGCAGCGCAAATCGGGGATGATGGCCGCCTTCATATTATAAAGGCAGGAGATGGAGAGAATACCAGCCATGGAGCTCGGGTAAACGCTTTAGTAACCAGGATAGGAAATCATCCCATACAAAAAGGCCTGCCACGGAGCTGGATTTGTGCTGACATTGAAATTTATACTTATGCTAGGGGACCAATGGAAAATATGACCGTCTTGTCTTATGCAAAGGATGCACTTTATCAAAAGAATTTTCCCATTGAATGGATCGTAAAGTACGGAAAGGGAAGGGTATATAACTCAACTCTTGGCCACTTCTGGAAAGATCAGCGAAACCCGGAAGGTATGCGGTGCGCTGCTTTTCAGACCGAAATGGTTCGAGCGCTTCAATGGCTGGCCAAAAGAAAGGTTGATACCAGATTGCCAAAGGATTTCCCAGGAGTAAAAACCGTTTCATTGAGAGATAATCTTGGGGTAAAAGCAAATGTTCCATTGTAGACAAGTAGGTTTTCAAAAAAGACATTTTTATAAGATGGAAAAAAGACAGTGTAAAAATTCAGGCCTGGAATTGTCAGTTTTAGGTACCGGATGTTGGGCTTTCGGTGGAGGAGAATACTGGGGAGACCAGAATCAAAAGGATGTGAACAGTGTAGTTCATGAATCAGTCAATTTGGGTATCAATTATTTTGATACTGCCGAAGCATATAATGAAGGTAGAAGTGAGGCTTCGCTGGGTGAAGCAATTATCGGTATTCCGAGAGATCGCCTTATCATTGGAACGAAGGTTAGTCCGTCAAATTGTTACAAAGAAACTTTGATGGAGCATTGTGAAGCGTCCTTAAAACGACTTCAAACTGATTATATTGATTTGTATATGGTTCACTGGCCAATCCATCCACATTCAATCAAACACTTTACCAATGATTTGCGAATCATTGAAAACCCACCTGAAATCAACGACGCTATAATGACTCTTCAGCTTTTGAAGGAGCAGGGAAAAATAAGAAATTTTGGCGTCAGTAATTTTAGCCGCAATAGAATGCAGAAATTGCCACTCAAAGAGATTGCGGTTAATGAGCTTCCTTATAACCTTCTATGCCGCGCAGTTGAATATGATACATTATCTTTATGTAAGGACAGCGGAATAGGTGTTATCGGTTATATGGCTTTACTTCAGGGGATCTTGGCGGATATCTACCCAACTTTGGATGACATTCCAATTTGGCAACGACGAACCCGCCATTTCAATAGCAAAGGGCTAAAAGAGTGCAGACACGGTGAAGAAGGAGTTGAAAAAGAAACAAACGAAGCATTAAACAGGATTAGAGTCCTTTGCAAAGAATCAGGAACTAAAATGGCAGAAACTGCCATTAAGTGGATTTTGGGAAACGATGCAATTACTTGTACGTTAGTTGGTTCCAGGAATGTAAAGGAACTGATTGAAAATGTAAATGCCGTGGAAAAGCCGCTAAATGAGGAAGTCAAGTCTGAACTCGACCGGATTACCTTCCCGCTGATGGAAAAATTAGGAAATCATTTTGATTATTACGAAAGTGTTAAAAACGATCGAACAATATGATCCATTTTTAAAAAATTAAATTTTAGAAATACATGCATGAAACGATCGTGAAAAATTAATTTTAACACATGGGAAGATTATTGGGAGTTCCAAATGGCAAATAAAAATCAAACGATAAAAACATGAAAGCACTTGTTCTGGAAGAGTACAAAAAATTGGTATATAAAGAGGTAGATAAACCTACTGCTGGCGATTATGAGGTATTAGTTGAGGTTAAGGCTGTCGGAATATGTGGCAGTGACGTGCACGGGATGGATGGGAGCACAGGTCGTCGGATCCCGCCAATTATTATGGGTCACGAGGCATCAGGCATAATTGTTGAAACAGGTCAAAATGTAAAAGGTTGGGTTGTTGGAGATAGGGTGACTTTTGATTCAACTATTTATAAACTTGATGATTGGTATACCCGCAAAGGTCATTACAATCTGAGTGACAACAGAATGGTGTTGGGTGTATCTTGCCCGGATTTCAAACGTGATGGCGCATTTGCGGAATTTGTTGCCATCCCGGAACATATACTATACAAAATTCCGGATAATGTTACTTTTGAGCAGGCGGCCATGGTTGAGCCTGTTGCCGTGGCGCTTCATTCCATTAATCTTTCCGGTTTAAAAATCAACGATACAGCTGCCGTATTTGGATCCGGAATGATTGGATTATTTATTATCCAATTGTTGAAATTGGCAGGATGCAGGGTGATCGCTGTCGACGTCCTAGAGGAGAAACTCGATATGGCTGTCAAGGCAGGTGCCGATGTAGTGCTTAACGCTCAAACAGACAATGTCCCTGTTGAAATCAAAAAACTCACAGAAAACAGGGGCGCAGATTTAGCCTTCGAAGCAATAGGCATCTCCTCGACAATCAAATCTGCCGTTGAAAGTCTGCGAAAGGGAGCCACACTAGTTTTGGTAGGTAACCTATCCCCAATTGTGGAGTTACCTTTGCAAAAAATTGTCACACAGGAAATTGCGGTTCAAGGTTCTTGTGCCATCAATGGTGAATATCCTGCCGTACTAGAGCTGATCTCAAATGGGAAAATCAATGTTAACAGTATGATGAGTGCTTTAGTCCCGCTATCAGAAGGGGCGTTGTATTTTGAAAAACTGTATACAAAAGAAAAGGGCCTGCTAAAAGTTATTCTTACACCATAAAAACTTGGATTTATGAACAATCAATTGAAAACCGGCATTGTCGGATGCGGGAAGGTGGCAGTCATGCATGCTGATGCATTGAAAAGCATACCGAAAGCTGCATTTGTCGCAGTTTGTGGACGAGATCTAAAGCGAACACAGGATTTTGCTGCTAAATATGATGTGAAGGCATACGATAGTGTCAAAGAAATGGTGATTGCCGAAAAACTGGATGTTGTCATTGTATGTACGCCTCATCCGGCGCATAAAGACCCAACAATTGAAGCCTTAAGCGCTGGAGCCAATGTGCTTATAGAGAAACCATTGGCCAGCTCGCTGGAGGATTGTGATGCGATGCTTTCAGCTGCTAAGCAGGCAGGAAAACAAATTGGTGTTATTTCTCAGAGGCGCTTTTATGCTCCATGCCTGCGGTTGAAAGAGGCTATCGTTTCGGGAAAGATCGGCAAACCCGTACTTGGTACAGTTTTCATGTTCGGATGGCGTAACGAAGCCTACTATAAAAGTGATCCATGGAGAGGAAGCTGGAAAGGTGAAGGCGGAGGTGTCTTGGTCAATCAGGCTCCGCACCAGATAGACCTGTTGCAATGGTTCATGGATGGAGAAATTGATGAGATTTATGGTGTATGGAGAAACTTGAATCATCCATACATTGAAGTTGAAGATACTGCTGTAGCTATCATTAAATATAAAAATGGAGCGGTAGCAAATATTGTTGTGAGTAATTCGCAGAAACCTGGAATATACGGAAAAGTTCACATACATGGAGAAAACGGCGCTTCAGTTGGCGTCCAAACTGATGGAGGAGCCATGTTTATTGCTGGGATGACAAGCATTCTGGAACCTCCTGTGAATGATTTATGGACAGTCCCTGGAGAGGAGGCCAAACTCAAAGATTGGGTAAAGGAGGATTCGGATTTCTTCAATAGTCACAATGCAATTGAATACTATCACAAACAACAGATTGAAGATTTTATTGATGCATTGTTGGAAGGGAGAAAACCGCTAGTCACCGGAGAGGAAGGACGGAAAACCGTAGAGATATATACGGCAATATATCGTTCACAACGAGATGGAAAAGCAATTAAATTTCCATTGATGCCTGAATATGAGTGAAATAGCTTTGATGGAAGAATATAATCGAATCTAATTGAAATGAAAGCCAGGATATGCATCATTGGGAATGGTCATTTTGCCAATTCTGTACATTACCCATCACTTGCTTCGCTGAAGGAGGTTGACATTGTTGGTATATGTGCATTTGATGAGGAGCGATTGAAACATACTGCACTAAAATATCAAATAGCTTTAGAACGTATTTATGTATCAAAGTCGCAAGTTGATTACCAAAGAATGCTTGCCGAGCTTAGGCCTGACGGTGTGTATGTAATTGGCCAGCCCGAACGGATGTACGATGTTTGGATATGGTGCCTGGAGAACAAATACAATCTCTTTATTGAAAAGCCCATGGGATTGACCATCCATCAGTCCAGGTCTTTGGCCTTTCTGGCTCAAATGAATGGTTGTATCACACAAGTTTCGCATCAACGCAGATCAGCGCCAATTTTATTGAGGATGAAAGAAGAATGCCTCAAGAAGGGTCCGATCACACATGCCGTTGTTGAATTTAGTA
>JBBQJE010000208.1:0-6259 GCA_038325635.1 Bacteroidales bacterium
TTTACATCCAAAAGGTTTTAAACGGCAGCACAGATGATTTCAGGTATTTAATACAAAAGTACAAGGACCTGGCATTTTCTGTGGCTGTTTCTGTGGTTAAAAACGAGTTTGATGCAGAGGAAGTGGTACAGGAGGCATTTATCAAAGCCTTTCGAAACCTGAAGTCCTTCAGGCAGCAATCCGGTTTTAAAACTTGGTTTTACCGTATCCTGATCAATGAAGCCTTTAAAAAGCTTCAGAAAACAAGAAATGAAATTGTTCTGACCAGAGGCCATGATGTGGCAGATATTGAGGATGTTACGTACACTTTTAGAGGAATGAATTCCGAAGAGCAAAAGTCGATTGTCAGCGAATCTTTGAAAAAGATTCCTTCGAAAGAAAGTCTGACCCTTCAATTATTTTATCTGGAAGGGAATTGCCTGGAGGAAATTGCCAATCTGACTGGTTGGTCGGAGGCAAACATCAAGGTGATTTTGCACCGTGCCCGGAAACACCTGTTGGAAGTTGTGAATGCCAAATTGAAATCGAATCTATGATCAAAGCAATATGAGTCCTGAAAATGAAGACATATTAATTCGGGAGATGATGTCAAAATCTGTGGAACAGATGCCGTTCACTGATTTTGAGGATAAGATGATGGAGCAAATTCATTGTGAAGCGAAAATATCCAAGTCATTTCTAAAGAATGTTCGGCTATCCTGGATTTTCTTTGCTATCGGAACCATTTTTGGATTAACGTTAAGTGTATTGATCAGCCAACTGAACACTACATTTATGGGATTTTCTATCCAAAAAGTTATGCTGATGGCTCAAGCTATCTTGGTCATTTTTGCCCTCAGCCAGTTCGACCAACTGATTGACCTGGTAAGAAATCGTCGGTGACTAAAACGGGAGAGAATTGTCGGATTTTCAAAATTTGTCAGGTCTCTCCAATTGAACCTTATTTAATCCCATAATGATCCCGCAGAATCTTGCTAAAAAGCTTTCCCGGGAGGATATATTTGAGCACAACGGCTAATTTTTGATCGAAAGAGGCGATGATGTAATTTTGCCTGGGGTTGGAACATTCAACAATCTTCACCAATTTTTTTGCCAGGACTATCGGTGCCCAGCCTTTAGATTCATCTTTTTCGATGATGGATAAGGTTTTGGCAAATTGGGCTTGGTAGGGATCACCTTCTCCGGTAGGTGCTAAAAATGCTCGTCGATTGGCCGAATTGCTAGTATGAAAATCACCCGGATTGATTACAACAATCTTAATATTGAACTCTTTAACTTCCATTCGAAGTGCCTCGCTGAAACCTTCAATGGCGAATTTTCCGGCAGAGTAGATTCCCTGGTAGGGGAGTCCCATTAATCCGCCAATAGAGCTAAAATTGATAATTTTGCCACCTCCTTGTTTTCGCATCACAGGCAGAACCAACTGCGTGAGTTGCGCGACTCCAAGGAAGTTGGTATTCATTTGCTGGCTAATAATATCAAGTGGTAATGTCTCAATCGGCCCTCCGGTATGCATGCCGGCATTGTTTATCAACACGTCAATTCGTCCCTCAATTTGGAGTATTTTACCAACAGCGGTAGTAATGGAAGTACTGTCATTAAGATCCATAAACACCATTTTCACCAATGGATCAGTAAACGTCTCTTTACGAAGTGTGCCATAGACGGTATTACCCTGCTTTGCTAACAGAGAAGCTGTTTCTTTGCCAAAACCGGAGGAGATACCTGTAATTAGAATTACCTTTTTCATTCGAAGAACCTATTAATTTATGCAATAGCCATACCGCATGAGCGATTTGTAAATATGCGAATTAATAGAATGCAACAATCCAGGTTTTACATATAACTATTAACCATCTTGTCCTGCAAACGTTTTCCTCGCACGATGCCTAATTTCTTTGCTGCTTTCGTAATCTTGTCGATCGAAATTTCGACTTGTTCTTTTGTATGTGTCGCCATGAGGGAATACCTGATGAGGCTATCTTCTTTGGGAACACCCGGAGATACGACCGGATTAACAAAAACTCCATCTTCGAGCAGCATCTTGGTAAGCATAAGTGCTTTCATTTCATCCCGAATAAATAACGGAATGATAGGAGATTCTGATTTTCCGGTATCGAAGCCCATCGATTTAAAACCCTTCAGGGCATAATTGGTTATATCCCAGAGATGTTTGATTCTTTCTGGTTCAGACTCCATGATATCCAAGGCAGCAAGGACGGTTGCGGTCGAAGCTGGGGTCATGCTGGCACTGAAGATAAGCGTACGAGAACTGTGCTTCAGGTAATTGATTGTCCCTTTGTCTGCGGCAATAAATCCTCCAAGTGATGCAAATGATTTCGAGAAAGTCCCCATTATCAAGTCAACGTTGTCTGTTAGTCCGAAATGAGAGGCTGTTCCTGCACCGTTGACACCAATGACACCCAAAGAGTGCGCATCATCTATCATGATGCTGGCGTTGTATTTTTCGGCAAGTTTAACAATCTCGGGAAGTTTAACGATATCACCTTCCATGGAGAATATTCCATCTACTACAATGAGTTTGACGCTATCCGGTGTACAATGTTTGAGCTTACTTTCCAGCGATTTCATGTCATTGTGCCCAAATTTCAATACTCTGGAGAAGGATAGCCTGCTTCCTTCGATAATGGAGGCATGATCCAGCTCGTCTAGTAATAGGTGATCTGTGCGACCGGTGAGCACCGAAACTACGCCCATGTTAACCTGGAAACCGGTACTAAAGCATAACGCCCCCTCTTTACCGGTAAACTTGGCCAGTCTCTCTTCAAGCTCAATATGTATGTCCAAGGTACCATTAAGAAACCTCGATCCTGCGCATCCGGTTCCGTATTTATCTATCGCATTTTTTGCAGCTTCTTTGATCCTGGGATCATTCGTCAAACCCAGATAACTGTTTGATCCAAACATCAGTACCTTCTTACCATTAATAGTAACTACAGTATCCTGATCCGATTCAATGACCCTAAAATAAGGGTAAAGACCTGCATCCATAATTCTCTGAGGCAGATCAAACTTTGCAAGTTTATCCTGTAATATTCCCACTTTTTGCGACTATGATTTTAATTTGAGGTGTCAAATATAGCAAAAATGAAAAGCGCAACGACTAATTCTATATTGGTTTCGATTTCCAAACAACTACATTTGAGCTTATTTATCTTTAGACTTATTAAAGTTTAACCGTTTTTACCTGACTTCCTGCTTTCTGCGAGTTGTAATTTACTGAGATTTCTCCCTTCCCTTCAACCAAAAATTGGTACTCTGAAAAGCCAAAACTAGGAACCGAAGTGTAGATAATTTCAGGTTTATGCTCCTGGTAACTTACTTTATTCGTTCGGAGGTCGGTGATTTTCCCTGAAGCCACCACTTTAGCTCCGGTAATCTTAAGCATATCCTGAGGATAAAGTTTGGCGCTTACTGCTCTACTGGACATGGAAGGTAATCCCTTGGCATTTTTGAGTCGGACACGTACTTGATGGAGATTTTTTCCGATCTCCTTAACATCAAATATTTCCATACTTATTTCAGGTGTCTGCTCGGCAGCATAAAGTACGACCATTGCATTGCGGTGAACTAACTCCGGTAACATGAACGGATGTGGCAATCGAGAACTCATTTTAACCCAACCACCAATTTCAATTTCACCATAGGTCGGATGTTTGAAAGGTTTCCAGTCTTTATATAGTTCATTCATTCCAAGATAGTCATTAAATTTCAGTTGTTCACGGCTTACCTCTGGATTGGAACCCCGTCTTCCACCTGTACTTTCAGTGGGAACAGGTATTGGCTTGTCCGCATTTTCCCGGTAAGTCTCCTGTGATCTTATGAAAAGTTCTCCGACGAAAGAAAAGGATCCCTCGATATTGAACATGTGTGAATCGGTATCGCCGAAGGTATCGTATAAATCATAAGATGGCATATACACATAACCTGGAGTCATTTTGATCGCACTTTTGCCAATAATGTCGTAAACCGCAACATCTCTTGGATCGACCTTATCTTCCTTGATAGCGGGTGCTCTAAGCCACATTCCGCCCGAATTGTGGAAGGCAAAATTGATCAAAATATTTGGGCGTTGATGAATATATGTAGCAATTGATTTAGCCTCCGTACTGGAAAGCGGGAAATTGCCTGCTCCGCTTTGTATATATGTAGGCTGCCAATTGTAACCCCAATTTCGGTTGCAATCCAGATACCCCTCACTGTCTTCATTAATTTTACCGTCATTGTCGTTGTCGATACCTTCCTCTCCTAGAATCGTCCATTCACCCTTTTCTCCCGGTTTTACCGGTATCATCAATCTACTGTCTTCAGGGTCGGTCTTGTAATCTCCAAGCGGGTCTTTGATTCGCATCATGCAGATGTTTCCATCACCATCCAAATCATCTGCGCCATCCTCATCCACTAATCCATCGCGATCGTCATCTTTTGGAACTCTTACACTTCGCCCGGAGCTCGAAGTCTGTCCATCTTTAAAAAAATGTGCCCGGCCATCAACATTCACAACAGGAAGAATATAATATACATTTTTGTCGACTACCTTCGTAATTTTGTCGTTTTCTCCATATTTGGTCAACAGCATATTGGCAAAATACAGGCAGACTTCGCCGGCTTGTATTTCATTACCATGAATGTTCCCGTCAACATAAACCCCAGTTTTGGATAATGGTTCACCGGTTTTGGGGTTGTTAATTGTCAAGGCATAGATTTCCCGGCCTTCTTCACTCTTTCCAACTAAATCAAGCTTTGTCAGGTTTGGATAAGTGCTGTGCATTAATTTCAAGGCTGCCACTACATCTTCATACGAATAATATCTGTCGAACCGAAGTGGAATTTCAATCTTGCCTTTGGATTCAGCCATTACCATGAAGGTCAATAAGCAAAATGTGATCAATGTGAATATTTTTCTCATGATTAACCTCCAATCTTAATTTGTTTTACCTCAGAACCAAACTGAACCGACTCAATATTGGCCTTCAGGATCGTTTTCTTAGTCGTTTTGATCGTATAGGTCAATTTTTTAACCTGATTACCACCGATGTCTCCAAGTGAAGTTCGTTTATATCCTTCCAAAAACTCGAGATTTTCGCCATCAAGTAGGATAATTATTGGGGCAGGTTGTTTGTTTCTGCTTCCCATTGCAATGGGATAGGGAAGTACACCTTTATTTTCGATAAACAATTCGAGTCTGTAAACGCCTGCACCTAAATCAGTAACGACCTCATTCATCAATCGTACATCGGGTAACTTTGTAGAAAGCTTCAAAAGCCATGGAAGCTGAATTTTGCATAGAGAATCAATCATGCTAACTGGTGGAGTGCTTGTTACGAAGGGCACAATTCCGCCAATCTCAACTTTACCTAACGTTGGATGAGTAAAAGGCTGCCATTTTATGAAACCCGAACCGTTCAATTTTTTGTCGATATAAGTTAGAATAGTTTTCTCCTTATCATCAGATTCTGTCACTTTTGAGGTAGCATCTCTTGACATAGGATCCCTGGAGCCTTGTTCTCTGGCTTTTGGTTCTGCTGCTTTTGGCGGTGTAAATAAGTTCATGCTAAATGAAGGGACGCCCAATTGGTAATAGGCCCAAAGCTCGAAAGAACCATCTTTGTCTGGATCTGCAGCTATTCTATCTGTCGATCCTCCTTTCGCTTTGAGGTAGGCTTTGTATTTATCTGAGAAATCAGTGTAGAATTTCAGGTCGCCTTCTAATGGATTTACTGAAGCACCCAATCCCAAAATGTCAACAACAGTCTCAGCTGTCATTTCTCTTCCGCCGCGGCTTGGCATGGATGCCTTAAACATTTCGACGACTTCTGTAATAGAATAAGTTTTCTCAGGATCGGCACCAATCCTGCCGGCAAAGCGTGCAGGTACTTTCAGGCTTTCCATATTTGTGCCTCCTTTGCGACCTCCTCGTGGCGGTGCCATACAGAAATCAGAGGTGCCAAGGGTATAAACCATGGCGATCTCGGGATGATCGTATACAAATTTCATTATCCCATAAACTTCAGGTGCTTCGCCTGGCCACAAGCCGGTATCTTTCCAATTCGTTTTAAAAAGGTGCGGAAAATTTATCCCAACGTTTATTCCACCCGGACCGTCCTCATTTATTTCTCCGTCATTGTCATTATCAATGCCTTCCTGATATAATTTGTATTTACCCCTTTCCCCTTTGGTCGGATCAGCTCTTACCATGCTTCTAGGATCTTTGTCAGAGATAAGGTAGGTTCCTTCC
>JBBQJE010000209.1:0-6193 GCA_038325635.1 Bacteroidales bacterium
GTTGGAATAACTGTACAATGTCTTCCTCAATTTTTTATGAAGTCAAGTCCATGATATTGAGCTGATGATCCTTCGTTTGTGAACATGACACGGGTAGCCTTGGCATAATCCATTGCACTACCACCACCGATACCAACGACCGAAACAGGGTTACCCTTACCAAGACTTTTCACTTCGGCAACAATTTTATCTACTATTTTTGTTTTCGGTTCATCCTTCACTTCGATAATCTTCAGGATATCCTGAGGATGAATAGGAAGGTTTCTCATCAAATCTTTTCCGTCGAAATATTCGTCCAGCAAAAATAATACAAATGAGTCCTTATCGACTCTTAATTCGCCCAACACATCATCCAGTTGTTCGATACTGTTTCTTCCATATAAAATACGTCCAACGGCCTTAAAATTTCTAAACATTTTTTATTTATTTAAGTGCTTTTTTGAGTGCCGACCTCATTTTTGTTGTCAGCGTGTTCAAATCTTCCTCGCTCCAGTTTACCATGATCTGGGTCATCATTAATCGCTGCATGATAGCATCAGATTGAGGAACTTCCAGCTTACTATAATCAGGCCCATTGTAAATTTTCATCACCGGAAGATTGAAAATTGATTTCATTTCCTTCAAGTGACCCCATTGCCGATGGTAATGGAAATTATTACGATACCAATAGGAAGCGCTCAGTCCTTCTTTTTGAAACTCATCAAACGTTCTGACTGCCTTTTCATTATCCGGCAAAAAGAAGGAAAGAAAAGTGGCTGAATCTCCGTTTTCGTCAGGAACCAGTCTGAGTTTAACTTCAGGGAACTCCCGAAGAACCTGTTTCAAAATATATTGATGTGATTTTTGTTTTTCAATCATGTAGGGCAACTTACGCAACTGAGCGAGAACGACCGCTGCGCCCAATTCTGAACCTCTGTAATTATACCCAAGTATTGGATGTTGTTCTGCACCTCTGACTTCTCCCAGGTGGTCGTGACCATGATCAGAGTATTTGTGAGCACGGTCGTACAATTCGTCGTCATTGGTAGCAATGGCTCCACCCTCTCCGGCAGTAATTATTTTGTAGTAGTCGAAAGAAAAGGCCGACATTTGGCCAAAATTTCCAAGCATTTTACCCTTATAGCTACCTCCAAGAGCAGGAGCTGCATCTTCGACCAGAATCAGGTTATGTTTGTTACAAACAGTGAGGATTTCATCCATTTTAGCCATTGAACCAAACACCTGGATTAATAAAACAGCCTTTGTTCGCGGTGTAATAACTTTTTCAATCCCTTCCGGACTCAGGCACAAGGTTTCATCGATTTCAGCGAAAACCGGGATAGCACCTGCCAAAAGTACGGCCTCGATTGGGGCAATAAATCCATAAGGCGGAACGATGACCTCATCGCCATACCCTATACCGCAGCATGCCAATGAAATAGAATCGGCAGCTGTTCCGCTTGCACAAAAATGAGTGTGTTTTGCTCCGAGGTATGTGCTGAATTCCTGTTCAAAAATCTTGGCCTTAAAAATGCCTTTACGTTGAGCATCGTGATTGTAACGGAAGAGAACGCCTGAATCGAGCACATCCATTACTTCTTTGCGCTCTTCCTTTCCGAATAATTCGGTACCTGCCATACTAATTGTGTTTACCTATTAATCAATTAATCGATATTTATTTGCAAGAACCATGCCATGCTATGTAATCCTCGATTAAAAAGTTCTAGAACTTTACCGGGAATCCATGTTGCCAGCATTTAAAAAGCCCACAAAATTACATTAATTTTTTGAGATGTTGTGTGATAATTAAGTATTATCGGAAAACAGAGGAGGCAACCGACAAATACAAAAATAGCAATCCATGTTCAATTCACCCAAATAGTTCCTGACGGTTTTGAACGAATAACCCTTTGGCCTGATACGTTATTTGACAAAATGCTACACTTGATTCCTTCATTCCTGTACCTTTTGAATTGGAAGATCATTCAAAGCTAGAAATTAAGCTTTCACTTCCTTATGGAAGAATTATTCGGAGAAGATAGAAATTCCGGTAAATAAAACCGGAGATGTTATTTACTTCCAAGTTGCAGGATCTACCAATTTGATGCAGTGCCAAATAGCCAATGCGGTTATTGGATTGAATAGCATAACCCTTCAAACATTGTCGCAGGAAGTAGATATTGGGTTAATGGGGATTTCTATAATGAATAGCTTTTGATGAAGATAGACAAAACTAATTATGAATAAAAGAACTAAAAAAAATACCAAAAATTACCTACCGTTGTTGTATCTTGGGAAACCATGAATTTATTTTTTTCCAATCTGTTTTTACAACATTAGCTCTAAAAAACTCTTATAAATTATGACAACAAATAAAATATTTGATACTTCGAAAAATGATGCCCAATCATCGTTGGTCGATCCGGTTAAAGTTTCAGATTTCTGTTTTAACGAATATGCCGTATATAATCAGGAACTAACCAAAAGGTGCGAGGCTTTTATAAAAAGCAAATCGGGAGTATTGGTATACAGGAGGATGCGCGTTGCTGAAGTATTCTCATACGGCTGCAAAGATATGAAACAGTCGCTGGAATGGCAGCTTGGAGCACTGAAGAAAAGCATGGATTATCCTGCCGATGTGCCCAATTTTCTGGAACCGTGGTATGGTATAGGAACACTTGCCAATGCTTTTGATATTGAATATATCTGGCATCAGGGACAAGCCCCGGCAACAAAACCAAAGTTTATGACCATTGATGATGCATTGGCATATCCCTATAAACAGGTCAAAAACACCATCGTTGGACAACACACCCTCAACATGATCGAATATTTTCTGGATCAGACCAAAGGAATACTTCCAATGTCGTTTAGCGATATTCAGTCGCCATTGAATAATGCCACGTACATTGTAGATACCAGCAACTTCCTAATTTCCATGATTATGGAACCAGAAAAAGTAACGCAATTCTTAGATCTTCTGGCCGACCTGATGATTGAATTTTATAAAGAACAGGAAAAACTGATTGGCTCTGTATTGGTTAAACCAGGTCATGGATTTGCATCATCACCTGTTTTTGAAGGCTTTGGAATGAGCGATGATAATCTGATAATGGTTGATGCTGAAAGCTATTTAAACTATGTCAGACCAGCATTTGAAAAAGTAGGAAAAGCATTTGGGGGACCAGTAATTCATTCGTGTGGCAACTTCTCTGATAAAGCTGAAATGATTAAAGAGATTGAAGGATTGAAAATGGCAGATGCTGCTTTTACTGCCGAAACAGATCCATCTCATAATCCTGTACCGCCATTTGTCGATTCGTTGATAAATACAGGAATTATTTTAAATGCCCGCATGGTTGGTGACACTTCTGTGATTAAAAAGACAACTGCCGAATTGTGGAGACCTGGCATGAGGTTGCTGGCTGTAACTTATTCGCAAACGGTGGAAGAACAAGCTCAAGCTTACCGAATTATTCACGAAATATGTTGTTAACTAATGTTTTATCATTTGAAATCATTGTTTCTGGAAGAGACAAAAATGAAACCTGAAACATCCATGAACTACTGTTCAGAAAAAAGCATGAAAATAAATGTGGATGTTCCTTTTTGTGATGATCGTTTCCGCATCTAGTATCGCCATGCATCTGAAGAATGAAACGGCTAAAGAAGGAATCGAATTCGAGTTGATGGAGTTTAAAAAAACAGGAAGCACCCGGAAATTTTAAATAAAAAATTATGGATAATAGAATCAATACGATGTTGTCAAAAATTAGCATTCCCCTTTTTATATTTTTAACTGTTATTCTGCAACATGGTTTTGCACAAGACAAAACATTTAGTTGTAACCCTGGTTCCCATTTGTTGAAATATATAGATTCAGAAGGCATGGCAAAAAAAGTTGAAAGTGTGCATGAATGGTATATTAAAAGAGGTCAGATTATTGATAGTCTGGAATCATTTATAGGTACTTTGCCTGATATACCTACTCTTCCCCCATTTAATTCTAAAATTCAGGATTTTCCACCTTTCAACACGCAAATTTTTGATAGCCTGAAAACAGAAAGCTATACTCGATACAACATTAAATTCACGGTAGCAAAAAATGAAGATGTTACGGCTTATCTATATGTTCCATTGGAAAAAGGAAATAATGAAAAATTCTCTGCCATTCTTGCTTTGCAGCCAACCGGTATGTTAGGAAAAAAAATTGTAGATGGGCAGGGATTGCCTAATCGAGGGTATGCAAAGGAAATGGCGGAAAGGGGCTACGTGGTTATTGCTCCCGATTATCCAAGTTATGGCGATCAGGTTGATTATGATTTCTCAACAGACCGTTATGAGTCAGGAATAATGAAAGCTGTATTCAACTGTATCCGATGTGTCGATTTTTTGCAGGCAAGAAAAGATGTAAATCCCGAAAGGATCGGAGCTATCGGGCATTCACTGGGAGGGCATACAGCGATATTCGCAGCAGCCTTTGATACCAGGATAAAAGTAATTGTTTCCAGTTGTGGCTGGACTCTATTCAGCTATTATAACAATTACAATGAGAAACTCAGAATTGAAAGTGGTAGCAGGCTTACCGGATGGGCTCAGGAACGATACACGCCTTTGTTGCGAACCAAATACAATCTGGATTTAAACCGAATGCCAATTGATTTTGATGAACTGATTGCAACTTTAGCACCTCGTCCTTTTTTCTCCAATTCACCTGTGCATGATGCAAATTTTAATGTCGAAGGAGTTCGGGTAGGAATTGCCAATGCGATGGAAATTTATCGGCTGTTTGGTGCTGAAGAAAATCTTCAGGTGCATTATCCGCTATCTAACCACGATTTCCCGCCCAAAGTGCGTTTCGAGGCATTTGAATTCATTGATAAAATTTTGAAAGAGTAGAATCGATTGGGCAAATCAATCCAGAGATCTCACTGTTTTTATATAACATCTATTATAAAACTAAAATTAAAAATTAATTAAAATGAAAGACAAGAGTAAGAACGTAGGCCGTAGGCAGTTCATGGGAACGGCAACTACAGGCACGATAGGTGCCATCGCTTTAGGATCAATTCCATATATTGGTAGAACCAGTAATGAAACAGAAAAACTGGCTATTCTGGGCGGCAAGCCAGTAAGAAGCAACAAGGTCTGGCCAGCTTGGCCTTATGTTGACGAAAAGATGGTCGAGGCAATTGCTAATACAGCCCGTAGTGGAATTTGGTGCAGGATTCAATCAGCAACAGGAGCAGTGCCAACCTTTGAGCAGGAATATGCCAAATTGATGGGTACAAAATTTGCTATCGGAACAGGTTCCGGAACCCAAGCTCTCAATACCTGTGTAGAAGCATTGGGAATTGGCCCTGGCGATGAAGTGATCACCTCACCGTATACCGATATGGGGACCATCTCTTCTATCATTACAAGCCGCGCTCTTCCTGTGATGGCTGATCTGGATCCGGAATCTTTTCAGCTTGACCCTGCAGAAGTTGAAAGAAGAATTACAGCAAACACCAAAGCGATCATGCCGATTCACATTATGGGGCAACCTTGCAATATGCAACAAATTATGGCCATTTCTAAAAAGCACAACCTTAGAGTGATTGAAGATGCGTGTCAGGCGCACCTTGGCGTATATCAGGGAAAAGTATTAGGAACAATCGGAGATCTTGGATGCTTTAGCTTCCAAACTTCCAAAACAATTTCATGCGGCGAAGGTGGTGCCATCATTGGGAATAATGATGAACTAATGGATAAATGTTATACTGTGCAAAATCACGGTACATCGAAGAAAGGCCGTTCTGAAACAATAGGTGCTAAATATCGGATGAACGAATTTGAAGGATCCATTTTGTTGTCACAACTGGACGGCGTAAAAGAGCGTTTCGCCCTTCGAAACAAGAATGCTAATTATCTGAATTCCAAACTAAAAAATTTTCCGGGTCTGGTTCCTCAAAAACTTTACGAAGGAACTGAAAGCGGTTCCTTCTATCTATATACCATGTCTTACAAGAAAGAGCATTTCAATAATGCATCCCGTGATAGTTTTCTGAATGCCTTGGCTGCCGAAGGAGTGAGTATGAGTGGTTATATAAAGAATGGCTTACATAAAGAACCATGGGTTGATCACATTTTGAATCTGAAAGTCTATCAGAAGATGTATTCTCCGGCAAGATTAAAGGAATACAAAGAGCAAATAGCTTTTCCAAAATGCGAC
>JBBQJE010000210.1:0-6131 GCA_038325635.1 Bacteroidales bacterium
AAGAACATCTTCAGCTGAATGAAAACACCCTCTATTCGGGTGAACCCGGGAGAACAGTAAAACTTGATTTTACCAAAAGCCTTGAAAAAATAAGATCATTGATCAAAGCGGGAGACCTGAAATCGGTTAACGAAATTATTGCCCGTGAATATCTTGGCCGGGCCCAGGACTGTTACAAGCCTTTCGGTGACCTTGAGATGGAATTTACCCACACCGACCAGGTGACCGGTTTCAAAAGAGACCTCGACTTATCCTCCGCTGTTTGCCGGACTTCCTACGTTGCCGACAAAGTCAGTTACCAAAGGGATGTCTTTGCAAGTTTCCCTGATAAGGTAATTGTCCTGAAAATAAAGGCCGACAAAAAAGGTTCAGTCTCCTTTAAAATGGGATTAACCGGGGCACATCCCACCGCCAAAACTACCGTTGTTGACGGTGTTCTCGTAATGAAAGGCCAGGCTCCCGCATTGGCACTCAGAAGGACGATAAAAAATGTCCAGGACTGGAAACAAGAATGGATGTATCCTGAAATATTTGACAAAAATGGTCAATTAATACCGGGAAGGGAACCCGTTATGTATGGGGATAAGCTGAACGGGGAAGGTACATTTTACGAAGGTCGGGTTGGCGTCGAACTGAAAGGCGGAAAGATGACAGCTGAAGGCGACAAACTGGTGATTACCGGTGCTGATGAAGTTATAATCCTCCTTTCCGGCGATACCAGTTTTAATGGATTCGATAAGAGTCCCAGCCGCGAAGGAGTTGATCCTTCCATTGAATCAAAGGCAAACCTAAAAAACGCACTGTCCAAAAGCTATGATGCCTTACTTGCCAACCATCTGAAAGATTACCAGAATCTTTTCAACAGAGTGCAAATCAATCTCGGTGTACAAACTGAACAAGGAAAACTTCCAACAGACAAGAGGCTCGAAGCCTACAGCAATGGAGGCGATCCGTCGATGGCCGCCCTAGCCATGCAATATGCACGTTATCTGACAATTGCAGCATCCCGTGAGGGCGGACAACCGATCAATTTGCAGGGCATCTGGAACAATGAAATCGTCCCACCATGGGCTTGCGGCTATACCATGAATATCAATTCGGAAATCTACTACTGGATGACGGAAGCTGCCAACCTAAGCGAATGTACCGAACCGGTGTTGCGCTTTGTCAAGGAAATGGCGGTAGGCGGAACGGCTCATGTAAAAGAAAGTTTTGGATATCCGGGTTGGACAGCCCATCACAATACCTCTATCTGGCGCACAGCGCAACCCGTTGACAATGCCAACTGTTCATTCTGGCCGATGGCGGGAGGTTGGACTTGCCAGCAAATTTGGACACACTACCAATACACAAAAGACAAGGAATTTCTAAAACAATACTGGCCTGAACTGAAGGGTGCTGCCGAATTTTTAAGTCACTGGCTAGTCCTGAACGACTCCGGCCATTATACAACACCAATAGGATCTTCTCCTGAGAACACCTATTTCCCGGATGGTCAAAAATACAGAACGCCATTTTGCGAAGGTGCTGTGATGGATCTGGAAATAACAAAGGAGCTGTTTACCAATTGTATTGCGGCATCAAAAATCCTTGGAGTGGAGGATAAATTGATCGAAAGAATTAAAAATCAAAAGGATAGTCTTCAGCCTTACCAGGTTGGAACAAATGGTCAGCTTGTCGAATGGGATAAAGAATACCGCGAAACGGATCCGAAACACCGGCATATTTCACATCTGTACGCACTTTGTCCGGGTTTCGAAATCACTAAGGACAAGACCCCTACCCTCTTTGATGCTGCCAAACGCACGCTTGAAATCCGGGGTGACGAAGCCACTGGTTGGTCTATGTCGTGGAAAGCCTGCTGCTGGGCTCGTTTAAAAGATGGGAACCATGCGTACAAGATTTTCAATAATCTATTTGTTATGGGCGACCGCCGCAAACCGGGATTGCTGCCAAACCTTCTCTCTTCCTGCCCGCCGTTTAACATCGATGGAAATTTTGGAGCCGGAGCGGCTGTCATCGAAATGCTGCTGCAAAGCCAGGAAACGAAGACTGTAAATGGAGAAGAATTGCAAATAATTGAGATCCTGCCTGCTCTGCCCGACGTTTGGCAAAATGGCAATTTCAGCGGATTAAAAGCCAGGGGCGGATATACCATCAACGTAAAATGGGCTGGCGGCAAAATCTCAGAGGCAAACATTCTCAACCAGTTTCCTGGCAAGTGTCTGGTGAAATATGATGGAAAAGAGAAGATCATCGAATTTAAAAAATCCGGCGAAAAAATCGTTTTATGATTTTAATTTGTGAAGCCCGCCACGAAGTGGCAGCATATCCTAGCCCAATGGCAACGCCTTGGGTTTAAATGATTAAATATGAGGTGAATAAATAGTCCATGCAAAAATTGATTTGTGGCCCATTGCCCGCCACGAAGTGGCAGCATATCCTAGCCCAATGGCAATGCCTTGGGTTTAAATAATTGCGAATGATACAGTTCGGCCTGAAAGGCCAGTATAATAAATGTTGAATTATAACAACTAACCAACAATAATTATGTCACAATCTCTGTCAAAATTGTATGTTCATTCTATCTTTCATATCAAAAATAATGCCTGTTTTATTAGACAGGAAGATGAAAAGGAATTGTATGCTTACATCGGAGGTGTGCTCAAATTATCAAAATCAATTCCAATCAAGATCAATGGTACTGATGATCATCTACATGTTTTATGTATCATGTCAAAAAATATTTCGTTGGCCGAATTGTTGGAAGATATAAAAAGGAATAGCAGGAGATGGATCAAGACAAAAGGTCCTTATTATCAAAATTTTGCCTGGCAGGGCGGATACGCAGGTTATTCGGTAAGCCAATCAAAAGTCGAGGCTGTAAATAAATATATTGATAATCAGAAGATCCATCATAAGAAACAAACATTTCGTGAAGAATATATTCAATTTCTGAATGAGAACGGGATTGTTTTTGATGCAGATTATTTATGGACGTAATTATTATATTACCCTTGCAGGGCGATGTGTCATGGAATCATTCACCGACCCAAGGCGTTGCCATTGGGCTAGGATATATTGGGCTTTCAGCCCGAAAAAAATGGCAACAGTATTTCCATGCTCCAGGCGACTGTATTTCCATACTCCATTTATAGTTTCACCAAATAATTTTTCTTTTACTTTTACGAAAAATAAATTGAAATGGAAGAACTCGCAGTTGGCACCCGTGTAGAACATCCCCGCTATGGGGAAGGATTCGTTAGTAAAAATAAAATCACGTCGTACGAAATCTTTTTTGAGCATGGCGGGAAAATTGAGCTCACTAAACGAAATGAGGATCTTGAGGTTAAAGAGGCACCTCCAGAGAAACCCAAAAATTCGTTAACTCTGGCAGAAGTTGAAAAGGTGATTCGTTACGTTTTAGAAGATCAGAGCGCCTTGCAGGAAATTGTTCCCCTCGGCGACAAATGGAAAGGAGGGAACATGCTCCTTCAACCCGCCAACCTCTCCCTGAAACCCAAAGAGATACCGGTTGAAAGTTTCTTCCACAAAATCGTCATGCTCCGCGACCGGCTTCGCGTACTGGAACAAAATATCAACAGCCATCCCGGTTTATCCGATGAGGAAAAAGTGAATATGCAACAATACATTACGCGAATATACGGCTCATTGACTTCCTTCAACATTCTCTTTGCTGATACAAAACATAATTTCGTTGGGGTAAAATCCTGATAAACAGTACTCCAATTGACGAACAATTCTACGAATCAGGATATCTGGGAAAGACTGACGAAATGTGTGCGAACGGCTTTGCCGCAAGGTATAAAAACAGCTCTTTGGCTCCTAAAAATTACCATCCCGGTCTCTTTTGCCGTTTTTCTGCTCGATTTCTCCGGTATTCTCAACGTCTTTGCCGGTTGGATGGCTCCCGTTTTTAAGCTGATTGGATTATCAGGTGAGGCAACGGTTATCCTGTTAACCAGTATCTTCACCAATGTATATTCCGCCATTGCAGTCATGACCACCCTTGGAACCGGATACCGGGAAGGCACAATTTTGGCAGTAATGTGCCTGATTTCCCATTCGTTCATCGTGGAGACCGCTATTCAACGGAAAACCGGATCAAATGCCGTGAGGATGATCATGACCCGGCTTTCTGCCTCTCTATTGGCCGCCCTTTTTCTTAACTTTTTTCTGCCCGGAGAAATGGAGGAGAGTCGAGGTACTTTAATCCGAGATACGCTAACATTTTTTCCGGCACTTAAAGAATGGGGGGGTTCAATAGCCATCACTACCGTGAAAATCGTCGTCCTGGTCAATCTGCTGCTGATCCTCCAAAAGATTCTCAATGAATTTGGCTTGATCAAATGGATGTTGATGCCATTCGAACCACTGCTCCGGCTCATGGGCCTTCCGCCAAGTACCGGTTTCCTATGGATGGTAGCCTATACCATCGGACTTGGCTATGGTGGTGCCATTATGATCAGTCAAGCAGAAGAAGGAAAATTGGAAAAGCAGGATGCTGACTTGTTGAACCATCATATTGCCATTTCCCACTCCTTGTTGGAGGATACACTCTTGTTTGCTGCCATGGGTTACAATATCTGGATACTGATTTTTCCCCGGATTTTTATTTCGATGGTGTATGTTTGGGGGAGAAGACTGGAGCTGTATCTCAGAAGCTAGTGAATCTATAATAATCCTTCAACCAATATATCTTCATCCAAATCTTCCCAATGAATTCCCTCTCCATCTCCTATTAATCTCCAATTATCTCTTTGTACCGTGGTAGCATCTCTGAGTGAAGGAAACCACTCAATAGGAATAATAAGCTCACGCCCATCCTCCAACATAACATACATTTTAACCTTATCAAACAAAATGCCTGAAGCATTTGTGGATTTATTTAGAGTTAAGATACTCATCCCATTTTAGTTTAAAAAGTTCAAGATTCTCGATGACCATTTTTCGTATTTCAGCTATCTCGCTTGCATTAAATCGTCTGGATTTTATTAAATCAGCGTTTTTCAAATCAAACTTGGCAGTACTCCGGTCTTTTTCTACATGAATATGAGGAGGAGTGTGATCATTAACGTAAAAGAAAAATCTGTATCCCTTTATTAATAAAATTGTTGGCATAAAATTTTTATGCAAATATACTCAATTCCGAAATTATATTGTCGGTTGATTTAACAGTCTCATTTAACTTAACACGATATCTCAACGAAAAATAAATTTGTTGTGATCCTCCTGTTTGCTTTTCCAGTTCTATTTCCTTTTCTTTGTTCCAATCATAACAAAAAAACAGTCAATTCCCTAAATTGGAAAAGTTCTTACATACTGAAAAAGAGCTTTTAGTAAAGCTGAAAGCTGGCGATCCATTCGCCTTCGAAGTGCTTTTCTATAAATACAGGGGAAAGATCAAAGGCTTTGCCACCAAACTTGTGCCAACACAAATCGATCCGGAAGAGATTGTCCAGGAAGTTTTTGTACGGGTATGGCTCAGAAAAGAATCCGTCAATCCAGACAAAAACTTCGAATCCTACCTCTTTTCCATCGCCAAAAATCTAGTATTAGACCACCTTAAATCGGCGGTTAACCGAAAACTCTATTTCGTTGAAGAGCATTTTCAACAGGATTTGATCATCGAAGAGGATGCCGACATGAAACTTTCAGCAGAAAAGGAAAAAAAATTACTTGAGTTGATTCAGCAAATCCCGGAGCGCAGAAGAGAAATATTCTGCTTAAGCCGTTTTGAAGGATTAACCTACAAACAAATTGCAGACAAACTCAACATCTCCGAAAATACGGTCGACAGCCAAATTCGTAATTCGCTTAATTTTCTTCGCAAGGAATTTCGAAAGATTGCCGCCCTTTTATTGCTCTGTTATTTCCAATAAGTTTGAACTTTAGATCAAGTGCGTTTTCATTGCCGCCCGTTGGCTGACTTTAGATCAAGCGCATTTTCATTGCCGCCCGTTGGCTGAAGCCAACGGCAATGAAAAAGCACCTCTGCCAATATTATCCGATTAACTTTAGTTCAAGCGCACTTTCATTGCCGTCTGCTTTAGCTGACGGACAATGAAAAAGCACCCCTGCGAATATTATCCGATTAACCTTCACGGAAA
>JBBQJE010000211.1:0-6109 GCA_038325635.1 Bacteroidales bacterium
AACAGGGACATACGCTCTTCTCATCCTCATAGTTTGTATTCTGAACTTAACCACGAAGCAAAAGTCAAACATCATGGAGATGTTTATTCGAGAGTTCAATTACGCAAAAATGAGGTTGTTCAGTCTATCCAATACTTACGAACTTTGCTGGCCAATGTTCCCGAGAGTTCGAAGGAAAAAGGGCTTGCAAAACCAGAATCGAATAGCTTTGCCCTTTCATTGATAGAAGGATGGCGCGGTGAGATCTGCCATTGTGCTATCACAGGTGAGAAAGGAGAGTTAATCCATTACAAAATTAAGGATCCTTCTTTCCACAATTGGCTTGCACTCGCACTATCTGTGCGGAATAATGAAATTTCGGATTTTCCGATCTGTAATAAGAGTTTTAATCTTTCGTATTCAGGGCACGATCTTTAAAAAATGAGATATGAGAATTGAGATATAAGACTTGAGATATAAGACATGAGATATAAGACATGAGATATGAGACATGAGATATAAGACATGAGATATGAGACTTGAGATATAAGACTTGAGATATGAGACTTGAGATATGAGACTTGAGATTTAAAAACTGAAACATGGAGATTTTTTTGTTATGGGTCTAAAATCTCAAAATAAAATTGTAATTAAGTTCTACTAATATGTTCAATAATATTAAGATATGGTTTCACCAGGGAAAGCAGTTTATTCCTGATGTGAGAAATGTTAAAGTTCCCGGGATTTTTCGCGGCAGACCAATCATATCACTCGAAAAAGTGGATGAGACGGCCTTGGTTAACTGTTGTCCAATGAACGCAATCTCCACCTCTCCGGTGGCTATTGATCTCGGAAAATGTTCGTTTTGCGGAGAATGTGCAATGGCCTTTCCACAAAAGATAGTCTTCACCTCGGATTATAAAATTGCTACAAACGAGCGGGAACGATTAGTTATTAAAGAAGGTATTGATCAACCCATTGAGTTAAATTCAGCCATTATTCCACCTGAGTTTAAAACTATGTTCGGGAAATCACTAAAGTTACGGCAAGTCTCTGCCGGCGGCGATAATAGTTGCGAATGGGAGTTAAATGCTGCAAACAATGTTCAGTTTGATTTGAGCAGGTTTGGTATCGAGTTTGTTGCCTCCCCACGACATGCCGACGGGATTGTAATAACCGGTCCTGTGACCGCCAACATGGCTGAGCCGTTGCAAATATGCTGGGATGCTGTACCCGACCCAAAAATGGTAGTCCTTGTGGGTACAGATGCAATTAGCGGAGGTATTTTTGCTGATTCGCCTGCAATTGACCGAAGTTTTCTTGATAGACAACGGATAGATCTTTACATTCCCGGTAATCCGTCGCATCCGCTGACGATTATTAATGGATTACTGGCATTGACAGGAAGATAAGAAAGAATCATAGGTAGTAAATTGAAAAAGGGTTGTCTGTTACAACAACCCTTTTTGTTTATTATTCGCACAGATTAGAAAATGCCAACGATACTAATTTTTTGAATTAATTGTTAAGCGACCCTTGAGCGATCCATGCTTTAATTATGGCAATTGAACAAGCATCAACGCCCATTTTAGAATACATACCCGGATTATCAAGTCGATTGCCTATGGCCTTAACTTGTGAATAGTTGGTCAAGCTAATTCCGGCACTGGCACCACTGGCTCCATGGCATGGCATACATTTGGCAGATACTATTGGCATGATATTAGTTGAAAACAACTGCGTTCCTGATCCGCATGCAACTACCACTGCAACCGTTGTAAAATTCCATGTATAATTTGCTGCAAGAGCGTTACCTGCCAAATCTTTTGCTCCAGTTGTAATGGTAGCGGTGTAAGGCATCATTCCTGATAGCGCAACTGCTGGCGTAAAGGTTGCGGTTGTGCCTGAATAAGTTACTGTACCTGGTATTGTTGTTGCACCTTGCTTTAGCGTAAATGTTGTTGCTGTAATTGTGGAAGCATTCATCGCCTCACTAAAAGTGACAGATGGTTTCGTGCCGACGGCAACTGCTGTGGCATTGTTTACAGGAAGAACAGAAATGACTGTCGGTGCAGTAACATCAGCAGCAACCGATGCCGTTGTGAAACTCCAATTATAATTGACTGCTATCGCATTGCCTGCCAGATCTTTGGCGCCCGTCGTAATAGTTCCTGTATATAGAGCCCCCGCTACAAGTGCGCTGGTTGGCGTAAAGGTTGCGGTTGTGCCTGAATAAGCTACTGTACCTGCTATTGAAGTTGCACCTTGCTTCAGCATAAATGTTGCTGCTGTAATTGTTGATGCATTCATCGCCTCACTAAAAGTGGCAGATGGTTTCGTGCCGACGGCGACTGCTGTTGCATTGTTAACAGGAAGAACAGAAAGGACTGTCGGTGCAGTTACGTCAGCAGCAACCGATGCCGTTGTGAAACTCCAATTATAATTGGCTGCTATCGCATTGCCTGCCAGATCTTTGGCACCCGTCGTAATAGTTCCTGTATATAGAGCGCCCGCTACAAGTGCGCTGGTTGGCGTAAAGGTTGCGGTTGTGCCTGAATAAGTTACTGCACCTGCTATTGATGTTGCACCTTGCTTCAGCATAAATGTTGTTGCTGTAATTGTTGATGCATTCATCGCCTCACTAAAAGTGACAGATGGTTTCGTACTAACGGCGACTGCTGTGGTATTGTTTATAGGAAGTACGCTCAAAATGGTTGGCGCTAGAACATCGGCGACAACTCCTCCGGCTGTTGTGAAACTAAAGCTGCAAAGAGCTGATGTCTTATTATCATCATCATCATCATCCTTCGCTTTTCCAAAGGATACGGTTCCTGTATATTCTGTATTTGCGCTCAAATTAGCAGTTGGTTTGAATATAGCGACTTTATCTGAAAAAGAGACGGTACCTGCAACATCCGTTTTCCCTTGTTTCAATTTAAAAATTATGGAACTAATCATTGCTGAAGTTAAACTTGAACGAAATGTAACGGTAGGTTGAACAGTAATTGTGACAGCTTTTGCGCTATTCAAAGGAAGAGTGGAAACAACTGAGCCTGAATTATCACTATGATGACTTCCTGTTTTGAACCTCCACGAATGTTCGCTCTCATGATTGGATGAACCATCGTGGGAACTAGTCTTAACCGTTGCAGTATAAGTTGTTTCGGCCATCAAATCTACTTGTGGCGTAAAAATCACTCTGGTTCCGGATGCTGATACTGAACCTGCCACAGCATTTGATCCTTGCATCAAAGTGATGGTCGTAGCTGCAACCTGAGCTGGTGTTGTAGCACTTTTAAAAGTTACCTCGACAATGGGGTTGAGTGGAACAGTCTCAGCAAGATTCGATGGAAGCGTTTCTGAAATAGCAGAAGCTGACAATGAAGATGTGGCAGATGGATCATCTTTTACATCTTTGGTGCAACCTGAAAGGAAAACAACCATTGAAAGGAAAAGCCAGACACTGGCAAATATTCGAGAATAATTAGTGTTCCTTTGCATCAAGAGATGGGATTGAACGAATTGTAATTTGTTTTTCATGATCTTTTACTTTAATGATTACTATATCCAAACTAATTGTAAGTTTTGTGTACCGGTCTTTAAACTTATCGGGACGAATGTATTTCTTGCATTGAATCAAAAAAATGTTTTTCAGTCAAAATGCGAAACAAGGAAAACAAACGATCAGTAAATCATATAGTTAAAAATTGTAAACAAATATTACATGTAATATTCTATATATTTGATTATGTGAATTTTAATAGATTGCTATTTATGCATTATTTTAAAATCAAGACTCATAAAACGCTCAAGTTGAGTGCGTAATATAAATTTAGTATAAATAATTATTCTGGGAAATTGACAATTTTTATAGGCATATCGAGCTCAAAAGAAGGGTTCAGCGGAAGGGCTAAATTCTCATTTTAAGAAGAAAGCAGGAAAGATTTTCAGGTTGGCGGGTGAAGTCGTTTATGAAACCAGGTTCTAACTGATCTCATTTTTTCCAATTGGCTTCCAGGCACCTGTCTTTTGCAAGTCGATCGTTCTTCACTATTTTCAGGTGCTCCCCAGCGTATTTCTATTCCATCGTTCGGATTATAAGCCATTTCAAATGCTTCTCTTCTTTTCAGGATCTCTCCCATTGTCAATCTTTTAGAAGATCCGTTAGAGCGAATATAGGTAATTGAGAGTTCGTCCAATTTCTTGGTTAACAGCGCTTCCAAATTTTTCTTTAAGTGCTCCGGCGACTGTAGCATCGACAATTCAAAATCTTCAGGAGCGTGAAAAACCTTATCTGGAAAATCGAGGATCGCATCCATGGCGATAAGAAGTCGCAGGTCGCGATTTGGAGTCGAAAAATCTTCCCACTGTCCTCCTGTTTGAAAAACTCCTGCTGCGCTTCCCGGCATTGGCACCAGCGTTCCGGGATGAGATTTCATATAGGTTTCTCCGTTAGCAACAGAGGTTATCCTTACAATTAATTGCTCATGCAATGCCTGGATCAGATCAAGCATTGCAGCCTCCGGATCCATCGGTTTGGGATTAATAATCCGTTCCATCGCATGATAAAAAACGTTACTTTCCATCCCCCTTTGCTGCACTGAAAATGGAACCATACCTTGATTAGCGCTAATTTCCTTTGAATTAAGGAGATGTGATTTACCATTCTTAAAAACAATTGGTCGAAACGCTTTAAATCCAGGCTCACCAATTACTTCGCTGGTATTAAACAGGAAATTCCCCTTCCAGAACCGCTTAATTCCGACAGTACCATCAGGTTGTGCATCAACCGAAAGAAGAACTCCAGGTGTATTACCAGATTGGGCAATGCGTTTGACTAAGATCAACGTATGACCATAGGGATCCGCAAATACGACACCGGGTCGCAATGCTTCGGCTGCAAGCGGAACCGGATAATAATCTGAGTTTTCATCGTTCAGAGCAGTTCTGGCGGTACCAGAATGAACTCCATTAGCCACCATTCGAACGAATGCATTGAATTTTTTTGTTTGAGAGGGCCCGGAGAGTTGCGTCTCATTGGTGACCCAACGTCCGGTTTTGGGTGCTTTTCCCAAATAGCCACGGTCACACTCGTGATATCCGAATGGCAATCCCAATTTCCAGGCAAAATAGGCACGGAGAAAAAATGGATTATCGGCGCAGTCGGGCTGCATCATTACCTTGATTTTCCCCGAAGGATCATCCTCATTTATTGAAAGATAGTTATATAGAAAATTGCGTTCGTAATTTTGTGTCACTTCATGTAAGGCACTCCAGGAGGAACGTTCATCTGCATCATAGAATAGGGCATTCACCCAAGCAGAATAGAGGGATTCGGTTGCCGCATCCCAACTGCGTTCAGTATTCCATACAACATTTGATGTGGAGACATTTTTTGATGTAGAGACATTTTTTGATGCAGAGACACGATTAATCGCGTCTCTACCGGATGCACCCGGTGAATCGGACACCGTAAAATCCTGGTATCCGGTAGTGATAGTTCCCGTTCGTAAGGCCACCATATATTTGCCTTTTATTGCCGCTTTGAACTCACCTATTCTCCAATATGGCAAACCCTCTCCGCTCCTGCTTGAAATCGATTCAATCGTACCAGACGGAGTACTTACCATGATTTTTGAATTCAGGATACTCTTATTTCCTGTAATCAAAACATGGAAAATCTCTCCTGGTTTTGGATTTTTGGGAGATACAAGGACGGCAGAGATCGTTTGCGCCACGGAATGATCTTCCGGGTCTTCCTGATCGACGACAACAACTTCTGAGGATAACTTTCCCTTGCTGCCTGGCGATGGATTGCCGCAGGACATAGAGCCTATACAAATAATTGTCAAGAAAAATATTTCCAGCGTTCTAAACACACTGCAATCGGTATTGATTTTATTGGATTTCATTATGGCTCAAAGATAGACTAAAACATTTAAACTTGAACGCTTTAGGCTTTTATTGCCCAACGTAATTTTGCTGATCTGGCGCGTCTGTTTGTAAAACATTCTTCTGGTGAAGCACGGATTGGGTCAGGTGCAACTTCGCTGTAAATACCTTCGCGAAATAAATATCGAAAGGACTTCTTGACCCTACGATCCTCACCGGAGTGAAATGAAAGTATAGC
>JBBQJE010000212.1:0-6099 GCA_038325635.1 Bacteroidales bacterium
AAGATACAAAGTCATTTAAGTTAATATAGTTCCAATCTAAAATTAAAATTATGAAAAAATTACTTGTAACCGCGGGATTGTTGATGTGTTTTGGATTTGTATTTGCGGGAGGTCTTCTGACGAATGGAAATCAGAGTGCACAATATATCAGGATGTTATCTCGGAATGCATCTACCACCACTGATGCGGTGTACTATAATCCGGCTGGTTTAATGAAAATGGAGAACGGCTTATTCATTGCTGTTCAGAGCCAGAGCCTTTTTCAAACAAAAACAATCGAGAGTTCATTCCCGCTTTTAAATTCATCAACGTATGAGGGGAAAGTAAATGTGCCTGTTTTCCCAACGGCCTTTGCCATTTATAAAATGGATAAAATAGCTTTCTCATTGGGATTTGGTCCAAACAGTGGCGGCGGAAGTGCAGAATTCAGCAAAGGATTACCGTCATTTGAAAAAACCATCTCCAAACTTGTCCCCGGACTTGCAGGAATTGGCAAATTAGGGCAAGTTGTTTCAAACTACAGCACAGATATCTCTTTTAAAGGAGAATCAATATTTTGGGGAATCCAAGGTGGTGTTTCTTATAAAATTAATGATATGATTTCGGTGTACGGTGGATTGCGTTATATCCCTGCAACAAATACCTACACAGGATCAATAACGAACATTCAGGTAAAGGCAAACGGTGTTTATAAAACAGCCTCCAGTTATCTTTCCGGCGAAGTTGCTCCAATATTAACCGGACTCGCCGCTCAGGCCACTGGTGGTGCAGCAAATGTTGCACCTTTGATTGCCGCCGGTGCTGGCGGCTATACTCTGGGAACTCTTCAGGGCGCAGGTTACATCTCTGCAGCACAGCGTGCTCAAATTGAAGGTGGATTACTTAGCTTTGGGGCAACACAGGCTCAGATAAATGCAATGCCCGTCACTACAATTCAGGCTACTTTCACCGGTGCTGCTGCCACCTTGACTAGTCAGGCTGCACAAATGAAAGCTACCGGCGCATCTCTTACAGATAAAGAGGTCAACGTAAAACAAACAGGTACAGGCATTACTCCAATACTTGGTTTGAATATTACTCCGGTTGAAGGATTGAATATCGGTATGAAATATGAGTTTATGACCAAATTGAAATTAACAAATGCAACTGTAATTGACGGTACCGGTATGTTTCCTGATAAAGCAGAGACCAACAGTGATTTGCCAGCACTTTTTTCAGTTGGTGTTGATTACAAGGCAACAAAAAAATTGAATCTCTCCGTGTCTTTCAACAATTACAATGACAAAGGCGTTAATTGGGGAAATAATATTTACGGAGAACCACGTGCTATCAACCACAACGAATGGGAACTGTCTTGCGGCGGACAATATCAAATCTGCACTGGATTTGCTGTTAGCTTAGGATACCTGCATACGCAAATGGGTGTATACGACCAATTTAACAGCGATTTCAGCTATTATAGTAATTCTAATACTTTTGGCGGTGGATTTGAGCTTAAACCTACGGCGAATCTAACCATCGACCTGGGAGCACTTGTCACAAATTACGCCAATGCAAATAAGCTGTTTAAAGACGCTGATCCAGCAATTGGCAGCTACTTCGAAACTTACAAAAAGCATAACCTCGGATTTGCTATCGGTTTAGGTTACCATTTTGGTGGCAAATAGTTGCTGAGACATTTGTCTATGAGAAAAGAGCCTGCCGATCGTATCTGCAGGCTCTTTTCTGCAACGAGCATTTCCCAAAGTGTTAGGCGTTAAAAAAATCTTCAGCTTTGGATATCTGCTCTGATTTGCCTAAAATATAGGCAATGTCGCCTTCACAAAATATCATAGAGGGTTTCGGATGATCGTATATTTTCTGGTCGCGTTTCAAGGCAACTAGCGTAATGCCATATATTTGCCTTAACTGACTTTCTATTAAGGTTTTTCCGATAATTCCAGCGCCTTTCATTACTTCCAGAGGGATAATCTCAATATCTGGAATGTCTTTGGAAATATTGAATTTGGTACTTGTGTTTTCTTCCAAGAATATTCCGTAATGGTCATTTCGAATGCGGTCAACAGCAAGGTTAATCTCATGGCGAGGCAACAGAAAATTGGCCATTACTCTTTCAAAAAGATCAATAGCTGTTTCAAATTCTTCGGGAATAACTTGTGTTGCTCCGATTTTATATAATGCCTCAATATCTTCGATGTGCGGAGTCCTTACAATAATTGTCGCATGATTGTTTAGCTGCTTAACCTTGCTGATAATTACTTTTAAAATTTCGAGTTTTCCAATAGAGATGACGACAATATGTGCTTGCGATACATGAGCCTTTTCCAGTATGGGAATATTGAACGCATCCCCGTAAACGACTGTCTCCCCTTTTTCCTGGCGTTGGCGGGCTATCTCCGGATCAAAGATGATTGAAACATAAGGGAGATTATTAAACTTGGCCATCCTGGAGAGATTTTGGGCGCGAGAGTCTTTACCTATTAGAACCAGGTGGTTTTCAAGATCGGGAATTTCAATCTGCTTTAGAGGAGATAGTCCAACGATCATCACTTGAGGAATCGGAAGCTTAAGCAGCATGTCGGTTATTCGTTTGCCGAGCATGATTAAAAAGGGAGTGACGGACATGGTGATAATCGCAACCGCCAGAAACAACTGATAAAAATAATCGTCCAATATGGCATAGTCTTTCCCGAGTTTTGCCAGAATAAAGGAGAATTCACCAACTTGACTTAGCGCGATTCCGACTAAAATAGTTCCTCTGAACGTGTGACCCAGAAGGAAAGCCGTCAATGAACCAACCAACATTTTTAGCAAAATGACCATTACTACGGTAAAAACAATTACCGTAAAGTGATTTGTCACGAAACTCAAATCAAGCAGCATCCCGATAGAAACAAAAAAGAAACTGGTAAAGGTATCCCTGAAAGTGATAAGATTCCCGAATGCGTTGTGACTGTATTCAGATTCAGAGATCATTAATCCTGCTAAAAATGCACCAAAAGCCAATGGCATTCCCATCTTGAAAGTAAGCAGTGCCACTGAAAGACAGATGAGCAAGATGATCATCATAAATAGCTCCTGGTTACGGGTAATGGCAACCTGATGCAGTAACTTCGGCATTAACCAGCGGTTACCAACATATAGAAAACTGATGACAAAGATTGTTTTGAGGGAAAGAAGAAACATCTCGTTGCCGAAATTGATCTCGCCACCTCCAAGAAAAGGGGTAAAAAGCATGAGTGGTACCAATACAATATCTTGGAATATCAAAATACCCAAAACCGTTCTTCCATAGTTGGAGGTGATTTCGTGGCGATCTTGCAAAACTTTCAAAACCACAGCTGTACTGCTTAGCGCTATAAGGGAACCGATAAAAAGAGATGCTTTCCAATTCAGGTTATATGCATGTACCAAAACTGTGGTTAAGAGGGTCGTTAAGGTGAGTTGCAAAAATCCGCCCAAGAAAACCCGTCGGCGAATCTTGAAAAGATGATTCAGTGAGAATTCCATCCCGATCATAAAAAGCAGAAGGACGACTCCGATCTCGGCCATCAGCTCAATCTCCTGCGGTACTTTGATGATACCCAGTAGTTTTGGTCCGACGATGACACCGGTTAATAAATAACCAATGATAGTTGGTACTTTTATCCTGGTAAATAGGTAGTTAACCAGGGAGGAAAGTGCAAAGATGATGACGATGTCTAATAAAACTGAGAAATCCATGAGGGAAATGTGCTAATGTGCTAATATGCTAATGTGCTAATATGCTAATTGTGAAATGATTATGATTGGAGTATATTATGCCAATTTTCAATACTGCAATTTAATAAAATCCAAAAATTTATCAATCGCCAGAAATTCCCATAAATTGGCAATATGTCCGCATACCATTCCTATAATTAGCAAATTAGCAAATTAGCACATTTCTTTTGTTTTCTTGTCAACAAGGTAATGATTCCTATCGGATGAAGTTCTGGAAACAAGTTCGCCCAAGAATCCGGCAAGGAAGAGCTGGGTTCCTAAAATCATGGAGGTGAGAGCCAGGTAGAAATAGGGACTTTGCGTTATTCGCTCCATCAATATGCCATTAAATTGCTGGTACATCTTGTACCCTCCTAACCAGGAAACGGCTAAAAATCCGAGTAAAAACATCAATGACCCCAATGTGCCGAACAAGTGCATTGGGCGTTTCCCGAAACGGGAAATAAATGAGATGGACATCAGATCGAGGTATCCGAAGATGAAACGACTCAGCCCAAATTTGGTGGTACCGTATTTTCTTGCCTGATGCTGCACAACCATCTCTCCAATATTTGAGAAGCCTGCTTGTTTGGCCATATAAGGGATATAGCGGTGCATTTCGCCATAAACCTCGATACTTTTGACAACATCCTTTCGATAGGCTTTTAAACCGCAGTTAAAGTCGTGTAATTCAATTCCGGTAACCCGGCTTGCAATTGCATTATATAATTTACTAGGTAATCTTTTTGAAAGCGGATCGAATCGTTTTTTCTTCCAGCCGGAAACCAGGTCGTATCCTTCTTTCATAATTTTTAGGTAGAGAGCAGGTATTTCATCCGGACTATCTTGTAAGTCAGCATCCATGGTAATAACAACATCACCATTCGCCTCTTCAAACCCGGTATGCAACGCTGCAGATTTTCCATAATTCCTTCTGAAGCGGATACCTTTCACGGAAGGAGAGACCTTCGATTGCTCTTCGATCCATTTCCATGATCCATCGTTGCTTCCGTCATCAATGTACCAAATTTCATAGGTAAAAGACGCGGTTTTCATTACCCGGTCTATCCAAGCATTTAATTCGGGCAAAGATTCCGCTTCATTGTATAATGGAACAACAACAGAAATATCCATAAGTCGGAAATGAGTTATTTAGAACTAATTAATCTTCTTCTTCCTCTTCTCTTTCGACGCCAAAGAATGGGTCGGCAGGTTCTTTTTTGAAAAAAATGGCGAGAATCAGAGAGAAAATAAAGCCCAATAAAGTTAGCGTAAACAATTGTCCAAATGCTAAAATGCCAGGAGTCATCACATTTTTTTGGGCGCTCAATATTTTTTCCGTCATATCGTCGGATAGACCCTGCTCTAGGAACTTCGCCTCCATAACTGCCAACAATTTATCAAGTAAACCGGGTTCAATGTATTTATAAAGAACAAATGTAAAGAAGGCGAATAGGGCGGCGCCGAATACCACTACAAGCGTGCCCAGACCGAGAGCTCTGGAATAGGGAAGACCCTCATCCGTATTCAATTTAGCGTACGTCCACATAGCGAATCCGATTCCGGAAATGATAATTGCGTAGCTAAGAAATCCAGAGACATCTGAAAAAGGATTGCCAATGATATAGAATGTCAATAAGTTTAAAATTAGTGCCAGACCGAGATAAAGTCCGTGCATCATTGCATAATAGTTGAGTGAGTGGTGATCGTTTTCCATACAGAAATGTGTTTTGAATCAATATTTGGAACAAATATATTCTAAATTTAGCAAAACAGGCCTACAAAAAAAATGCAGACAAAATATTTTATTTCATAAGTGACTGTAAATTAAAATGGTGTATTATAAATTGTAAAATAATTGGCTTGAAGTTTTTTTTTGTTTGGTACAAAACGATTTTTTCCTACTTTTGCGGCGGGTAAGTCCTGCACGATCAGCTCCTGTCGAACTCCCCCAGGGTCGGAAGACAGCAAGGGTAGATGGTCGTAGCGGTGCGATGTAGGTAGCTTACCCACTTGCCGAATTAGCTCAGTTGGCCAGAGCACGTGATGTGTAATCTCGGGGTCGTCAGTTCGAATCTGACATTCGGCTCAGTTCTTTGTATACTATTTTAGGGGAAATACCAAAGTGGCCAACTGGGGCAGACTGTAAATCTGCTGGCGTACGCCTTCGTAGGTTCGAATCCTGCTTTCCCCACCAAAGTTTATTGCTGATCATTGATTTGTTCAGCAATATTTTTATGTAAAACATTGCGGGAGTAGCTCAGTTGATAGAGCATTAGCCTTCCAAGCTGAGGGTCGCGGGTTTGAGTCCCGTCTCCCGCTCTGATTTTGCCGATGTAGCTCAGGGGTAGAGTACTT
>JBBQJE010000213.1:0-6092 GCA_038325635.1 Bacteroidales bacterium
TTATGAAATAGTAGGCTGGTATAAAGCCAGCTCCAAAATTATGGCGGATGTGCAGAATGGCATACTGATCTGCAGAGAACTCATTGAGACCCATGGTCGCAAACGAATAATGTGGCAACAAGGTGAAAGAACCTGAATTACTGCCATATCCGTGAAACCAATCTGTAATGGGTGAGGTGCCAAATATTTTCCCTGCCCTTATCATAATGCTTGTGGATCCTAATGCTGACAGGGGAATCTTGAATTTAGCTTTCGTATCAATCTTTGTAAATTGAAAATCGCTCTTAAATAGCTTCAATCCCTGAATTATGGTAAAAAAGAAATCAGATTTTGGAGGTGAACTTTGAATAAGATCCTCTGTATCATTCCGAAAGGCAATACCAGGAGAATACCGAAGTTCAAATCCTGCCTTTGTGAGGTGAAACGATTCCCATTCAGTGGGAACAAAATTCCCGTAAGAATTTCGCATATTTTTTGCTTGATCGATAAACAGCATCAAATTTAATGGCTGGATCGGTCGGATTTCCACACTTGCCGTATAATTTTGGGTGCGGTACATGTTTTTTATCAGGAGCGACCGTAAAAATTCAGGTTCAAAAATATTGAACCCTGTAAGTAGCTCCTCTTCGCCAAAATCCCGCTTCACATCCTTATAGCTTAACTGGATTTTGAAGTCAGCATATCCGGTAGGAAAAATCCGGAGCCACTCCCCATGTCTGAATTGCCCGTCGCGCGTTCCGTAAGTAAAGTAGTTTCCAAGCACGAAGTATTTAGAGAATTTTCGGTTTGTTTCCAATCCGAGTCCGAGTTTATACCCTTCGTTGATATTGTAACCAAACAGATACATAAAGTTGATGCTTACCGGCCCTAGCGGGAAAGTTCCAAGAGATAAGGCGTGAATTAATTTCACCTTGTGAAATAGCCTGGCCTTATTTCCCAAACTATCCAGGTATTTATAAGTGGCAGAATCTTTGGAAGTTAAAGGAATAAATCGAACACCTTTTGTCGTAATAAATGAGTCGTTTTTTTCGGTCGACACCGTTACCCCGTATTTTGGAAATGATTTCGGATCGAGTGGGATATTCAACATCGTTTGGTAGATGTAGGTCCGGCTATTTGCTGTAACAGAAACCTCTATTGGCTTTCGTTTTTTTAGCAAGGAATCAAGCGGAATGGACGTATTCATCTTAAAATTGATTGCTGCGTTAAGTTCAGCAGGAAACCAATGATCGGATTCCACCAAGTTGTAATGTTGCCAAACTGAAGCAAATACCTCTTTTTTATAATCGCTGGCCGGCTCCGCAATGACGCTTTCAACGGCGTAACCATGCGAGCTAATATGAAGAAATCCTTTCAACCCATCGAAGTTGCGGCCTTTGGCAGGATGAAACCGAATTCGGAAAGTTGTATCCTGACCCTCAATTTGAAGCGTATCTTCCAGTACAAAGGCGTAGTTTCTTAGCGCTGATTTGCTAACTGGCGACAGGTAATTTACACTCAGCAAAGAGAAATTTTCGTCGTAAATTGAAAAACTCTGAAGCTGTGTGGAAAGAAGAAAAAAAGCTTCTTTTTTTAGACCGGAGATCTTGGAGGAGATAATTTCTTCGTTCTCATGATTAGGCTGCAGAAATCTCTTTTTGCTCAACGTTTCAGTTAGCAGCATGTGATTGGCTTCAAACCGTTCTTGAAGCTTTTCCAGCTCCCTGGCAGTAATTTTCTTCTTTCCGCTCATTTTATCTTCGGATGGAACATCGGCGGATAGCCAAAATTTATGATAGGAGGTAAATTGGTAACTCTTCAGATTAACCGGATTATTTGATTCGGCATGATTTAAAACCAGTTGCATAATTCGGTAAGCCGGATCTTCTTTTGGGTATACCTCTATGGTACTTAATAAATTTTCGTCGGGAACCATGTTGATAATCAAACTCGTTGCATAAGGTTTGATTACATTCAGATTCATTGGCTTGAACCCGATATAACTGAATTGGATCTGGCGAATGGTGTCCGGAATCGAAAAATTACCGTCAATATTACTTGTTGTGCCACTGTTCCCTGGAATAAACCGGAGATGAACAAAAGGAAGAGGCGACTGATCTGCAGCATTAAGAACGCGGCCTTTAATCACAGCGGATTGTGCGGATCCATTAATGCTATAGAAAAAGAAAGAATACAGCGAAAGAATCAATAGAAATGTACTACTCTTCGTTCTCCTGCAGCTCATTTAAAGACTGGATTAGTTGGTTTCGGTATTTACCGAACAGAAGGTTAAAACCTTTGTGAAAGATATAGAATATTGATCCAATTATCAAAGCCAACAAAATGAGCATCGATACAGCTACTATGCTGATTGTTAATGCCGAAGGAGTGTGATCTGTTTGGACAGCCTCGAAGCCGTGCTGGACACCCGACAGAAAACCAAGGCTCACACCGGACATCAAAATGATAACTGCCAGATAAAATTCCTTTTTAAAAGTTTCCAAAAGTGAAAGAACCCGCTCAATTGCTCCTTTCAAATCTTGGTTTGCTAAGGTTTGCAATTGAAGCCGTCTATATCGAATCACAAAAAGTAAAATTGAACTCATCAAAACGATATTGACAATCCACTCGAGAAAATTTATCCACATAGGAACTTCGAGGGATGCCTTCCATCGAGCAGGGAAGATGATATCTGCGGGTAATAATTGGTCGGCAAGAGTAAGCAGAAAGAAGAATATCAAAAACCAGATTCCAAACTTCACGCTTCTGTCCAGGCGGGATAAAATTCCCGTCCCTCTACGTTGTAAAAGCTCATTAATTTTTTTTGAGTCCAGCTTTTTATCCTGAACTTTTTCTAATGTTGCCTTTTGCCAGGCTGTTTTAAAATCGTTTAATTCCATCTAATTGTCCTCTTTGCTTTTAACAAAGGATTCGAGTTTTTTCTTGATCCTGTTCATCTTAACTCTCACATAATTCTGAGAAATACCTGTTATTTCAGATATCTCCTCATACGATTTATCTTCGAGGTATAGTAGTGTGATTGATTTTTCTATCCCTGTAAGTTGATTAATTGCTTCATGGAGCAAATTCAGGTTCTCCTCTTTTTCGTAATCATAAGGTTCATCTGCCATGAGATAGAGATCCTTGCCAATTTCCGTCTTCTTTCTGGTTTTAACCTCTTTCTTGAAATTAGTGATCGCGGTATTAATGGCTACCCGATACATCCAGGTCGAGAATTTTGACTGTTCTCTGAATTTATCATACGATTTCCACAGTTGAATTAGAATCTCCTGAAAAAGATCTTTTCGATCATCTTCACTATCACAATAGATTCTTGTGACTTTGTGGATAATCCCCTGATTTTCGGTGATATTTCGCAAAAAATCCTCTTTCACTGTAGTGGATTAGTCTTCCGAAGAAGAAAAATATTACAATAGTTAGCTATATGAATTAATTAGAGCTCATTCTCAGCATATTGACCTCTTCTTGTGTGAGGAAGCGCCATTTTCCGCGCGGAAGATTTTTCTTCGTTAATCCGCAGAAATAAACCCGGTCGAGCCGAACAATTTTATATCCTAAGTGCTCGAATATTCGGCGAACAATTTTATTCTTTCCGGAATGAATCTCAATTCCAACCTGTTTTTTGTCCTCTTCGTCGACATAGCTGACCGAATCGGCTGCCACAAAACCATCTTCAAGGGTTACCCCATTAACGATCTCATCCAGATGTGATTTGGTAACTTTATCATCTAAATGCACGTGGTATATTTTTTTGCGATTATATTTCGGGTGGGTGAGGCGTTTTGTCAGATCACCGTCGTTGGTAAACAATAAGAGTCCGGTGGTGTTCTTGTCAAGTCTGCCAACAGGATAGATACGCTCATAGCAGGCATGTTGCACCAGATCCATCACGGTTTTATCGGCATGAGGATCTTCAACGGTAGTGACAAATCCTTTTGGCTTATTTAACAGTACATAAACTTTTTTCTCGATAGAAAGCAGTTTGCCATTAAAACTCACCGAGTCGCCAAGTTGAACTTTGTGGCCCATTTCGGATACAATCTCGCCATTTACAGTTACACAACCGGTTGCAATGTAGGTATCTGCTTCTCTGCGCGAGCACATGCCGGAGTTGGCAATAAAACGGTTAAGCCGGATAGAACCATCGTCTTTCGGTTTTCTGGACAGTGGACTTTTCTTGTCTCTGTCGAGTGTCTTTATGACATTTGTCTTGCCAAATTTGCCCCTGAGTACTTTGCCTTTGTTACTCATCAGGCTATCGGTATCTACCTCATCAAAACGTTTTTGAACAGGCTTATTGATTACTTCGCGGCGGAAAATATCGGACGTCCGCTCCTTGAAGACTCTTTTTGGTCGCGCACTCTCTTCTTTGGAAGCTTCCGGTCTGGATTTTCCGATCCTTTTTCCGACACCTGCAGGGGGAGGGATCACCGTTTTTTTCCGAGCTTTTACGATGTCGTCCGAATAGGCGGTACCGGTTCTGATCACTCTTTTTGAACGACCTGAGGTGCTGGTCGTCTCTTCTTTTTTGATACGGGGTCTGCTCCCCGGACTACGTTTCTCGACGGTACGCTTCGTATCGCGCTCCTGTCCTCTTTCTCGCTTCATGGTATTCAACTAATTATACAAATCCGCTGCAAATTTCGCAAAAAAAATCGGATAAAATGCAGTGATTCTTTACATTCCGGTTCGATCAAAGAAAAACGGAAGATTTTTTTCGTTTTTACCCATAAAAATTCAGATGTTGACCAATTTGGCAAGTGCCAATAAAATACATCTTTTGATTGAGAGGGATTTTAATTTTAAGTAAATTTGCCAAAAAACATCATGTTAACAAAAGAGAAGTTACACTTGACAATAGATAGATTGCCAGATAATCTAACTTTAGATCAAGTTATTGACGAAATGATTTTACTAGATAAAATTGATCAGGGGATACTTGATGCAAATGAAGGGCATGTATTTACTACTGATGAAGTGAAGGGAAAGTTAACTAGATGGTTAAAGTAGTTTGGACTCGAAGAGCCTTATCTGACATGGAGGATATTGGGGAATATATCTCAAAAGATTCCACTAAATACGCTAAAGTTGTTCTTGAGAAACTCCTAGATACCGCATCATTGTTAGAAATTAATCCATTGGCAGGAAGAGGCGTGCCTGAATCAAACGATAAATCAATAAGAGAAATCATAAAAGGTAACTATCAGGTAATTTATCAGATTCGACATGAATCAAACGTCTTCATATTGACTGTATATCATAGTGCGAGATTATTGTCGAAGAAAGATTTAAAGTAGACTCTGTTGGAAACTAATCAGCCAAAATATATTAAGTATGTCATTAATAAAATCGATTTCCGGAATTAGAGGTACCATCGGTGGATTGCCAGGTGAGGCACTGACACCCATTGATGTTGTGAAATTTACAGCGGCTTATGCTGCTTGGGTTAGGGAGCGGTATCCAGCCGGTCAAAGGTTAAAGATTGTGGTTGGGAGAGATGCGCGCATTTCGGGTGATATGGTCAACAAGCTGGTGACCGGTACCCTCATCGGAATGGGGGCAGATGTGACCGACATCGGTCTGGCTACAACGCCAACAACCGAATTGGCAGTGGTTGCTGAAAAGGCGCATGGTGGTATTATTCTGACTGCCAGCCACAATCCTAAACAATGGAATGCCTTGAAATTGCTGAATGAAGAGGGCGAATTTCTAAACGATTTGGAAGGGAAAAAAATTCTGGCTTTGGCAGAAGCAAATGAATTTATGTTTTCTCAGGTAGAAGATCTTGGTGTCATAAAATATGCTGATTACGCGGCTTATCATATTCAAAAAGTATTGGATCTGAAGCTGGTAGATATAAACGCTATTCGGAAAGCCAATTTCTGTGTTGCCATCGATGCTGTGAATTCAGTGGGTGGAGTGGTCGTTCCCCAACTTTTGAAGGCTCTGGGAGTTGAAAAGATTGTAGAAATTAACTGCGATCCTACCGGGATTTTTGCTCATCAACCTGAACCGCTTCCTGAGAATCTGGTTGAGACTGCAGCACAAATCGTAAAAAACGGGGTAGATGTTGGATTTGTTGTCGATCCCGA
>JBBQJE010000214.1:0-6057 GCA_038325635.1 Bacteroidales bacterium
AATTGTCACGTCAGGATTCCATTCCGCGTAAACAATTCCGAATTTCATTCCAGCTGCATTAGGAACTTCGTGATTTACATGGTCAGATAAATTTACGGTAGCCATCTTTAAAGTTTTAATTGATACGGTTTAATATTTTGAGCGATTCTAAGTTGGTCAAAATTATCTTATTTATGAATACGTTGCTAATCTGCGGTGATAATAACTATTTTTATCCAATTCAAATTTACAAGTTAAAAAATGACACGACTCTATTGTTTCATACTTTTGTTGGTATTCTTCAATACAATTTCAGCTCAAAACTTTGTATCTAAAGAGAATACCATCAATCACTTAAGCTATTCAGACTCTTCTAAAATTTGCTCTGCTGGATACCCTAATGAAAAATCCTCTTTAAGATCTGCGATCTTACCAATCTCATTAATAACCACCGGCTTGATCATTGAGTTACTTCCTGCTAATACAATCTTTAGTAAGGAAAGAATTCAGCTGCATGTTCAAGAAAATATAAATGGCTTTAGGACAACAGCCGACAACTACCTCCAATTCGCGCCGATTGGTGCGTTATTTAGTTTTAAATTGGCTGGAATGAAAAGTAGAAATGATTTTACCAATCAGGCGATTCTCACAGCGAAATCTGAATTACTTATTTCAGCTATTGTTTTTTCTTTAAAACATTCTATTCACAATACTCGACCTGATGGCAGTAGCGATAACTCCATGCCTTCGGGTCATACCGCTCAGGCATTCGCCTCCGCAACTTTGCTCGACATGGAATACCGAAGTACCTCACCTTGGATAAGTGTCGGTGGCTATCTTTGTGCCGCAACAACTGGATTTCTAAGAGTGACGAATAATCGCCATTGGGCGTCTGATGTGCTTATTGGTGCAGGAATTGGAATTGCCTCCGTCAAAGTAGTCTATCTCACGCATCAATATCGATGGGGGAAGAAACAAATGGGAGTACTCATTCCAACTTTATATCCGAATGGGGGAGGCTTATCCTACGCAGCAAGATTTTAAACGATAGAAAATTATTTAAAACAGAACCTGCCTGGTATGATCCCTGCCTTGAACGAATCTAATAACTTCCCCAATTCGGAGTAACGGAATATCATACCAGACTGTTGATAGTCCAAAGCATCGCTCACATAAATATTCCCGTTAACCGGATCAATACCTAAACCGTAGGCTATTTTCGAGTTAATAGTTAAATATGCCTTATCCGGTAGTTGATCAGCCGTAACAGCCATTTTTCTCACTTCATTTCCTAGAATATAAAAAAGATTCTCGCCCTTCTTATCAACGACAAGTTTAACAGGTTTCTCCCCTAGATTAAAAATGTAACTTTTGTCAATTGTATAACTAGTTGGATCAATCCTTTGTAGAAGTGCATTGCTCTTTGTGCTATTCCCTGGAAGTGATTGGCACAAAACCCATATTTTATTGAATCGATCCGCTACAATTCCGCAAGGCTGAACACCTGTGGAGATCTCAGAGATGATTTGATCTTTTAAAATATCAATTACCAGAACGGTTTTATCACCCGACCAGCAAGTTACAAAAAGCAAATTTCCAGATTGAATCATCTCTTCCGTAGATGGGTGCGATGGACATTGGATTACACCAGTAACCTGATTACTCGTTGGATTCACAATTGTAATTTTTCCGGCGTACAGATCTGTGACGTAGGCTTTTACGCTATTTACAAAATGCATAAACCTGGGAGACGTTAATCCGCTAATTTTTCCGGTATACTTCCCGGTTTTGGTATCCAGAATATAGATCTTACCAGAATTATTTACAACAACATAGCCACTTGAATTCCAAATATTCATCGATTCGGCCACATCCCCCAACGGAAGTCCGTTTACCTTGAAAAAGAGATCATTCTGAACCTCCCTTTTCAGGGTATCATAATAGGATAGCGTAGAATTTCCGTACATAAAATTCCCTTCATTAACAACGAAAATGCCATTGCCAGACAATTGAATACTTCCTTGCTGAAGATGGTCTTTAACCCATTGATCATCTTTCATACAGCTGTTCAAGGAAACCAACAGTATAAAAAATAGACTATAAACTGCGTAAACTCTTTCTTTAAAAATCATAATGCAGAACTAATTGAAAATTTCTACCTGGCATAGGTCGTTGTAATACAGTGCGGTAATCCTCGTTGAAGATATTTAGAATCTTGCATTCTACAGACAATTTCTTCGTCCCGATCGGAAAATACATTCCAAACTGCAAATTATTCATGAAATAGGGATACAGATAATCAGAAATAGTTTCTTCGCTGTTTGCGGTGGTTGTGAACCGTTTGCTGTAATAATTCCACATCCAATCGAAAGAAAACTTAGAATACATTAGATGAAGGTTTATATTGGCCGAATTTTTGGGAATATAAGGAAGTTGTTTCCCGATTGTAAGGCTGTTGTCTGAGTTGTTAAAAGTTCGAGTGTAGGCATAATTTCCTTTAAGATTATAGCGAAGAGATCTAAATTCACCACTCAGCTCTGCATTTGCTTCGAGTCCCCGGCTAATTACTTTTTCAATATTCATAGGTTCCCAGAATCCTTGAAATGTTGGAAGCCAAATTATCCAATCCTTAACGTTTGAATAGAACAGAGACAATCCTAAGTTAAGTCGTTGATTTGCAATGTATATACTATTAACTGAGCCAAAATCAAATTGTGTTCCCTTCTCGGATTTTAGATTTGGATTACCTCCCGGGATATAATAAAGATCGTTAAGTGAGGGAATATGATTGTTGCCGGCAAAGGAGCCTGTGAATAGTAATGGTTTTTGTGAATCAGGTTGATAGCTCAGTCTAAAAAGTGGGAGCAAGGCCTCGTGTTTGAATTCAATAATAGACTCGCGCATTAAAAATACAGCACGAAGGTTTGAATTCAATTTTGCTTCAAGCTCAGCAAATAGTGAATTTTCAAATCTGTTTTTAGAGTAGCCTGATAATTGAGCCAAAGGCAAACGATTTCCAGAGTTTACTGTATGTAAATCAGCACCTATTCCGGCAATTAAATTCAAAATTGAGTTAATCTGATAGCGATAATCCAATTTATTTATAAAACTTAGAATTTGAGATTCTGAGTCTATAACCAGTCGATTTGAAGCTCCGTTGACCCTATTTTCAAGCCTATAGGATGAGTTTTGTAGATTTATAGCAGATTTCCACGTAAGTCTGCTTTGATTGCCAAAACGTCGCCATTCACCAACAGAACGAAGTGCATTCTCATATTGCCTATTAATATTTGCAGCGCCCTCACTCTCGTTCGTCAATAATTGCGGTAAACTCCTTTCATTATGTTGCCACCAAGTTTTGAGTGTGACGGTTTGGTTCGAACGAATTTGTACATATAACTCCTCTAAAAACCCATAATTCAAATAACCAGCGTTTTTATTCTTTTCCAATTGATAAATAAAACTACCATTTAGTGGATCCAAGGTTGCATTTAACTTGTTAAGAAATTTAAAATCATTAACCGAAGAGTTGTAATAAATTGAACTTTTAGATTGAATTTTTCTGTTTCCTAAACTAACCTGAAGGTATTCGTCAAATGTTTGATAACTACCATAACCGGTAAGTAATTTTCCTGATAAGGTATTGTTCCAATTGGCTTTATTTTCGAGCTGTATTGTTCCACCAAGTGCCCCTGCAGACTCTGAAAGTGAAGACGATCCATGAAGAAGTTTTACTTCATCTGTAAAATAAACAGGTATCAGTGAAAAATCAACCATCCCAAGCATTGGAGAATTTAGTTCTAAACCGTTCCAGGTAACTTTGGTATGCGACGGGGCAGTTCCGCGAAAGGAGGCGGTTGCCATCGCACCGCGACCATATTCTTTAACAAAGATTGGAGTATTTTGAGATAGTAGTTCCGAAAGCCTTACTGTGATTGATTTTGCTAACGAAATCGAATCAACTACGGATTGTGTTTCATTAAAATTTCGTGCAACTTTTCTTCCAACAATCTCAACAGATTGTAATTTAAGTGTATCCTTTAAAGATTGCCCTTTGGCAGGATCATTTGTACAAAATATCAGCCAGATTACGATGATAAAGAGGCAATAACGATTCATCAATAACTAGTTTTATCCAAAAGATGAATATCTGCAGCGCCACTTACCTCCGTCGAAATCTCATTCAGCCATCCTGCTCTTTGGAAAACGCTGCTTTGTATTTTGATAAAATTAATTTTTGTAAGACTAACAGGTTGTCCTGCAGAGTCAACTGCTGATGAGAGATCCAAAAAATTAGCCTTTTGCTTGGCGTTGAAATCTGAATTGGAATAGCATTCGGCATAACCAAACTGGAAAAGGCCGCTCCTAAGAACCCAAAGCTCTTCTTCTGAACTGGTTTCAGAATTATAATACGCATCAGGTAATTTCTCTCCTTCAAATGAAACAGAAGTTTTATCTCCATAACCTGCCCACCACCAACTGCTGTTCTCAAAGCCTGATACCAAAGAACCTTGTTTTCCCTTATTATCCTTCCAGGTTACATAGCCGGAAAGTCCTGGTTTATAGTAGGTAACCTGATAATTATGAATAGTTTCAGGATTGTGGTATTCACTACCCATTAACTCTATCCACGGTCCGTCGTTGGGTAATCCATCGTTGTTGGAATCAGTCATTACAAATACAATTCCTGGCTCAGAAGAGACCGAAGGTTGTGTGTAGATAGCAATGTCTGGACCATTCGCATTGATGACCGCATGATCAAAACCCGCAACCAGATAGCCGCCCCATCCACCCAGTAAGGTACAAGTCTTTCCATTCACCCATGGTTCACCGATAAATCCGTAGGCCTTTTCGTTCGGCAATAAGAGCGCAGCATGCTGACCTGGACCATATTGATAATCAAAAACTTTCGTTATATATGGTGATGAACCGGAGGCCAATCCAACATCATCAATGGAGACTATGTCCTTTGTACAGGAGTAAAAAGAGACAGCCATTGCCCAAATAGTGGTAAATACAAAAAATGTTTTCTTCATTTCGATACTTTTATCCCGAAAGCTTATTTTTTGATTGGCTGGTCTTCTGACTTATCCCGATTTTTGATCTCCTTCCCGTTTATTGGGGAACAAACAGTGGATTATTGACCAAAAACATACTATCCATTACCTGGATCGGGTTTTACAGCAGCGGGAACTGTACCGGAGTTTCACCGGATTCCCAATTAAGCCGTGTGGCACCAATTCATCGCAAACTTACATAAAAAATTAGATTAGATGCACGAAATCGAATTTTATGAGGAAAATAAGTACTTCAAGTTTGGAATACTTAAGTACTTAAAGTTTCCATTATCTTTGCACGAACAAATTTTCACAAATTCATAACTGAATAGTCGAATTACTATAATCATCACTTTAAGTTAAACATATTAAAAACATGAATATGAATAATATACAAAACATTAATCCCCAGTTAATCTGGCACTTTTTCAACGAAGTTTGTAAGGTACCCCGACCTTCAAAACACGAAGAGAGGATGATTGATTTTCTTCTCAAGTTTGCTGAAAATCATCAATTAGAAGCAATAAAAGATGAAGTCGGAAATATCGTTCTCAAAAAACCCGGAACCGGAGGTTTAGAGAATGGAAATACCATTGTTTTACAGTCACACATGGACATGGTATGCGAAAAAAATGATGGAACTGAGCATGATTTTTTCAAGGATCCAATCATACCAATTGTTGAAAATGGATGGGTAAGAGCCTCTGGTACCACTTTAGGGGCAGATTGTGGAATAGGTATAGCTGCTACGCTAGCGGTTTTAGCGGATAAAGAGCTGTCTCATCCTCCTATTGAAGCCTTGTTTACCGTTGATGAAGAAACGGGTTTAACTGGTGCGCAGGCACTCAAACTAGGCTTTTTGAAGGGCAAAATACTGCTCAATCTGGATTCTGAGGACGAAGGGGAGATTTTTATCGGCTGTGCCGGAGGAATTGATACAGTTGCAACCTTTAAATACGATAGTGAACCTGCACCAGTCAACGGCGTAGCCTTTAAAATAGTGGTTTCCGGATTATTGGGC
>JBBQJE010000215.1:0-6057 GCA_038325635.1 Bacteroidales bacterium
ATCTCTAAGATAATTAAGACAACTGTTCTTCGTAATTGTGTACAAAAAATTGTGAATGTTGAAATCGCAATTTAAGGTCTCTCTGATTTCCCATAGCTTCATAAAAGTATCCTGAACAATCTCCTCTGAGATGCTTTTATCGTGGAGATATTGAAGAGACAAATGATACAAGGCTCCAAAAAATTCAGTATAAATCTCCTGATAAGCAAATTTCTCTCCTTTGCGCAGAGACGAGGTGAGATTTTTAAGTTTATTGGGTTCCATTTCCGATTTAAAAATACTAAAATTCTCTCATGCTGCTTATGATATCACAACATGAGGGAAAACAAAAAATTCAAGAATCACCTCTCTCAGCTCAGCCAAACATATAAAAACAGCGTAATTATTGCCAGTATGCTCCAATGCAGCCGCCAATCAGTAATTCCTTCGAAAGCTGCCACTCCTTTAGAATAATTAATGGTCGTTTTCTCCAGTTTCTCAGGTGAAGTCTTTTCTGTATAAGCTGAAACCGCAAACAATACTCCTGTGATCAGAATCTCAGCCCACAGTCCTCGTAATCCAAAATTCAAAGTCAGCGTATGGTGCAGAATTGGAAAGTACTGCTGTCCGGCTACGGGACCAACCAACTGATCGACAACAAATATGGTAGCCAGCACAATCCCTACCAATACCGAAACGATAGCTCCCCTCATCGTAACCTTTTTGCTTACAATACCGAAGAAGATTGCAGGGAATACCGGAATAACTAAATAAGCAGAAATCGTTTGCAAATATTTATACAGTCCTTCCTCATTTTTATAAACGAAATAGGCAGCTCCAATACCAAGGATCGCAACTAAAACAATGACATAACGGCCCAATCTGACCTGCCTTTTTTCTGAGATATTTGGTCTGAACTCAAGAATAAAATCTCGGACTACAAGGGTCGAAACAGAATTTAATACAGCAATTAGGGAAGTAACCAAAGCAGCCATCAACGAGGCTAACAACAACCCTCTCAAACCCGTTGGCAAGAGTTTATTGAGCAGCAGAACAAAGGTTTGCTTTGTGGCATCGCCTTGTAATTCATTGGGATACAAGGCAAATGCAATCACGCCGGGCAAGGCAAAAATGAAAATTGGAAATAATTTTAGAAAGGTGGCAAACATGGCTCCCCACCGGGCGTTTTTTAAATCCGGAGCAGATAATGTTCGTTGAACGTTCACCTGATCGATCCCCCAATAGAAGATCCCGGCATAGAAGGCAGTAGCAAAAATTCCCCAGAAGGGGTATACCGGATCCGTAATAGGCTTTGAAATCTTCATCATTTCAGGCACTTTCTCCATCAAACCACTCCACCCACCAACTTTTTCCAATCCTAAGAAAAGCATAATGGATGATCCAATAATGATAATTATCACTTGAATTGCATCCGTATACGCAACAGCAGTAAAACCTCCGATTATAGTAAAAATAGCCACAATTGCTCCAATGCAGAAAACAGTTGTCATCACGTTCCATCCCAAAATACTATTGAGAACAAGAGCCCCCGCAAATAAAGTAAAGGCAAGTTTAGTCATGACACTGATTAGCAACATCAGTCCGGAAAAGAAAGTCCTGGCACGACGATCGTATCTCAGTTCCAGAAATTCTGGAATTGTAAAAATCTTGTTCTTCATGTAATAAGGGAACAGAATTGCACATCCAAAGCCCAGGGTGATGGCAGTTGTCAATTCTACAGATCCCGCGGATAATCCATATCTGTATGAATCACCCGATAATCCGACCAGATGTTCTGCTCCAATATTCGTCGCAAAAAGAGAGGCACCAACAACAGGCCAGGCAATTTTCCGTCCACCTAAAAAGAAATTGGAACTGTTTTCGCCTGCCTTTTTTCGATAGGCCATCCACAAGCCAAAAGACATGCTTCCGATCATCACAAAAGAGAAAATAAACCAGTCTAAAGAGGTCAATGATAAACTCATGCGTTGTAGTTTAGTTATTTGAGAATAGTACTTAAAGTTTGAAGTTCTTAAAAATACTTAAAGTTGGGAGTCGTTCGAATCTTAACATTAAGTACTCGAAGTACTCATAATAGCTTAATTAGTTGCTGATAAAGATAAGGAATCGTTTGAATCTGATTGCCTTCAATATAAAAACCTTTTCCTCCGTACGCTTGAGGAATTCGAGCAACAATGCTCTTTTGATCTCTGAAATAATAACCAACGGTTGATTCGTTCGTGGCCGTTTCTGGTTTATAGTGTCTCAAATCAAAATTGGCGGTAAGAATGTCATTTGGTGTCTGATTTACATTACCCACCATGGAGGCCGCTTTTAAAAAAACTTCAGGGCCTGTAACCGCACTTCCAACATTAAGAATCACCCCACCATTCATCAATTTAGAGACCTCTTGGGTATAAATTAGAAAGTCTCTTCCGGAACATCCGCCTTTGGCGCATCCATCAAACCAAAAATGCTGATCTATCACGTCCGTACCAATCCCGGCATGCACCGTAAAAGGCACTTTCTTCTCATAACAAGTAGCTGCTATACTCAATTCAGGATGAGCAAATTGCATTAATTTTAGATCAATTCCCAAAAATTTGGCAATCTTCTTTCGGAACGATTTTTTGCATATCATCTTTCCTATAGACTCGCCATAACCTAGTTTTCTCTTGTTCCCTATGCTCAATGCTGCATTAATAAAATTGAATTCAAAGGCCATACCAAACTCGCCTTTCTCCAAAGCCTGAGGCACGTATTCACTCGTTTCTCCCATCAAAGCCAATTCGAAATCATGAATGGATGTGGCTCCATTCCCGGAGATAATTGTAAAAAGCCCCTTGTGAATCAAATCAATCATCAATCGGTTTAATCCGTTTTTCACCAAATGACCTCCGGTAAACAGTAGTATGGGCTGGCCTTTTGAACGACGTTCAATAATTTCGATTGCCAATGCATCAATATTCTGTTTAACATTTGTAGGTAGTTTGATTGACGCATTTAATACCTCCTCAATATTTCTAAGATCAATGTATTTTACTTTGTTCGTTCTTCCCTTAACAGGATATGTTTTGATCTGGGAAGGATCAAAAACTTCGTATCTTCCTTTGTATTGCATAAATTCTTTGTTATTAATTAGTTATTAAATTCGTTACGCGAGATGCAATTAATAGTTAGATGCAATTAATAGTTAGACGCGCCTCTCTGTATGGCCTCATTCCAAAATCGAAAATTTCTACACTCTATTCAACAATATATTCATTCGTTGTATGCTTTGAATCGCAGCCCTAACTGTATGGTAGTTAATCTTCCAGGAATGTCCCATGTGCGTCCAGATAGGATCCCCTTTGCGGGAAAGCAGTGGATACCATTCACCGACCCCTTTATTGACTACTTTATCATAAACAAAACGATGAACATTTCTATAGGCATCCCAATATTTATCTGTTTTGAAAAGTAAGACGGCATCAAGTAACCCAATTAACACTTCCGCCTGTTGCCAGAATTCCTTTTCTTTATCGTAAACACCTCCGGAGTGAGGTCCTTCTACGTAAACGCCACCAAATTCTGTGTCAATGCCATTGTCGACCGTATGATCATAAATGATTTTGAACAGCTCTTTATATTCGTCCGGATTAATTTTTAGAATTTCGAGTGAATGTAACAGCAGCCATGCAAACTCAGCATTGTGTCCAAAGCAAGTATTATCTGTTGCATTTCCCTTCTGACCCTCCTCCGAGAATCGATCCCAACCCCAAATGATATCAAATTTAATTTGTGGAGCAACAGTCCAATCTTTAAAGAACTGCGGAATACCTGTTTTGTAAATTGGATGAATGATCTTATTTATCAACAGATCAATATCTTCCAATAATTTTCTACGGTGTACTTCCATCCCTGTACACTCGTACAAAGTGGTAAATGCTTCCATCAAATGCATGTGCACATCCAATGTTTTTCGATCACCTCCCTGACTTCCCGGCCCACATAAAGTCCAGTCGCGGTGAAACATTTCCCAGTACCCACCAAACCTGGTGTCGGCACAGAATTTTTGCAGCAAGTCAAACACTTTTTCCGCATATTCGCGGCCACGCGGATCACCGGTTGCAAGCGTGTACTCACTCAGGCAATAGATGGCAAAACTGTGACCATAGATAATTTTCTGATCTATTTTGACCTCTCCTTTTCTATTCATCATCCAGAAGAAGCCACCGTATTGTTTATCCCACATTTTATCGATCAAAAAATCAACGCCATGTTTTGCTAAATCAGCAAGCTTGCCATCTCCATATCCAGCCTTGTGAGCAGATGAAATGGTGTAGATACATCTTGTTTGTGCAATTAGCGATTTTTCATCTTCCCCTGTATCATTTCCATATTTATCAAAATGAGTAAGGAATCCTCCGTTGATTTCATCCTTCATTCTGGAGGTCCAGAATGGTAAAAGCTCGGTAAGCAAATGATTTTCTGCCTCCTTCCTAAATTCTAAAATTTCATTTTTGTTCATGTTACACAGTAGTTAATAGATTTGAATGTAAATATAGCTTTTACCAAATTCCTTACTATAGACTTAATACTAAATTTTACTGATCCTCAAAAAATGTTCACTTGAATCTCGTAAATTGAAAATAATTACCTTGGTCTGAATTTAAAAAAATTAGACAATCAATTTTCAACGATGCATGATAATAAAGAAATATCGTATAAGTATCTGTTTTTAACCTTTATAAAGATTGGATCAATATCATGGGGAGGCTTTATGGCACTCATTGCTGTCATGAAAAAACAACTGGTTGATAAAGATAAAGTAATCAACGAAGAAATAGTTTTAGATGGAATATCTTTAGCATCGGTTTTACCTGGTGCTGTAGCTATCAATGTGGCAACTTATATCGGTTTTCAGCTTCGGGGTATCAAAGGAGCCATAATTTGTCTGGTGGCAACTATTCTTCCTTCATTTTTCTTAATTCTTGGATTAGGCACTGTTTATTCTACTTATGGCGAATTACCCATTTTTAACAAATTCTTTCTGGGAATATTGCCAGCTATTGTAGCTGTTATCTTGAGTGTTGCAATCAACATGGCCCAAAAGCAGGTGAAAGATTACAAACAAATAGTGATATGCGTATTATCGGCAATCTGCTTATTAACAATTCATTCCTTTTTCGCTACACTTATCGTTATTATTACCAGCGCTTCGGTCGGATACCTCTTCTATATGGTTCCTGGCATAATTAGAAAACCCGTACCAAAAGAAGAATTTTCATTTAATTATAAAAAGGCATTGATTTATGCAGGCGTTGCATTATTTACCCTTACGATATCAGCAATTGCAATCAAACTATTTGGAGTAGATCAATTTGAATGGTACAAACTAAACAAAACTATTTTTCTGACTTTTACAGGGATGAGTCTAACACTCTTTGGCGGTGGATATGTTATAGTGCCTGCCATGCAGGCTGTCATTGTAGATGGGTTCCATTGGTTGACTACAAAAGAATTTGCAGAAGCAATTGCCATGGGACAAATTACTCCTGGCCCTGTAATTATCACAGCAACATTTATCGGATATCGGGTAGCAAGTTATCTTGGAGCATTTACGGCAACTCTTGCAATATTCTTCCCACCAGGATTTGTGATGATCATCTTATCCGGATTTCTAAAAAAGATTAAGGATTCAAATGTAATTACCGCAATATTTAAAGGAATGAGACCTGCCATTATCGGAATGATCTTTTCGGCAGCATTCACAGTAGGGAAAGGAGTAGAAATGATCTGGCCATCAGCGCTAATCTTTCTGGTTGTTCTGATCCTGCTATTGAAATTTAAAGTGAATGTAGTGTATATGATACCCTTCGCAGGAATTGCCGGGTTACTATTATTTTAGCCATTTATTTTTTTCTTAGAAAAAAACTACACATCCTCCGGTCTTCGCATCTTCTTTCTCCATAAGTAAGCCCCGGCTCAAAAGGATGAACCGGGGCTTGGTTTTAAGTTGGCGGCGACCTACTCTCCCACTTTCGCAGTACCATTGGCGCTGACGGGCTTAACTTCTCTGTTCGGAATGGGAAGAGG
>JBBQJE010000216.1:0-6039 GCA_038325635.1 Bacteroidales bacterium
AACAATACTCAGAATATTGGAAGAGGTGCAGCAATTTCAAATCTTCGCCGCTCTAACTCCAATAATGCTCAAGGGAACGGCTCTGTTAATTCAGCAGGATCGCCTTCAAGAGCTGTAACAAGTGGAAGTAATTATACACCCACTTACAATAGACCAAGGATGAATACTCAACCTTCTTATAACAATGGATCAACAAGGCAATATTCAACTCCTCGAAATGAAAACGGTAATTCCCAATCAGGTCGTTACTCCAGGCCGCAAAGTTCTGGAAGTGGAACCACAGGAACCGTGAGATCACAATCATCCGGCAGCAGTTATCAACGAGGAGCCGCGAGCAGTTCCCCTTCACGTTCAGTTGAAAGTAGAAGCTACAATAATGGGAACTCCCCTTCCAGATCTGTTGAATCCAGTTCTCCTTCCAGAAGTTATTCTGCGCCATCACCTTCCTACAATAGCGGAAGTTCAGGAAATACAGGTGGAAGCAGCAGTGGCAGCTCAGGAGGCGGTTCCAGAAGCAGCAGTGGTGGTTCAGGCCGAAACAGATAATTCAGTATAGCGATTCTTTGAGTCGAACAATAAACAGTAAAAATTACTTGTCATGAAAAAATTATACTTTACAATTTTAATATTTCTAGGAATAACATCCTATTTATGTGCACAATACGTAGATAATGCTATTCTCTTTTCACAACAAAATTATGGGTCAACAGCCCGTTCACGCGCCATGGGAAATGCCTTTGGAGCCTTAGGAGGTGACTTTGGATCTTTAAGCATCAATCCGGCTGGTATCGGTATATATCAACGAGGTGAGGTTTCAACATCAATAAGTATTTTAAATCAAAATAAAACGGAAACTACTTATCAGGGAAACATTAACCAGGATAACAATAACAACTTAAATTTCAAAAATCTGGGATATGTATCTGTCGTTCCAATAAACGGTAACTCCTCTGGTTTGATTTCATTTAATTTTGGATTAGGTTTCAACCGTTTAGCAAACTTTAATCAGAGTAGTATAGCCAGCGCTGCGAATTCGCCACACTCCCGAATGGATGCTTTTGCACAAAACACCAATGGAATAAATTACCAGGACTTGGTTTCTACCGATACTTATGATCCTTATAATAGCGGAATCCCTTGGGAAAGCAAACTTGCTTGGGAAAACTATTTAATGGATGTAGCTAATCCAAATTCAGGAGATAATAAATATAATGCATGGCTGCTTCCTAATGAAACGGTTAAGCAAACTGAAATTATCAGTCATGAAGGCTATATCAATGAATACATTGCCTCCTTTGGAGCAAACTTTAACCATAATTTTTACCTCGGAGCAACCATAGGAATGCAGGATCTTTTCTACGACGAAGCAAAATTGTTCAGTGAAAGTGGTGAAAATAATGCCAATACAACTTCAGGTAATTGGGGAAGATTTGATTATTCAAATAACTCAAGAACTTCAGGAGTAGGCTACAATTTTAAAATTGGAGCCATCTATCGTCCGATTCCAGTTCTTCGAATTGGGATTGCAGTTCATACCCCTACCTTTTTTAACATTAAAGAGTCTTACAGTTCGGGTATGACATCCAACCTTAAAGGCGTAAGTTCTGATGCAGACGGTGCGCATAATGAACAATCTCCTATTGGAAATTACAAATATAATTTTCAAACACCTTTGCGGGCAATTGGGAGTGTGGCTTATCAATTTGCAAAAAAGGGGATCATATCTTTTGACTATGAATATGTTGACTACACTTCCATGAAATACAAAGGTGCAACTAGTGGTGACAATTTCAGTGTTGAAAATGGTGACATTAAATCAGTCTACAGTTCTGTCAGCAATATACGAATTGGAGCTGAATACCGTCTAACCGAAGCATTTAGCTTAAGAGGCGGAATGGAATTGCTTGGTAATCCATACAAAGCAAATGCTTATGGAGTTTCACAACCAAATACGGATTACAAATTCAAGACATACAGCGGCGGTATCGGTTATCGTGCAGGAAAATTTTCATTGGATATGACTTACAGTTTGGGCGACAAAACAAATTTCATGTACTCCTATCAAGTTGATGGAGTCAATGTAGATCCAGTTAAATATCATTCACTTAGAAGTGAATTACTCTTCACTCTTGCGATGAGAATGTAAGCAGTTTCAACTAATTTTATAAAACAACAATGGCCGCGTTTGCGGCCATTGTTGTTTTATAAAATCATTCCTGCACCTACCACATTGTTGGTGGCTTGGTCGATCAAAATTAGACTACCGGTATCACGATTCTTTTTGTAAGAATCAAAAAATATTGGTCGGGTAGTCTTGATGGAAATTTTGGCAATTTCGTTCAGTCCAATTGTTGTGTCGTCATAAATTTCCTCCAGAGAATTGATGTTAACCTTAAAAGCCACATCGGTGATGACGCACTTCATTTCATTGGAGGTGTGTTTAAGAAGATACTTACCTTTGTGCTGCAGTGGTTTGCTGCTTAACCAACATACCATTAAATCAATCTCCTGACTTTGGTTCGGCTGATTTACTGCATCAACAATCATTGAACCTCTGCTGATATCAATCTCGTGCGCTAAACGCAAGGTAACCGATTGTGGAGCAAACGCCAGTTGAAGCGAATCTTTACCTAAATCAATTCCTTCAATGGTAGATTTCTGTCCGCCGGGTAATACCACAACCTCCTGTCCAACCCTGAAAATTCCACCTGCCACCCGACCAGCATATCCGCGGTAGTCGTGAAATTGATCCGATTGAGGACGGATAACGTACTGCACCGGAAAACGCGGATCTTTGAAATTATGATCACCCCCTACCGGTATTGTTTCCATCAAACCGATAAAAGTCAATCCTGAGTACCAAGGCATATTTTGGGATGGGTCAACCACATTATCACCCAATTTTGCACTAATTGGAATAAAATGGACATCGTTGTTCCCAAGTTTATGTGCTACTTCCGTAAAATCTGTCTTAATAGCTTCAAAAATCTCTCGTGAAAAATCTACTAAATCCATTTTATTGACACATACAACTACGTGCGGGATCTGTAAAAGTGCTGCAATATAAGCATGTCTGCGAGTCTGTTCAATTACACCGTTGCGGGCATCAATTAAAATTACCGCAGCATTTGCTGTGGATGCACCAGTCACCATATTTCGGGTATATTGGATATGTCCAGGCGTGTCTGCAATAATAAATTTCCTTTTAGGGGTAGCAAAATAGCGATAAGCAACATCGATAGTGATTCCTTGCTCTCTTTCGGCCCGAAGTCCATCGGTCAATAAGGCAAGATTTACCTCTTCTCCCCTGCTGACACTAGCCCTTTCAATAGCCTCCATCTGATCCTCAAATATCGCTTTGCTATCGTATAATAAACGTCCAATCAAAGTGCTCTTCCCATCATCCACACTTCCGGCTGTGGTGAACCTAAGCAGCTCCATATCAAGGTATCCGATCTCTTTGCCGGATGGTTGTGCAATTACTTTATCTGTCATTCTAAAAAAATATCATTTCTACTTTTTTCAAAAATACATGTCAAACAAGACTTAAGCCATTAGTTTCCGGTTTTATCTCATGGCTTATGTCTTATATCTCATATCTAAAAATACCCTTCTTTTTTTCGGTCTTCCATCGCTGCTTCCGAGCGCTTATCGTCTGCTCGCCCACCACGTTCGGTGACACGGCTGGAAGCAACTTCCTGGATGATCTCTTCCAGGGTATTAGCTTCCGACAAGGCTACACCGGTACAAGTAATATCTCCAATTGTGCGGCAGCGAATCCGCTTAACTTCAGCCTTTTCACCCGGTTTCAATTGCATAAAAGGGGCTGTAGCCAACCAGACACCATCACGACAGAAAACCTCACGCTCATGTGTAAAATAAAGGCTTGGCATTGGAAGGTTCTCCATTAGAATGTATTGCCACACATCCATCTCTGTCCAGTTACTTATTGGAAATACTCTGAAATGTTCGCCAATGTGTTTCTTTCCGTTAAATAAGTTCCAAAGCTCGGGGCGTTGGTTTTTGGGATCCCATTGACCAAATTCATCGCGGTGCGAGAAAAAACGTTCTTTAGCACGGGCTTTTTCTTCATCCCGTCGACCGCCCCCCATGGCGCAATCAAACTTCATTTCTTCAATAGCATCGAGTAAAGTAACGGTTTGCAGAATGTTTCTGCTCGCGTTCACACCTTTCTCTTCAACGGCCCTGCCGATATTGATCGAATTCTGAACATATTTGACGATCATTTTAGTACCGGTCTCATCGGCAATTTTATCCCGATAGGTAATGGTTTCTTCAAAATTATGGCCCGTATCAATATGCATCAGCGGAAAAGGAACTTTTGCCGGATAGAATGCCTTTCTTGCCAAAAAGAACATCACGATTGAATCTTTACCCCCGGAAAAAAGCATCACGGGATTTTCAAATTGAGCGGCTACTTCACGTATGACGAAGATAGATTCAGCTTCAAGTTCCCGTAGATGATTAATGGTATGTAACTCCATAAAAACGATTGCATAAGTAATTAATTATTTTCAAAGGTCTGCCGGAACTCACAGTTCACTAAATTTCACCAAAGGGGCAACATTGATAACTGCTCGTTTCAGATTTTTGAACATTCAGCTCAGAATATCCGACTGAATTTTATGAGCCACAAAAATAATCAATAAGATGAGAATTCCACAAGGGTAAAGGCTAAAAGGCCACACGGCGCTGACCAGTTTTTTCGAGTGTCAATTGATAGCCTGAGGACCATTTATTCTTATGCAAAATCCGCTGAACATCAAGTTCAAGGATGCGACGAACTATTGACCTTGTAGCATCCGGGTAGTTAACTTCAATTTTCGCAGTTGAATTGAGCCATACACTTATTCTTGCAAATTGGCTATCATTCAACATTTTAATAACAGGAACACCCATCTCTTCTAAGGCAGCAGCATTGCATTGCTGTTCATACTGTCCGCGCATGGGGATTACCATCAATTTTTTTCTTAAAAATAGTGCTTCTGCAGGAGTTTCAAATCCTGCACCGCACAAAACGCCTTTCGATTTTGCCATGTCTGCTACAAATGCATCATTGGAAATTTGACTCACTTTCACATTTCCTTCAATATAGTCCCCGGATGTATGTTTAGAAAATAAGTGCCACTGGGTGTCTTTGAAAAGAGAAAGGATTTTCAACAAATGATCATCGTCATAAGAAGGTAAATAAACAGTATAATAGTCTAATTCAGCGACCTTACTCTCTCTAATTTGTTTTCGAATAACCGGGGTATAGATATTCTTATCGTACGATTTAAAATGAAAACACAGATTAGCTGATACCGGTGCATAATTTCTAAGAATAAAATCTCCAAAATGATCTTTCTTTTCGGGTATTGGCACATGATTACTGCGGAAAGATCCTTGATGACTCAATCCCAGAATTGGGACCTTTTTAAAAAAACACGCCCAGGCAGATACCGGCTCAAAATCATTGATCACTAAATCATAGTCTTCAACTCGCAGGTCGGAAATTTCCTTCACTAATGTTCTAAATTTGAATTTTTCAAAAGTTTTCCAATAATCAACTCCTCCGCTTTTCCCGAAAATGAAGCTAAAACCCTTTAAACGATATTTTACAGGCATACCGAGGTCTAAATCACACTGAGTACCACTGATAAGAATATCACACTGGCAGAAATCTTGCAAGTGAGGAATAATTTCCAGCGCCCGGCTGAGGTGACCATTTCCTGTACCCTGAATTGCATATAATACTTTCATCGCAGTATCGATACTAATTTTTGAAGAAAATTTAATGGTGAAACTCGATTAACATGTTTTTAAACAGATCTTTCACTTCAAGATCTACCATTTTTTCAAATTCGGCTTCTACCACATCTTGTTGTTCAACAAAATCCTTTCTGTAGCTAAAAACTCGCCATGACCCTTTATTGTATTCCAAAGAGGTAAGATTTTCGATCCAATCGCCAGAATTAAGGTAATTTACTGTTTTATGATCGACCTGAATTTCTCTCATTTCAGGTTGATGAATATGAC
>JBBQJE010000217.1:0-5993 GCA_038325635.1 Bacteroidales bacterium
CGGACTGGGAGGCATTTTTGTACACCCCAGACCTGGTTTAATCACGGAATACATCTCGGAAGATTGGAATCACCTTTTTGACTACACCGTGAAAAAAGGGAAAGAACTCGGTATGAAAGTGTGGATTTACGACGAAAACAGCTATCCCAGTGGTTTCGCCGGCGGTCATGTGCCCGCAGAGATGCCCGATTCATATTCCCATGGCTCCGGTTTAAGTTGCCAGATTCAGGATACGCTGAAGACGGATACAATTAAATATGAGGTTGTTCTGAAGCTTGATAACGAAAAATTCAAAGATATTACAGCTAGCTTAAAAGAGGAGGAAGGAAAACTGGGAAAATATTATCTCTTCACCAAAACATACAGCAAAAAGGGCTATTGGATGGGAAATTTTCCCTATGTTGATCTTCTGTATAAAGGCGTTACCCAAAAATTCATGGAGATTACCATGAAAGGGTATGAAAAATACAATAAAGCCGATTTTGGGAACACATTGCCTGGTATTTTCACGGATGAACCAAACCTGGAAGCAGCGTTGGGCTCCAGAAGTTCCTTCCGATGGACACCCGATTTGTACGACGAATTTCAAAAACGGTTTGGCTATGATTTGAAGATTAATCTACCTTCCCTGGTTGATGAAATCGGAAATTGGAAAAAAATTCGTCACGATTATTATACCGTTCTTCTTGAAATGTTTGTTGACCGATGGGCCAAACCATGGAACAAATATTGCGAAGACAACAATCTTGCCTGGACCGGTCACTACTGGGAACATGGCTGGCCAAAGCCAACGGATGGTTCAGACGAAGCCGCTTTTTACATTTATCATCAGCAACCTGGTGTAGACATGCTTGGCAATACCTATACTCCAGGAGGTTTAGGTGGTCAATTTGGAAATACCCGGGCCATTCGTGAGTTACACAGTGCCGCCAATCAAGGCGGCCATAACCGCATGTTGAGCGAAACCTATGGTGGAGCAGGTTGGGAGATCAATTTCGCCAATTTCAAGAGGCTGGTCGACTGGGAAGTAGTTCTAGGAGTCAACTTTGTGAATCAACACCTTTCCTATTTCACCATGAAAGGAGTTCGCAAATTCGATTATCCGCCGAGCTTCTCCTACCACGAACCTTGGTGGGAAAACTACAAAACCATGGGCGACTATATCGGACGAATTTCACTGGCCATGTCTTCAGGTGAGCAGATTAACAGAACTTTAGTTCTTCAACCAAACACAACTGCCTGGAGCTATTTCTCACGCAAAGTGAAAAATGCAAGAATTGATACCATTCAAAACGATTTTAAAAGGTTTGTCTTTCAGTTGGAAAGAGCTCATTACGAGTATGATTTAGGTTCCGAATTGGTTCTTCGTACGATTGGCTCAGTTAAAAATGGCAAAATGGCAGTTGGTAAACGTTCTTACAACCTGATTGTGATACCGGCTACCATGGAAAATCTGGATCAAAACACCCATAAACTATTGAAAGAATACTTGTTGGAAGGTGGGAGTATTCTCTCTTTTACAAAAAATATCCCACGAGTAGATGGCGTCGAAAGCAGCCTAAATACGGAATTGATGACGGCATTTCGCAAACAATGGATCTTTGCGGAAACTCCCGTGGAAGATAAAGCAAGAGCCGCATTGATCGATCCGGATTTTGACATCACTGAATCATTGCCAATGACCGGCGAACTATACCACCAGCGGAGAATTCTTAAGGACGGAGAATTGCTCTTTTTTGTCAACACAGATACAACTCAAACCGTGTCGGCAACTATTACCGGCAATGGCAAAAGTCTGATAAAAATGGATCTCACGAATGGGAAAAGTACACTGGTCCCAATCAAATCCGAGAATGGTCAAATTATTTTCGATCTAGAACTTTCACCGATAGGAAGCGCTCTCTACTATCTGACAAAATCCAATACCTCAGCAGTGGCCGCATCTTCTCTGGCATCACTACCTGCTACAGAGGAAAACTCCAATGCAACAGAGCAATTAGTCAGTGAACAGGTCGAAACAATAGTCAAGCAGGAAGCAGATAATATACTGGTACTGGATTATGTCGATCTGAAAGGAAAGAAGCTTGATTTAAAAGAGACTTATTTCATGAAAGCTATGCATGCACTCTATGATAGCAGCGGTTTCAAAATGGGCAATCCCTGGCAGCACAAAATACAATACAAACAAGATTACATGGCTTTGGATACCTTTAAAACCGGCTCGGGATTTGAAGTTACCTATCATTTTAATGTGGCTGCAAAGGCCGACCTGAAACTATTGTCAAGCTTGGATGTCGTAATTGAACGTCCCGAAATTTGGGATCTATATCTCAATGGTGTCAAGCTTTCAAAAACGGACAAATGGTGGATCGACCGTGAGTTCTTCCGTTTCCCGGTTGGGGATAATCTCAAAACCGGAGCCAATACACTATCATTGAGAGCAGAAAAGATGTCAGTGCATGCCGAGATCATGCCAGCATACCTGGTTGGCCGTTTCAAACTAAATTCCTTGAAACAAGGATTTGAAATAACCAACGGTTCATTAACTGAACTGGGTTCGTGGAAATCACAGGGATTACCATTCTATTCACAAAAAGCGCTGTACACTCAGAAATACAGGACGTTGCAAAACACAAAGCACTATACGATTAGACTTAACCGCTGGAATGGAACGATGGCAGTTGTCTATGTGAACGGAGAAAAAGCCGGAATAATAACTTCATCTCCATACGAACTGGAACTTTCTGCCGAACTTAAGTCTGAAGAGAACACCATCGCCGTTGAAGTGATTGGAAGTCTGAAAAATACTTTCGGATTCTTCTACAAAAGCAGTGCCGGAAAATGGATTATCGGTCCCGGAGATTGGGACACGGCTCCTGCAACCCAACCAGGCATAAACCAGTATTTTCTGCTGGATTATGGTCTATTTGAACCATTTAATCTGGTTTCAATGAATTAATTTCAACTGTTCAATTTCCATCATGAAAATAAATCGATCATGAATAAAATTTACCTCTTTTTACTTCTTCTTTCCCTTTGTTGTAGCTCCTGCGATTTAATCTTACCAGGAAAGTCCACTACTCCGGAAAGGAGTTGGAAGGAACAACTCAGTTCAGAAATTCCATTGCTTGGCCATAGAAACTGGATACTCGTGGTTGATAAGGCATTTCCGGCGCAGACAGCCACAGGTATTACGGTTATCAATACCGGAGAATCGCTACAGGATGTTCTTCAATTTACACTGCAGAAGATCGATCGATCGTTACATGTCAAACCAACTATCTTTACCGATAAAGAATTGGAATACATAACTCCCCAAATGGTTCCTTATATCGAAAATTACAAAAAGACATTACATAACAACCTTAGAGGCATTGAACCACAAACCCTTCTGCATGACACTGTATTCGTCAAAATTGACAAGGCCTCAAAGCTTTTTAAGATTATTGTCCTTAAAACGGAAGAAATAATTCCTTATTCCTCGGTCTTCATTCAGCTTGATTGTAAATATTGGTCAGGCGACCAGGAAAAAGCATTACGAGAAAGAATGAAGAATGAATAGTGAAAAATGGAAAAAGCACTTCTTCTATTTTTCACTATTCATTCTTCATTCTTTCCAGATACCTGGGTAAATGTTGCATCAGCGTGCCAGCCTCGATAGGAAGTACCTGCATTCCCAGCAGCGCTGCTGATTCTGTGTTTACTTTCAAATCGTCCACAAAAACGGTATTTTCAGGAGAGAGTGAAGCATCTTCCAATACGGATAGGTAGGCCTGCTTTTCAGGTTTCCGGTATCCTATTTCGTGAGAATAATAGGCTTTAACAAATAGCGAATCAAAGCTGTAACCAAATGAGTTTTGAAAGATCTCCCTGAATCTTTTCAAGTGTAATTCATTTGTATTGCTTAAAAGATATAGTTTGTATTTGGATTTTAGCTCGTTGAGATAGTTTACAATTCCTTCAGGGAAGCCAATTAACATGGCATTCCAAGCATGGTCTATTTGTTCGTCGGTAGGATTTTCGTGGAGCATTCCCCTAACATTTTCTCTGAATATTGCCGAATTGTCTCTGCCTACCTCCAGATTTTTAAATAACAACTGACTGCTTTGTGCGATACTCTCCCATTCCGTTTCTTTCCAACCTAGATGCAAAAAAGCTTCAGTCGTTTTTTGCATATCTAAAGTCAGCAGCACTCCACCTAAGTCAAATAGAATGTTTTCAATCATTTGGCAATTCCTATACTTTCGGGGCGCAATCTTATATCTAATGTCTTATATCTCATATCTCATGTCTTATCTCTCATGCCTCATATCTAGGAGATCACATCTCACTTCTTCGGTTCTTTCCACTCACCGCTCTCCTTAATTAGCTTTTTCAACTCTTCAACAGCATGCTCTGTCGATAAATGCCGTTGTATCAATTTCTGCCCCTTGTAAAGATTGATCTTTCCCTTTCCTGCACCAACATAACCGTAATCGACATCTCCCATCTCACCCGGACCATTGACAACACAGCCCATCACCCCAATCTTAAGATTTTTAAGATGACTAAAATTCCGTTTGATTTCTGCCACCGTTTCGCGCAAATCGAATAAGGTTCTGCCGCATCCCGGGCACGAGATAAATTCAGTTTTTGTAACCCGCATCCTGCTGGCCTGTAAAATTCCGAAGGATAAATTCTTCAATTCATTATAGCCAATATTCCCTTCATTTGAAAGTAAAATACCATCACCATAACCATCGATAAGCAATCCGCCAAGATCAGTACATGCTCTTATCAACAAATCTTCGTAATTATTGTTCTTGTACGAACGATGTAGTATAACCGGAATCTTGCAGATATGTGCATCAAGTTCCAAAAAGAAAGCACGCATTTCGGCAAAACTATTTAGATTATTGCTTTCCATTATCAAAACCATCTTACGCTCCCTTTTCAATTTTTCGATGGTCTCCGGATTCTGTTCTTTGAAACGATCATATTCGGCTTTGTTTACTCTCACAAAGCGCATCTGATTGGAATAGAAATCATTGAACAGATATTCTTCCAAAGACAAAATGGGAAATTCTTTACCAAAACGGTCGATTATTGATTTTCCATCGTAAAAATAATCTGGTTCAGTTCCTGAACTGATCGTCTTGATTTCATCCAAACTGTAATCTTTCAAGTTGGCTACTACGATTACGGCCTTCTTTCCACCAATGTCATTGATTGGGCGGTTAGACCTGCGCTCGTATTCAAAAGGATTTGTCTGCGCCACCATCGGTGCGGTAATTGGAGCATGCTTTTCGCGGTCCCTGAAAATATCAACCAATTTACGGGCAAATGGAATCTCCTCAGCGGGGTCTTCGGTTAGCGAAACACGAACGGTATCGCCAATACCATCCGCAAAAAGTGCGCCAGAACCAACAGCCGATTTAATTCGCCCATCTTCTCCTTCACCGGCTTCGGTTACACCAATATGAAAAGGATAGTTCATATCTTCCAGTCTCATCCTGTAGTTCATAAGTCGGACAGTATAAACCATCATGCGGGTGTTACTCGACTTTATTGAAATGACAATGTTGTGATAATCTTCTGTTTTACAAATTCGTAGAAATTCCATAACGGATTCAACAATTCCGGCAGGAGTGTCACCGTATCTACTCATAATCCTATCAGACAATGACCCCTGATTGGCACCAATCCTCAGGGCTGTTCCATACGATTTGCAATCCCGAATAAAAGGGATAAAACGTTCTTCAATTTTCTTAAGCTCCAACCGATACTCCTCATCAGTATAATTCAGTTTGACAAATACCGCTCTTTTATCGTAGAAATTTCCGGGGTTGATTCTCACTTTCGCGACATTCCGGATAGCTATCTCCGCTGCTGAAGGATTAAAATGAATATCCGCACACAACGGTTGGTCATACCCTCTGAGCTTAAGTTCGCTGGTTATATTTTTAAGATTTTCTGCTTCTCGGATTCCCTGAACTGTAACCCGCACCAGATCA
>JBBQJE010000218.1:0-5993 GCA_038325635.1 Bacteroidales bacterium
CAGAAGCCGACCCATTAATTCATAATTTGCTGGATCATATTTTTCCGGTTTGGGGAAGGGTAATCGGTTCTCCGGATTGTTCGTCATGCAAACCCTGTAGCAATACGCCTGTAATTTTTTATCACCGGTTTTATTCGGTGCGATTGGTTCGTCTGAGATTCCATACACTAATCCGCTCTCTTTCTTGCCAGGAATCTTGTAAGGATCAATTTTCATCTTGAAAAAATGTCCTCTGGGTTCAATATCTGCCTGAATCCCGTTCCAGGATTCGTTAAAAACTTCGCACGCTTCGCGCCCTGTCACATAAGATACTCCGGAAGAAGCCATCAGGTCTCCTTCATAAGTAGCATCGATGAATACTTTCCCGCTGAAGGACTTTCCTGATAAGGTTTTGAAGGATATAATTCTACCCTCTTTTTTGATCACGCCGTCTCGCCGATCCAGCCACTCATTACGAAATACCTTGATGCTATTCTCTTTCACTAAATCCTCAAAAACTTTCTCGGCGACGCTAGGTTCAAAGATCCACATCGTTCGGCTTTCACCATCCATCGCGACTGTTCCTTGACCCTTATTCCCAAATTCACTCTGCTTCTGCCATTTCCATGTAGTAGGTTCATTGTAATATTTCCATACCCGATGGTAAAATTCGCGGGCAAGTCCGCCGATAACAGATTTATTGCCGGTATCGGTAAAACCTAATCCGCCGGAAGTGAGTCCTCCGAGGTGTGTATCGGGCGAAACCACAATCACCGTTTTGCCGGATTGCACCATCTCCACTGCTGCAATTATCCCGGCAGATGTACCGCCATATACAATCAGATCCGCTGAAAATGCTTTGGATGGAATATTTTTCTTAGCGTGTGCCGGACTCCATGGGCTAATGAAAAGAAAAAGAAACAGGCAAATTGCCAGGACGAATGGATTGAAATTTTTCATACGTATCAGGTTGAGATGCGAATTTAATATTTTTACTTATTTTTGTTGACAGAATTTCAAAACATTTTCTATTTCATCCTATGGAAAGTCTGGGATCCATCTCTACCCTCGTTAAAACATACAGACGATTATTCAGTTGTCTGATGTTTTACATTTAGACCAGTCGTCACTTTTTTCTTCCGGTTCCAATCACCGGTCATCTCATATCTCCTGTCTCATAACTTATATCTCTACCAATTGTGTTTGAAAAGATAATTCAGCATGCCCAAACGCCTATCCGGCCTGCATCCAGTGAGGGAAATTTCTATCAATCGGGTGAAACTGCGAAGATTGGTCCCGGAATGAACGAACGGATTCAAAAACTCAGGAAGCTTAGTTTCGAAACAGAACCAAGCTTAACCATCGAACGTGCATTGCACGAAACCGCTTTCTACAAAGAAAACTTCGGAAAAATGTCAATTCCAGTCCTCCGTGCAGCCAATTTTTTCGATTATTGCAAGCAAAAGGAAATTTATCTTGGCGAAGGCGAATTAATTGTGGGTGAGCGCGGTCCGAAACCCAAATGTGTTCCGACCTTCCCTGAATTGACCTGTCATAGTGCCGAAGATTTGCATGTACTGAATACCCGGGAATTGCAACGATATACCATTAGTCAGGCTGATATTGACACATATTCTCGTGAAGTGATTCCTTATTGGCAAGGTAAAACCCAGCGTGAAAGGATCTTTAGTCATGTGCCAAGCGAGTGGCGACTGGCGTACGAAGCCGGAATGTTTACGGAATTTATGGAGCAGCGTGCGCCAGGTCATACCACATTGGACGGAAAAATCTACCAAAAAGGGATGCTCGATTTTAAGCAGGATATCGCTGATAAATTAAATTCACTGGATTATTTGAACGATCCCGATGCTACAGACAAAGCGGAAGAATGGAAGGCGATGGATATTTCGTGCGATGCCGTCATCATTTTTGCCGAACGACACGCAGCATTGGCGGAAGAAATGGCTCTCCGCGAACCCAATCTTTCCAGGAAAGAGGAACTCTTGAAAATTGCGGAGGTCTGCCGGAGGGTGCCTGCCCATGCCCCGCGTACGCTTTGGGAAGCCATTCAGATGTATTGGTTTGTCCACCTGGGCACGATAACTGAACTGAATGGCTGGGACGCCATGAACCCCGGGCATTTTGATCAGCATCTTGCCCCATTTTACGAGTCAGGAATTGAGGATGGTTCCCTTACACGCGAACAGGCCAAGGAGCTGATTTCGTGTTTTTGGATCAAAGTCAACAATCATCCTGCTCCTCCAAAGGTTGGCATCACTGCCCGCGAAAGCGGTACGTACAACGACTTTACCAATATTAACATCGGCGGAATCCAAAGTGATGGCAGCGACGGCACCAGTGAAATTTCCTATATCATGTTGGAGATCATCGAGGAACTGCACATCCTTCAACCGGGTAGCTCTGTGCACATTAGCAACATAACTCCCGATAAATTTCTGCATGCTGCCACCCGGGTTATCCGCCAGGGACATGGTTATCCATCCGTTTTTAATCCGGATATCTATGTGAAAGAGTTGCTTCGCCATGGGAAATCACTGCAGGATGCACGCGAAGGTGGTTGCAGCGGTTGCATCGAAGTTGGTGCTTTTGGCAAGGAAGCATACCTGCTTACCGGCTATCTAAATGTTCCAAAGATTCTGGAAGTAATGCTAAACAATGGCATCAATCCGGTTACCGGCATTCGGGTTGGACCGGAAACTGGTGATCCGCGGACTTTCAAGAACTATCAGGATCTTTACGATGCCTTCCTGAAACAGCTTAATTATGTGGTCGATCTGAAGATGCGGGTGAGTAATTACATTGATCGGATGTTTGCGAAATATTCACCGGCGCCATTCCTTTCAGTTGTTATCGACGATTGCATTTCGAAGGGAAAAGATTACTACGACGGTGGACCTCGTTACAACACCAGCTACATTCAATGTTGCGGACTGGGAACCACAACTGATAGTCTGATAGCACTTAAGAAACATATTTTCGAAGATCGGGCCTATTCGATGGATCGTGTTTTAGAGGCTGTTAGGAGCGACTTCAAAGGAGAGGAAGTGTTGCGCCAGACCATTATTAACCGCACACCTTTCTTTGGAAATGACGACGATTATGCCGATTCCGTGGCTGTGAAAGTATACAACGATCTGGTTGAGGCAATCGACGGAAAACCCAACATCAAACCCGGTGGGTACTATCATCTGAATATGCTTTCTACCACCTGCCATGTCTATTTTGGAAAGGTGATGGGAGCGACTCCAAACGGTCGATTGGCAGGAAAATCAATATCTGACGGCACATCGCCATCGCACGGAGCTGATACGCACGGACCATCCGCGGTAGTGAAATCGATGTCAAAATTCGATCATGTAAAATCCGGAGGTACCTTATTGAATCTTCGATTTTTGCCGACATTGCTAAAAAAAGAAGGAGATATTGTTAATCTTGGACAGCTGGTGCGAAGCTATTTTACCCTGGGTGGTCACCATGTTCAATTTAATATTGTGGACACAGCCACCTTACTCGCAGCGCAGGCATGTCCTTCAGATTACAAAGATTTGATGGTTCGCATGGCTGGATATAGCGATTATTTTAACGATATGAATGCCGACCTCCAACAGGAAGTCATCGAAAGAACTGAAAATGATGGATTCTGATGCAAACTTAAAAGTGGTTGGAGTTACGTCATATATATTTGACATCAAGCGTTATGCGATTAACGACGGCCCAGGTATTCGGATCGTTGTCTTCCTGAAGGGATGTAACCTTAATTGCCAATGGTGCCACAATCCGGAAGGTATTTCAACTGCTTTGGAGCGGATGTATGCACCGGGTAGATGTATCAAATGCGGAACTTGTGTGATTGCCTGTCCGGAGAAAGCCCTAACCTTGAATCCGGATGGCATTGTGACTGATTTAGATTCATGTCATTTATCAGGTCAGTGTGCGCTCGTTTGTCCGACCAAAGCCATTGAAATGTCAGGCCATATAATGTCAGTTAGTGATATCATGAAGGAGATCCATAAGGAGCGGATCTTCTTTGATCAGTCGGGCGGAGGAGTCACATTTTCAGGAGGAGAACCGCTCATGCATCCTGATCTTCTGATACCATTGCTCGACGAATGTGGTAATCACGGAATTCATCGGGCTGTTGATACTGCTGGATTAGCGTCAACCGAAGTTCTTTTGGAGGTGGCCAAACGTACCGATTTATTCCTGTTCGACTTGAAACTGATGGATTCGGAAAAGCACAAAAAATGGACCGGTGTTCCCAACGAAAAAATTCTGACTAATCTGAAAATCCTGGCCGAAACCGGAGCGAACATAATCATCCGAATCCCCTTAATAGGAGGCGTTAACGATGATATTGACAACCTTACCGCAACTGCTCGATTTGTGTCAGAATTAGCCGGCGAAATGAAAGAAGTGAATCTCCTCCCATACCATAAAATTGCACAAACAAAATACGGAAAACTTGGCAGAACCGATGAGTTTCAACTGTTTCAGGAACCCGATAACGAATCCCAAACACGGGCTGTGGCACTATTTCGCATATATGGGATCGATGCAAAAATGGGGGGATAGGAAGAGCCGGAATTTCTACCCGACTCTACCTCGTTTTTCGATATTCTGATGGGGTCACGCCTGCATGTTTTCGAAACTGTTTATTGAAATGACTGAGGTTGTTAAATCCGCTATCGTAACAAACATCGACCATATTCATGTTGTGGTTCATCAGTAAATTGCAGGCGAATTCGACCTTAATCCGGTTTAGGTAGTCAAAAATGGAGACGCCCACGTTCATTTTGAAAAATCGGCAGAGCGATCCTTCAGCCATATTCACCAGATCAGCCAATCGTTTCAGATCAATATCCTCGCGGTAATGATTCATGAGGTAATCGTGCAAAATGCCAATTCGCTTGTTTCCGGTAGTGAATCTTTTTTTCAAGTACTCTTCACTGGCCAGGTGGATGTTTGAATTGCTTCTCCCAATGATATCCATTAATCGAAAGAAGTAATTCATACGTTCAAAGCTTTTTAGATACGGAAGTTGGAGCATGATCTCACTAACTTCATTCAAAGTTTGCCCGACAATCTGTATTCCTCTTTCAGACATTTCGAGCGCATTCTTTACTTGCCTGAATTCAGGTAAGGCAAGTAGTTGAGGAAAAAATAGGTTAGCTGAGAACTGAAGAAAAACCATTTCCAGAGTCCTGTCCGTTAATCCCCCTTGCTCCTTATCAGCTATCCACACGTGAGGCAGGTTTCTCCCAATAAATACTAAATCTCCTGGTTGAAATTCCTCGATCGAATCAGCAACAATCCTTTTCCCAGTTCCTTCCGTGATAAAACTGATCTCGAAGTTATTGTGATAATGCCAGGTACTCTTTTCAAGATTATCCTGAAAAATGCCTATAAAAAATGACTCGTCGTCTTTTAAGACTATCTGTTCGTACTTTGCCGGCATAGTGATAAATATTTCACTGAATTGACGAAAAATGTTAATATCGCATCTAAAGTAGTAAAAATTGAATTTGATTTCGTTTTGAATGATCGGTATTTTTGCATTATTCTATATAATTGAATGACTAAACAGATAAATAATGAGTGAGATAATTGAAAGGCTACTTGAGGCAGTTGAAATGGGAAAAATCGATCTGAAATCGCCTTTCCCTCCGCAGTTAAGAGGAATGGTTGGTGCGTCCGAGTTGACTCAACAAGCATTGGAATCTGGAATTGATCCTCAACGTATTCTCGAAGATGCTTTAATCCCAGCTATGGGAAACGTTGGTAAAAAATTTTCTGAGAATAAAATTTATGTGCCTCAAATGCTAATGTCTGCCAAGGCCATGGGGGCTTCCATGATTCAGCTTAAACCGTTTTTTGCTTCCGGTCAAATGAAATCAAAAGGAACCTTTATCATTGGTACCGTTAAAGGTGATTTGCACGATATCGGTAAAAACTTGGTGGCTATGATGGTTGAAGGCGGCGGTTGGACGATCGTA
>JBBQJE010000219.1:0-5987 GCA_038325635.1 Bacteroidales bacterium
GTAAAATCTAATTTCGTAACTTGTGCTTGCATAGGTCTTCAATTTAAGTTTAACTTTTTGCTGTCACTCAAATTTAGTCTTCTTTTATATGAAGGCCTATGCCTTTTTCAAACATACGATCTAATATGCTAATGTGCTAATAGAAAAATGTGCTAATGGGAAAATGAACGGGATGAAGAATCTATACAGGCAATCCGCAATAGCACTGAAGATTGAAAAATTGATAACATGATTTATGGAAATACAAAAATTTAATTACGACAATGTAATTGTAAAAAATTTCATCCTGGCCACGTTGGTTTGGGGTACTGTTGCTCTGCTGGTGGGGTTAGTGGGTGCTTTGGAGCTGGCTTTCCCAGCACTCAATTTCGGATTAGAGTTCATCTCTTTTGGAAGGGTGAGGCCAGTCCATACCAATGCAGTCATATTTGCTTTTATTGGTAATGCCATGTTCGCGGGTATTTACTATTCTCTTCAGAGAGTACTTAAAGCAAGGCTGTTCAATGATATGCTTGGCAGAATCCATTTCTGGGTCTGGCAATTCATCATCGTATTGGCAGCCATAACGTTACTGTCTGGATTCACGACCGGCAAAGAATATGCAGAATTGGAATGGCCTATTGACTTATTGATCGCTGTTGCCTGGCTCTGCTTTGGAGCCAACATGATTGGAACCGTCATCAAACGCCGCGAAAAACATATTTATGCTGCTGTTTGGTGGTACTTGGCAACCTTTATCGGGGTCACAATTCTTCATGTAGTCAACTCCATTGAGCTGCCTGTTTCATTGCTCAAAAGTTATCCGATCTATGCCGGAGCACAGGATGCAGTGGTACAATGGTGGTATGGTCACAACGCCGTTGCATTCTTCCTTACAACACCCTTTCTCGGTTTGATGTATTATTATCTTCCAAAAGCCTCAGGTCGACCGATCTACTCTTATCAACTTTCGATCATTCACTTCTGGTCGCTCATATTTCTTTACATGTGGGCCGGTCCTCACCACCTTTTATACAATGCCCTCCCCGACTGGGTTCAGGCTTTAGGAGTCACTTTTTCTATCATGCTGATTGCCCCTTCCTGGGGAGGTATGATCAACGGATTGATGACTTTGCGTGGTGCCTGGGATAAAGTCAGAGATGATCCGGGATTAAAATTCATGGTAATTGCCATAACTGCCTATGGTATGGCAACTTTCGAAGGGCCGATGATGTCGCTCAAGAGTGTCAATGCTATCAGCCATTTTACCGATTGGACCATTGCGCATACTCATATAGCCGGGATGGGATGGAATGGCGGTATCATATTTGGTATGTTATATTGGTTGGTACCTAAACTTTTCAGGACTCCGCTTCACTCAAAAAAATTGGCTAATACACATTTTTGGATTGCCACATTGGGGATTCTCCTGTTTGCCATTCCGCTTTATTGGGCCGGAATTACCCAGTGGCTGATGCTTCGGGAATATAATTCTGACGGATTGCTGGCTTACCCAATTTTCATGGAGACCACTATTCGCATTTTGCCAATGTATCACATTAGGATTCTCGGTGGATTACTTTATTTCTCCGGCTTTATTATTTTTCTGTATAATATGGCAAAGACCATCGCTGAAGGTCAAATTGTTCCGGACGAAGCTGCCGAAGCTCCGGCATTGGTGAATACCGGAACACGGGAAGAAACCGGTGAGACACCACACCGTTGGCTCGAAAGAAAAGGAGTTAGACTTGCCATCTTCATGTTTATCGCCCTTGCAATTGGCGGTGCGGTAGAGATTATTCCGATGATGAAAATTCAGTCCAATATTCCAACTATATCAACCGTAACACCTTACACGCCACTTGAGCTGGCAGGAAGAGATATTTATGTTTCCAACGGCTGTTACAACTGTCATTCACAGCAGGTTCGTGCTTTGCGATTTGAAACAGACCGTTATGGGGAATACTCTAAAATCGGAGAGTTTGTGTACGATCATCCATTCCAATGGGGTTCGCGTCGCACCGGACCGGATCTTGCCAGAGCAGGATACATGGGTAGTTCTACTTATAAAACTGCGATCTGGCATTATAATCATTTTCTTACTCCACGAACGGTCGTTCCTAAATCCATTATGCCTTCTTACTCATTCTTGCTGGAGAAGGAGGTGAATGTAAATGAGCTTCCTGGTAAGATCAGAGCCATGAGAATGCTAGGTGTTCCTTATGAGGAAGGTTTCGACAATAAGGCTATTGCTTCATTTATGGCGGATGCGCAAAAAATAGCAGATGAGCTAAAACTTGCAGGTGTAGATATCAAACCTACCAAAGAGGTAATCGCTATGATTGCTTATCTGCACAAAATGGGAAGAGATATCTCGCCTGCCGGATCAATACCAGCAAACGATAAAAAATAAGGTCACCATGGGATTTGTTAGCGAAACATTATCAGGAATTGATGGAATACAGTGGTATTACATTATTGGAATCATTCTTTTTGTCGGATTATTTATTGGAGTAGTCATTTACACCTATATGATTCCTAAGAAAGATCTGATAAAATTCAAATCCGCCATATTCGAGAAAGACGAGTTAAACAGAACGAATAAAACAAACGAAAAACGAAAAACGAAAAGTGAAAAATGAAAAATGAAAGCCCGCACGAAGACAAATACTTCTCCGATCACGATTACGATGGGATCAAGGAATTAAATAATCCGTCACCTTACTGGGTTCTCTTCCTTTTTTTGGGAACAATTGGATTCGCACTTTTCTACTTTGTGCATTATTTTGGATATCCAAATAATGGCAATGACCAGATCAGTGAATACAATCAGACCGTGGCAGCTGCGAAGCAAAATGCAAGTCAAAATTCTTCAGAACAAAATGGAGGTTTGGTCATTGACAATAAGGAATTAATGGCAATGGGAGCTAAATTGTTTACAGAAAAAGGATGTATTGCCTGCCACGGCACAAAAGGAGAGGGAAATGCAATCGGCCCAAATCTGACGGACAAATTCTGGATCCATGGATGCAAACTGGCTGATGTTGTTAAAATTATCAATGAGGGAGTTCCTGAAAAAGGAATGACTCCCTTCAAAAGTATGATGACAGAAGCCCAAATAAAGAGTGTTTCTGCCTATATTTTAGGCACCTTGGTGGGATCAAATCCACCGAATGGAAAAGCACCGCAAGGTGTTGAATGCAAATAGTGTTTCACACGTAACAAATGGAAAAAATCATCGATCAGGATTTCCGTGATCGACCGAATAACATTGATTCTTCCGGTCAGCGAAAATGGATTAAAGCCAAACAGCCAAAGGGTAAGTGGTACAAGCGTCGGAATATTGTCGGTTATATTTTGATCGCTTTTTTGATCGTTGCTCCTTTTTTAAAAATCAACGATCATCCTTTTATGCTACTGGATATCCTCAACCGGAAGTTCTACCTTTTCGGGTTGATGGTGTTTGCCGAAGACTCCTATATTCTGGCTCTCGTAATGGCCGTTGCAGTGGTGTCTATCGTACTTTTTACAGTGGTTTTCGGACGGGTGTGGTGTGGATGGGCATGTCCGCAGACACTCTTTCTTGAATTAATTTACCGCAAAATTGAATTTTTCTTCGACGGAGATGGCCGGACAAGAAAAAATAGAACGGTATCGCCTGGCACATTAAAGTTGCGTTCGTTCCTGAAACACCTCATCTATGTGCTTATCTCCATCTTCTTCACAAATGTGTTACTAATGTGGCTAATAGGCCCCCCGCAATTATTCAAGCTCATATCTGAACCTGTTAGTGCTCATTTGGCCGGTTTTACAGTCATGATCTTGCTCTCCCTTTTCTATTACTGGATCTATGCGTATTTCAGAGAACAAGTTTGTACGCTTTTTTGCCCTTACGGAAGGATGCAGGGAGTTTTGTTGGATAATAATTCAATAGCTGTTATTTACGATTACAAACGCGGAGAACCCCGAAATCCGAAGGCTACCGAGGGAGGCGATTGTATTAACTGCCGTCAGTGCGTTGCCGTATGCCCTACCGGGATAGACATTCGAAATGGTTCACAACTCGAATGTATCCATTGCGCCTCCTGTATTGATGAGTGCAATCTGGTGATGAAGAAGATAGGCAAACCATATAATCTCATCCGGTACGACTCCTATCAGGGAATTGAAAGTGGCAAACGATCTTTGGTCAATACACGCTCGATTGCATACACGACTGTTTTGATAGCTCTTATGGTGATTTTAGGTGTTACGTTAGTAAGAAGAACTACCATTGATGTTACTTTATGGCGGGCTCAAGGTACACTGTACCAACAGCTTGACACGGAGACCTATTCCAACATTTACCAGATAATGTTTCTGAACAAGGGAAATGAAGCACTTGATCTCTCCCTGAGAATCCTTAATTCTCCGACGGCGGAGATCAGTCTGGCTGGGGAAAAGGTTGTTATTCCTGCTAACGGAAAACTCAAAGAGGCATTAATCGTTAAGATGAAAAAAAGTGCTTTAACAGGCAAAGAAACAGAGATCAAGATTGGTTTATTTAGTGGTGATCAGTTAAAAGAGACGGTAATAACGAATTTTCTGGGACCTTAAAGAACTCTGGAAGTGAAAAATGAAAAATGATAAGTGAAAAATTGATTCAACTATGAAAATTAACTGGGGAAAGGCGCTTATTATATTTTTTATCATCTTTTTTGTATGGGTGTTCAGTTTCGTCTTTTTTGCATTGAGGCAGAACAATGATCTGGTTTCAGATGATTATTACCAGAAGGGTGCAAAATATTCAGATCAGATCGTGATTAATCAGCGATCAGTTGCTTATCAGGATAGTCTTCAAATCAGCACTGATAGCAATCAGATTCAGTTAACGCTTTGCAAAAGCCTGGCCTTGGAAAACGATTCGGTACAAATTTACTTCTTCCGATCGTCCGACAAAACAAAAGATCTCCGAATCGGTTTTAAAAAATCTGACTCACCCTTGAAAATAACGAAAGCTTCACTTTCACATGGAAGATATCAGGTATTCGTCACCTGGAACGACAAGGGAGAAAAATATATGGTGAAGAAGACGGTGGATATTGATTAAATGAACTAAAAATAAAACCACAAAGGGATTGTTTTGAAAATTATTTTGTAAATATTTTAATCTTATGACAATTCTGATAACAGCATTCCTCCTTGGTCTTATGGGCAGCCTGCATTGCGTTGGGATGTGCGGTCCGATAGCACTTAGTTTGCCCTTGCGAGGAAAAACAATTCCACAGAAAATATGGGGAAGTGCCCTTTGGAGTATAGGCAGGATAATCACATACAGTCTAATAGGAGCCATTTTCGGTGTTATTGGAAGTGGGTTCAAACTACTTGGATATCAGCAAATTATTTCCATTACCGTAGGAATACTAATGATTGTTTCCGTTTTTCTTCCTCCGCTTTTCAAAAATTATTCTTTCGGCGGATTAAAATTCATCTTTAATCCTGTAAGAAGAGGTATGCAGCGTTTATTCCAGGAAAAAAACAATCGGGCACTCCTCCTGATCGGAATTTTCAACGGACTCCTTCCCTGCGGATTAGTTTATTTGGCTGTTGCCGGCGCGATTGGTACTGCCGACTTTTTAACCTCGGTATTATACATGGCGCTTTTCGGTCTGGGAACTTTCCCTCTGCTGATGGTGATATCCTTAATGGGCAATATTGTGAGCCAGGCGGTGCGAAAACAAATTAACAAGGCTGTCCCTGTAGTAGTTGTGCTCATTGGTATCCTATTTATTCTTAGAGGTCTAAGCCTTGGAATACCCTTTCTGAGCCCTCACAAAGAGAAGCTCACTCCAAATAGAAGCATCTCAATCGAGCAAAGTAGGGTCGGTAAAGCGGTTGAAAATTCCTGCTGTCAAAAGGACACCACTCATGCTTTCTGATAATCAATGTGTTCATTGTGGAGCCGATTGTGGTAAAACACCCGTAATAAGTGGGGAACATCACTTTTGCTGCCATGGCTGTAGCCTGGT
>JBBQJE010000220.1:0-5985 GCA_038325635.1 Bacteroidales bacterium
CAATTTATTTGTCCTAACGGCTGAAGGCGGATATATTTGGTTAGTAGTAGTGGCTATTGTTGGTTCAATGATCAGTATTTACTTCTATTTCAAACCAATTATGGCAAGTTATTTTGCCGATGGAGAGCCACAGCACAAAATCGAATCGAGTATCTATTTTAAGATCAACTTACTTATCTGTACGATTTTGATGATAGTTCTTGGATTCCTGCCAAAGTTGATTATCAATCTTCTTTAATAGTGAATAGTGAAAAATGAATAGTGAAAAATGAAAAATATAAAAAGAGCATCTTTCACTTTTCATTTTTCACTTTCTCGGCTTCACCCATTTCGAAACTGCTTCAATCAATATCAATAATACACAAACCAGGATCACAATAGTCAAGGTAGCGTTTACAATACCTTGCGTTCTGCTGGTTTCTGTTAACACCTGAGGGATATAAATATTATAGAGATTCATTATCCCTCCAGTAACCGTTGTGATTCCTACAAAAGTCATAGGCACAACCGTAATCCAACAATATTTTTTCTTGCCATGATTGATCAGGAAGGAGGTTCCAATAGCAAGCGCCAAGGTCGCCAACAGCTGATTCGCAACTCCGAACATTGGCCAGATGGTAGAAACTGTGCCTGTGTAGATAAAATATCCCCATGCGAAGACGACCAAAAAGCTGGTGATAAGATTCCCTGGAATCCAGTTGGTACGTGCAAATGGGGCATAAATTTTCCCCAATGATTCTTGTGTTATAAAGCGGGCTATCCGGGTTCCGGCATCCACAGTAGTGAGGATAAACAGGGCTTCGAACATGATGGCAAAATGGTACCAATAGGACATGAATCCTTTTAAACCTGGAAGACTTGAAAAAATTTGAGCCATCCCAACTGCCAGTGAAACAGCACCACCCGGTCGACCGGCAATTTTTTCACCTACCTCTGCCGATAGTTCTGTCAGATTAGATTCATGAAATCCAAGTGCCTGAAGTTGAGGAAGTATTTGTGTGAATTTCTCCGGTGATACGTTGATTTGAAAATAATCAAGCGGAAAAAGACTTGTGGCGGCTATTAGTGCTAAGATACTAACCATGGCTTCTGCAAGCATCGAACCAACGGCAATTTGTTTGATATGAGACTCTTTCATGATCATTTTTGGAGTCGTTCCGGAACTAACCAAAGCATGAAATCCGGAGATAGCGCCACAAGCGATCGTGATGAAAAGGTAAGGGAACAATGTGCCCGGAATGATTGGTCCGCCTCCATGGATATATGGAGTGAAATTCGGCATCTTTATCTCAGGGGCAACCAAAATGATTCCAATGGCGAGCATTCCAATGACAGTTAGTTTCATGATGGAACTAAGGTAATCTCTGGGCGATAACAGTAACCAAACTGGTAAGACAGAGGCAAAAAAGCCATAACCTGCCAATAAAATAGTTAACGTACTCTTGTCGAAGGTAAACCAACTTTCAAATGGCGATCCAGGTATGTATTTGCCATAAATAACAGCCATAGAGAGCAAAATAACGCCAATTACAGTTGCCTCGACCGTTCTTCCCTTTCGAAATTTAAACATCCATAATCCCATGAAAATGGCTATGGGGATAGTCATGGCAATAGTAAAAGTTCCCCAAGAGCTTTCCGCAAGTGCGTTAACAACTACCACTCCCAATCCGGCCAAGGCAATCACGAGGATAATTAGAACAGCGATGGAAGTAATGTTCCCGCTAAAATTGCTGATCTCCAATTTGGCAATTTCGGCCAGCGATTTTCCATCATGCCTGACGGAGGCAGTCAAAATAACGACATCGTGCACTGCACCTGCCATAACAGCTCCTACTAGCATCCAGACAAAGCCCGGCATAAATCCAAACTGGGCTGCTAATACCGGACCGACTAATGGCCCAGCCCCCGCAATAGCAGCAAAATGATGACCAAAAACCACCCATTTTGGCATCGGATAATAATTGTGTTTATCGAAGAGCCGAATGGAGGGTGCTTCAATCTCATCGTTCAGCATCAGTACTTTTGTCGCAATAAAGCTGTAGTATAAGCGGTAGGCAAGGGCTAAAAACGCCAAAGCTCCTATAACATAAGGCATTGCATTCATAAGACGAAATAAAAGATTGATAAGAGTGGTTTCTCAAAAATAGAAATAATTGTGTAAAGCGAATAGAAAATATTTTCGAAATCAACCAATATTGAGAATTCTATTTTCGACAGAAATGGCTAAATTTGGATTGACTAAATACTACTTCGTATGAAAAATTATTCAATTAGGCTTTTTGTTGCCTTTTTCCTGATTTTCACCGTTTTTTTTCTTCATGCACAAGATAACGCCAAAAATGTAATAGAGTTTAAAAATGCCCCTGTGCTTTTTAAACAGAATAATAGCTCTTTCCAGCAGGTAATTGTAGCTTACAAAGCAGATCAGCCGGGCACAATTCTGGTAATGGAAGGTGGCAAAGAGCTTTTAAAATCGGACACAAAAAAGGGAGCAACCAGTTTTTTAATTACGGTGCCGGCTGTTTCCAGAGATAAAAAAACCAATTTTCAGGTTAGTTTAAATGGTGGTAAGCAGCAATCTTTTCCTTTTTTGATTACACCTCCCCGAAAATGGGAACTTTTTGTCGTTGAACATGCTCACACCGACATTGGTTATACCCGACCACAATCGGAAATTCTCGCAGAACATCAACGTTACATTGATTTTGCTCTGGATTATTGCGATCAGACCGATAATCTACCTGATGATGCCAAATTTCGCTGGACCTGCGAGTCTGCTTGGGTGGTGAAAGAATATCTGAATACCCGTCCTGCTGCTCAAATTGAAAGGTTGAAAAAGCGGATTGCCGAAGGACGAATTGAGGTCACCGGGATGTTCTGCAATATGGCAGAGACTTCAGACGAAGATCTGATGACCGATTTTCTCAAACCTTTGAAGGCTGTATTAGATGCAGGTATTCCGGTTACAACCGTGATGCAGAATGATGTAAACGGAATTGCCTGGTGCATGCCCGACTATTTCAAGAATACCGGAGTGAAATATCTGAACATGGGAATCAACCAGGACCGATCTATTTTACCCTTCGATATGCCCACACTTTTTTGGTGGAAGGCACCTTCCGGTGAGAAGTTGCTTGCTTTTCGTGCCGATCATTATATGACAGGTAACTTCATGGGATTCGAGAGTAAGGCAATCAAATCGGAAAAATTATTGGAGCATCTTTCCGATTTAAATGCGAAGAATTTTCCGATCGATAAATTTGCCATACAGTTTTCAGGGTATTTTACAGACAATGCACCACCGTCGACGAATGCCTGTCAATTGGTGAAAGCCTGGAACGAAAAATATGAGATGCCAAAACTCAGGCTGGCAGTTGCAAGCGAATTTTTTAATTACGTAGCGAAAAATTATGCCGATAAGTTGCCGGTTTACCAAAAAGCCTGGCTCGATTGGTGGACAGATGGTGCCGGATCAGCTTCGAGGGAAACCGCCGAAGTGCGAAAGACTCAAAATCTTAAACAGGTTGATGAAGGATTATTTGCCATGGTTGCCTTGAATGGGGGAGAGCTCAATTCTGGTATTGCGGATAAAATAAATCATATTGCGGAGAATGCCATTTTCTACGACGAGCATACTTTTGGTGCCGACGAGAGTATTTCGCATCCCTTCTCTGAAAATACAGCCCGTCAGTGGCTTCAAAAAGGAGCCTATGCCTGGGAAGCTGTGAAAATGCAGACCTTACTGCACGAAGAGGCGTTGGCAAGGTTTCAGCCATTTCTGAAAAAAGCCGACTTTCCGGTGATTCATGTCATCAACTCCTTGGGATGGAAAAGATCCGGAACGGTGAATCTTTTTGTCGATTACGAAGTGCTTCCGGTAACAAATGGAGTGAAGATTATTGACCTAAGTTCAGGGTCGGAAGTACCAATGCAATTATTGAGAAAGCGCTCAGAAGGTGCTTATTGGGCCATGGATGTGAAAGATATTCCGGCTTTGGGAGTAAAAACATTGAAAATTATTTTGACTGATCAGGCTGCCAGACAAGAAATCCAGTCGGTTCAATCTGAAATATTGGAGAATCGTTTTTATCGACTGGCTTTCGACAAGGTTTCTGGAGCTATTAAAAGTTTGTTCGATAAGGAGTTACAGCGTGAACTGATTGATCCTAAAAATCCCTGGAAACTTGGACAGGCCATTCACGAGACACTGCCAAAAAGGAACAAATACGATCTAACACACACCACCGTTTCAGACGTCAAAATCGAACCGGGTCAAAATGGAGAGGTTTGGGAAAGCCTGAAAATTTCATCCGAACTGGCCGGGCTGGAACCAGGAACCGAGAAGTCTCCAAAAGGGTTAGAAATGGAAATCCGACTTTATAAAAATGAAAAGAAAATCGAATTTAAGTATATGGCTCACAAGCAGATTGTTACAACACCGGAGGCACTGTATGTTGCTTTTCCATTTACTTTACCTGATGCCAGAATCGTCTTCGAAACTATAGGCGGAGTACTTTCGCCCGGAGGTCAGATTCCCGGATCCTCCTCCGATTGGAATGCAGCGCAGAATTTTGTGTCGGTTAGAGGCAAAGCCGGACAAATTGTGTTGGTTAGTGACGAAGTGCCGCTTTGGCATTTCGGCGATCTGAATATGGGAAAATACGAAAGATACCCAAAACCGGGCAAAACGTGGCTCTACTCCTGGGTTATGAATAATTATTGGACGACTAATTTCAGAGCTTACCAGGAAGGTGGTTTCAGCTGGAGCTACCAAATAACCTCCTCTGCCGATACCACAAATACCTTCGCAACCAAGTTTGGATGGGGAACCCGAAATGTATTTTCAACACGAACTTTCCCTGCAGCCGCGAAGTCTGAACTCAAAGAATCTCTGGCTGAAAGCTTAAGAGTAGAAGGTGCGTCGAATGTGTTATTGGTGAACAGCCGCCCTGTTTTCGAAGGAAAGGATGCCATATTACTTCACTTCCGCGAGTTGGAAGGCAAGGAAGCCGATATATCAGTGGGCACGGTTGTGGCTGGCCGTCCGGTTAAATCGATTTCAATTGTCAATGCAATTGGGAAAAAGGTGGCAGCGAGTGAGGCAAAAATTCATTTTAATCCGTTCGAGGTAAAGTTTGTGGAACTTCAATTCTGATAAGAGGTAGATTTGTCTAATTGGAAATCAAACTATAGAAATTATATCTCTACTTTTGAAAAAAGAAAGTGATAAGTTGATCTAATTAGGCATTAAGTACTTTCAATGATAAATACTAGGATGGAATCAAAAGAAATTAAGGCGATAAATGCCTTCAAATCAGGTTGTAACTGTGCCCAGTCTGTCGTTGTGGCTTTTGCACAAGAACTAGGTTATGATGAGGAATTCGCACTAAATATGTCGGTCGGATTCGGTGGTGGTATGGGTCGGTTGCAGGAAAAGTGCGGTGCTGTTACCGGCGCATTCATGGTTCTTGGTCTGGCAAATACTAAAAAAGGCTCAGATAATTTAAGTCGTAAGAATGCCACGTATTCGATGGTTCAGCGTTTCGACGAAAAATTTATATTAATTCATAAATCAACAACCTGCAGAGAATTAATTGATTGTGATTTGCGATCAACGGAAGGACACAATTTTGCAGTTGAAAATAAATTGTTCGAAAGAGTCTGTGAAAAATGCATTAAGGATTCAATTCGAATCATTGATGAATTAATTGCAGAGTGAATTTGCCTACATGGAAGAAGAAAAATCAGAATATATTCGCCGGGAACGTTACAAAGGAACGCACCCCAAAGCGTTTAAAGAGAAATACAAAGAACAACAACCTGATCTTTACGCAGCTGATATTGAAAAGGTAATCGCCCAGGGTAAAACTCCTGCCGGGATGCACCGTCCTATCTGTGTAACCGAGATAATGGACATTCTCCAAATAAAACCTGGACAAATTGGCATGGATGCAACGCTGGGTTATGGTGGCCACAGTTTGGAGA
>JBBQJE010000221.1:0-5865 GCA_038325635.1 Bacteroidales bacterium
TATGTTAGGTTACCGGAATATTTCAGGAGCATTGATCAACAAAGACAATGGAGTGCAAATGATTGGCGCCAATCATCTTGTTGCCGGAATTGAATTTCGACCAAATTCTATGACCCAACTTACTGCTGAAGGATTTTTCAAAGGATACAACCACTATCCATTTTCAGTAAGGGACTCTGTTTCTATGGCGAGTAAGGGGGCAGATTTTGGGGTGTATGGTAATGAAGAGGTAAAGTCGATTAGTAATGGTCGCGCTTATGGCGTTGAATTATTGGCAAGATACAAGGATTTGTTTGGCTTTAAAGGCGTTTTCACTTATACGTATGTTAGAAGTGAATTCTCTGACATTAACGGCGAATTCGTTCCTTCTGCCTGGGATAACCGTCATCTTTTGACAATTACTGCTACTCGCTCATTCAAAAAAAATTGGGATTTTGGTTTCAAATGGCGATTTATAGGTGGTTCTCCTTACACTCAATGGGACATCAACAAGTCATCCCTTAAAGCTGCATGGGACGCTCAGGGTCAAGGATACCTCGACTATGGCCAATTTAATAAAAAAAGGCTGGGAAGTTTTCAACAATTGGATCTTCGGATCGACAAAGCCTATTATTATAAAAAATGGTCTCTCATGTTCTATATGGATATTCAAAATGCCTATAACTTTAAAGCAGAACTTCCTCCAAGTCTGATTCTCCAGTCAGATGCCAAAGGTGCCCCATTAACTGATCCATTCGATTCGTCGAGGTATTTGGTTAAAACGATTGCTTCTTCCTCCGGGACCGTCCTTCCCACCATTGGAATAATGATAGAATTTTAAACTATTTTGAAAAGGCATATTTTTGACTTAACTTGTATAATATGAGGAGTTCATAGCTTAACAATCGACTAGTATTTAGATGCAATAGGATAGGTGAAATTATAAAATTGTATATTAAATGATTTAAATACTTGGAAGTTAGGTTTTGAATTTCGTTAATTTGCAAAGTTTTTTAAAAAGTCATCGGTCACTTAGTTCAAATTATGGAAGAAAATCTTGTCATCGTCGAGTCGCCGGCCAAGGCAAAAACAATTGAGAAGTTTTTAGGTAAAAATTATTTGGTAAAATCAAGTTTTGGGCATATTCGCGATCTGGATAAAAAGGATTTCGGAGTAGACCTGAACAATCGTTATCAGCCGAATTATATTGTATCGGAAGACAAGAAAAAAGTTGTGGCGGAACTGAAGAAAATGGCCAAAACGGCAAAGACTATCTGGATTGCATCGGACGAGGATCGAGAGGGAGAAGCTATTGCATGGCATTTAATGGAAGTACTCAAGCTTGATCCAAAGACCACTAACCGGATTGTTTTCCATGAAATAACAAAGGATGCCATTCAGCATGCCATTGACCATCCCCGACAGCTGGATAAAAATCTCGTGGATGCCCAGCAAGCCCGCAGGATTCTGGATCGGCTGGTAGGTTTTGAAATTTCACCTGTATTGTGGAAAAAGGTTAAACCTTCACTTTCTGCCGGCAGAGTTCAATCCGTGGCTGTACGATTAATTGTTGAGCGTGAGCGTGAGATTACCAATACTGAGTCGGTTCCATTTTTTAAAGTTACTGCTCTTTTTATTGTGCCTGAAAAATCAGGTAAGAGTACGATACTCAAAGCGGAATGTTCGGAACGATTTGAAAAGGAAGAGGATGCGAAGCAGTTTTTACAAAAATGCAGTCGGGCTGAATTTACAATTGGAGATATCGTTACCAAACCAGCGAAAAAATCTCCAGCCCCTCCATTTACGACTTCGACCCTTCAGCAGGAAGCCAGCAGAAAAATGGGTTTCCCGGTATCTCTCACCATGTCCGTTGCACAACGACTCTATGAATCCGGGAAGATTACCTACATGCGAACAGACTCAGTCAATCTTTCGCAGACAGCCTTGAACGGAGCAAAGAAAAAAATTGAAGATTCGTACGGCGAGAAGTACGTTAAAATTCGCCACTATAAAACCAATAGCAAAGGTGCCCAGGAGGCTCACGAAGCCATACGGCCAACTAATTTTTTCGAAGAAGAGATTGATGGATCTGCTCAGGAACAGAAATTATATAGCTTGATCTTTAAGCGGACGCTTGCATCCCAAATGGCAGATGCCGAGCTCGAACGTACTAATGTAACAATTAATATATCAAGTACTTCGGAGCGTTTTCTTGCTTCAGGAGAAGTGTTGAAATTTGATGGTTTTCTTGGCGTATATCTTGAATCGAATGATGAAGAAAATCTCACCGACGAAGAAAAGGGATTATTGCCACCTCTGTCGGTCAACCAGAAATTACAGGCCGAATCGATATTGGCCTTACAACGATTTACTCAAAAACCAGCTCGATATACGGAGGCAAGCCTGGTAAAAAAACTGGAAGAGCTTGGCATTGGCCGACCCTCCACCTACGCCCCAACGATCACTACTATCCAGCAAAGAGACTATGTTGTTAAAGAAGATCGCGTAGGGACAGAGCGCCAATACATTCAAATGCTTCTTAAATCGGAGAATATCAAACGAGAGGTTAGAACCGAGATTACCGGGACGGAAAAATCAAAGTTATTCCCTACCGACATCGGTTTAGTGGTCAATGATTTTTTATTTAAATATTTTGAGTCGATTGTTGATTTCAATTTTACTGCTTCAGTCGAAAAACAATTTGACGAAATCGCTGATGGGAATCTTGTCTGGCAAGAAATGATTGACGAATTTTATCTTCCGTTCCATCGTCAGATCGAGGATGCACTCGCTAATTCGGAAAGAGCTCGTGGTGAAAGAATCTTAGGAGTCGACCCGGTATCCGGCAAAACATTGTCAGCAAAAATTGGTAGGTTTGGGCCTTTTATCCAATTGGGTGAAACTTCAGAAGACGGTACAGAAAAACCTGTTTTTGCCAGTTTACAACAAGGTCAGAGTATTGAGACCATCACGATTGAACAGGCATTGAAGCTTTTTGACCTTCCAAGAGACCTGGGAGAGTATGAAGGAAAGAAAGTAACCGTTTCGATTGGTAAATTTGGACCATACGTTAAGCACGACTCTAATTTTGTCTCCCTGAAAAAAGGAATTGACGACCCATATACCGTCCTTCTGGGCAGAGCTATCGAACTAATTTTGGAGAGAAGAGAAAAAATTTCAAATTCGTTGCTAAAAACGTACGATGAAGATCCGAATATCCGGATTTTACAAGGGAGATGGGGTCCATATATTTCCTATAAAAAGCAAAACATCAAGCTAAAGAAGGATACTAATATTGAGAAATTATCATTTTCTGATTGCAAAGAGGTAATTGATGCTGAACTAAAAAAGCCTAAACAGAAAAAAACGAAATAGAAAAAATATCTGCTGGGCTATTATTGATTATAGTTTTTTTATTTTGTCGGTAAAACCAGAACTTATGTGGAAGGAACTAATTACACCGTCTAAAGTCTTACCGGTGGTTAAAAAATTCGCAGGAGAAAATGATCAACTTGGTAGCGCTTTAAAAAATGCGGTATGGGATGATTCAAATTTACCAGACATTGTAATCCTGGGAATCACGGATGATCGTACAGCTGTTTCTTCTTATAGGGATACGCCGGATGCTATAAGGGAACAACTTTATCAACTTAATGGTTTTTCAGACTCCTTCCGGATTTTTGATCTTGGGAATGTCAAAACCGGCAAAGAAATTACTGACACCAATGCCGCTGTTCGTTTGATCGCGGAAGAAATTTCAATTTTAGGCATCCCTCTTCTTTTTATAGGTGGAAATCAAAGCTTTACAATTCCTCTCTTAACAGGAATAAACAAAAATGAAGCCATTCTAACTATTGTTGATGATCGTATTGATAATCTGGCGTATAAAGAACAAATCAGCGACGACATCTTTCTGAATAATATTCCGGCAGAAACAATTGTCAACGTAATGGCGGCGCAGTCGTTTTACGTCTCGGCGGATAGCAAAGAAACCTTTTCCGAAGAATTTAATGGTACTCTTTTCACATTGGGAGAGTTGAGGATGGGTATAAAAGAGATGGAACCATATCTTCGTGAGACTGATCTGGTCAGTTTTGATTTTGGGAGCCTGAAATTGTGCGAGGCACCCGGACAAATTCGGAATTCTCCAAATGGATTAACAGGAGAAGAAGCATGTCAACTTGCCTGGTACGCAGGAATATCCACTAATCCAGTATGGTTTTCCTTCTTTGGATACACTATGTACAAAGATCCTGAACGAACCGGAGCAATGATGTCTGCACAGATTATCTGGTATTTTCTGAATGGAAAATCCAAGAAAATGGATGAGATACCTCAAGACGAAGCCATTGATTACATGCACTTTGTTGTCCCAATAGAAGGTATTCCTGAGCCTGTTACCTTCCTCAAACATCCTGTTTCAAAGAGATGGTGGATGGAGGTTCCTTCTCCGGATTGTGAATTATTCCCGCTTCGAATACCTTGCTCAAAAAGGGATTACAGAAAAGCATGTAAGAACGAAATACCTGACCGGTGGTGGGCATCATTTAATAAAAGTTATTAAGAAAATGACTAAAGTGACTAAAGTACATAAGAACTCCTAACTTTGCCCTCATTAAGTACTTTAGTCACTTTAGTTATTTTAGTTCACTTTAGTCACTCCTTTTACAGAATTATGAAATTTAATAGACTTTTGTGGATTTTGTTAAATATATGTACTTTCGCTGCGAGTGCTCAGCAAGATCCGCAGGTTAGTCAACACATGTTCAATCATCTGATGGTTAATCCGGGTTATGCCGGCAATTCCGGACTAATTAATCTTTCCCTATTGAACAGACAACAATGGGTTGGGTTTCCGGGAGCACCTGTAACTTCTGTATTTCAGATTGATGCTTCGTTGAAATTGATCGGAGAAACAGATGGATTGGGCCTTACGGTGGTGAAGGATGCCATAGGATATGAGAGTAATGTCTCTTTTGGATTAAATTACTCCTTCCGCTTCCGCCTTGGACAAGGGCAACTTGGATGTGGTGCCTCTTTTGGCATGATGAACAAGAAACTCAGTCCGGGTTGGTCTGAATCTCAAGGTGGAGACCTTGTCGATGGTTCGGATCCGGCTTTGCCGAAACAGGAGGTAAATGGGGTTTTGGCAGATTTCAGTACTGGCTTTTATTATCGGCACAAGAAATATTATCTGGCTGTTTCATCGACGCATATTACTCAACCGTCATTTGCTTTTGAAGAGTCAGGTCATTATTCATTGAAACGACATTATTATCTAACGGGTGGATATAATTTTGAGCTTAACGACGACAGATTTACATTGCAACCATCGTTCTTTGCAAAGTCGGATGGAACAACTTCTCAGCTAGATCTTGATATGCTGATTCAATACAATAAAAGGTTTTGGGGTGGATTAGGGTATAGAAATAAAGATGCAGTAGTAGTATTTCTGGGCTTTGAGATGCAAAATGGGGTAAAAATTGGTTATTCATATGACTTGAATACTTCTGTTTTATCACGTTATAACTCTGGTTCTCATGAACTTTTTGTTTCTTATTTTGTTATCTTAAATAAAAATAGAGGTCAAAAAACCAAAAGCGTTAGGTTTTTGTAACTTTGAATTGAAAATATAGTGGTTCACAAGATATGAGTCGAACGATAAAACGATTGTTTGCTTATGGCAGCCTGGCATTAATATTGCTGGTTTCCGGATGTCACAACGCCGGGAACGGTGAATTAGCGGGTGTCCAAAATCGCGGGAAGTATATGGAACCTTCCCCGCAAGGGATGGTTCTGATACCTGGGAAAAGCTTCAATATGGGGCCTTCCGACCAAGATATTACAGGAGCTATCTCCCCAACTCGTACCGTTGATCTGGCCTCC
>JBBQJE010000222.1:0-5849 GCA_038325635.1 Bacteroidales bacterium
TCCAGTCGAGATCTTCGGAAGTATCAGTATGCTCAAATCCGGCCAAAACCAGCAATCCTTTCCCTATCGAGGATAATTCTTTGTCTTCGATGGTAACGGATGCATTCGAGACGCGTTGGATAACAACCCTCATTATTTTCAATTTTCAATTTTGAATTTTCGATTTTCGAGGAGGGGACTCCAGAAATGGTTGGAAAGGCAACTTTTTATTTAATGGAAATTTACCATGTTGCACTTCCTCTATTCCAAAATCGAAAATCGAAAATCTCTCAAACGACCATTCTTATCGCTTCGGCCAATAACCAGTATCTAGCAACCTTGCCAATCAACATGAAAAGCATCGTCAGCATAGGTGAAATTCGAAAGAAGCCTAGACCCAGGATCAGCACATCTCCAATCACCGGCACAAACGAAAGAATTGCAGTAAAAGGACCGTATTTCTGCAGTTTTGGTAAAATGGCATGAATCTTCTCCATTTTAACCTTACCATATTTTTCGATCCATTCAATTCTACCGAGGTATCCAAGGAAGAAAATCGATATCCCGCCAAGGGTATTTCCGGCCGTGGCAACCACGATACAAGAGAAACTATTTACTCCGGCAAGGATCAGAACCGACATCACCGCCTCTGAGTTAAATGGCAGAATCGATCCTGAAAGAAAACCGGCTAGGAAGAGACCCCATAGGCCGTAATCCATTAGAAATTCAACCATGAAGCAGTGACTAAAGTGAGCTAAAGTGACTAAAGTTACTAAAGTGAACTAAAGTTACAAGAGTACTTGCAGCGTTAGTGCTTCAAAGTCGTTATATCCATAACTTTAGTCACTTTAGTCACTTCTTTTATGATAAAGCAGCTACAGCGGAGCCGATGAGGTTGGCATTGTGAATTTCATTGACCTTCACTTTAACCTCTTTGTGGCCTAGTTCCTCTAAAAGAGTTTTGAGGTATATAGATACCATCTTGTTATAAGCTTTGCAGCCCTTAACTTTGCTCCAGAAAAGACTACCTTCAGCCGTTAGGCAAATTTTCTTCATAGCAGGATCTTGCGAAACCATCACGGAAACCAGTCCAGCGAGTGAGGCGGCGACCAATTTTGCAGACCTTTTATAGATTCTGCGGGCAGCCCGAATGTGTTTCTTTTTGTGCTTATCCGGTTTGCCGATCAGATCTGTCAGCGCTTTAGCATCAAACGACTCATCGAATCCATCCTCAGGGAAGAGAGCGGTGAATATTTTTCCGAGGTACATTCCGGATATGGCTTTTTCGAAACGTTGTGCACCGATTGTACCGGATGCAGCATCTATCTGATCATCAATAGATGTCAGGTGTTTTGGATAATAATTTCCAGATTCAAGATTGATAGGCGTGAGACCCTGCCAGTTTAATTCTTTGTCTAGTTTGCCAATTTGATCGGAATGAATGAAGGTAGCCATATTCGTTCCGGTACCTACGATCAATCCGATGTAGCCATCGAACGAACTATCCGACAATCCTGCAAAGAGACTGGCGACGGTATCGTTGATTACTTTAACAGTGGTAAACTCCACATCACTTTGTTCATTCAAAAAATCTTTCAGAGGTTTTCCAATAGGCTGCTCGATCATCTCTTTGATGTCGACACCTTTCGTCCAGCGAAGCAGTTTGGCATCACCATCCGGAAGACATTCGGCTGGATAAGAGAAGCAATATCCTATAGGAGATTTTTCAGGCATTTTGAGATCTTTAAGGAAAGATGCCTGTTCAGCGAAAAGCTTCTTGGCAGTATATCCTTTTGTCTTCATGATACTTAGATCTTTACTCCAACCATCTTTGGGATAAATCTCAGCCTTACCGTCCGAAAAACTTACTACGGCTGCACGGTAGTTCGTTCCGCCTAAATCCAATACGGTTGCCTGACCTTCAACTCCCAATGTCTTTGGTTTGATGTAGGTTGGAATACATTGAATTTCAGTGTTGTGGTTATTTAATCCATTTCCCACTTTTTGCTGAAGATCAATTGCAATTTCTTTCAGCTGAACTGTTGACAACTTAAAAATATTTTTCTTCATCTTTTAAAATTATTCATTATCATTCTGATTTGTATCAAAAGTAGAATTTTATTTTCTCTAAATCGTTCGGTTAGTCTTTTTTAACTGACTCGAAATAGAAAAAAATGAAGAACCCATTCATTTTGCCTATTTTTGTCGAAAATAGTAAGCATATCATCATGGAACAATTCACAACCCGACAAAATAAAATAGGCCGACTCATTCAAAAGGAGCTGAGTGAGTTTTTACGGCGCGAAGCATTAACGCTGGCTAAAGGCAAAATGGTTTCTGTAACAGCAGTTCGGGTAACCAGAGATATGTCGCTAGCCAGATGCTATTTAAGTATCTTTCCGTCTGAAGGATCAGCCGAGGTTTTGGCGGATATTAAATTTCACAAAGGACATTTGCGCGGCGAGCTCGGCCATGCGGTTCGTTTCCAGCTGAGACATGTTCCGGAACTTGAGTTTTTTATCGACGATAGCCTCGATTATATCGAAAAGATTGATAATTTGCTAAAGTAAGTTCTTAAAAAGTCTGCTTATGCATTACGATCCTATCAAGCGCCAACTGGGTAATCTGTTTAACCGCTCACCTCTTTTGCGAAAAATATTTTACAGATTACTTGATTTACTGTTACTTAGAGCTTGGCACGTCAAAAAAGCCCTGAAAGAAATTCATCCTTTAACCTCAAACAAGGAGTTGACCATTCTGGATGCAGGATCCGGTTTTGGACAATATTGTTATCGTATGTCGCGTATGTTTCCATCTGCTAGAATCCTGGGTGTAGATGTCAAACAGGAGCAGATCGACGACTGCAATCAGTTCTTTCGGCAAATTGGCAAAGAGAAAATGGTTACCTTCGAGGTAGCCGACTTAACAAAGTATAAGGCAGTTGGTCGGTATAATCTTATCCTGTCGGTGGATGTTATGGAACATATTCTGGAAGATGAATTGGTATTTGCAAATTTTTGCGAGTCCTTAATGAAAGGTGGACTTCTCTTGATTTCTACCCCTTCCGACATGGGGGGATCCGATACCGATCACCATGGAGAAGAGGGCGTTCATGGATTCATTGAAGAGCATGTCAGAGACGGATACAACAAGGAAGATATTACAGCAAAACTCTTGAAAGCCGGGTTTTCAAAGGTAGAGGTTTCCTATACCTATGGAAAATATGGTTCAGTAGCCTGGAAATTGTCGATGAAGTATCCTATCCTTATGCTTGGATTCTCAAGACTATTTTACCTGATTCTGCCGATCTACTATTTGATATTGTTTCCGTTCTGTGTGTTGCTGAATAACGTTGATGTGAATAAACACAACGAATCAGGCACCGGGCTGCTGGTAAAAGCATTTAAGTGAAAAATGAAAAATGAAAAATTCAGAATGCCCTTTTCACTTTTCATTTTTCATTTTTCATTTTTCATTTAATATTAATGGCCATTGAACTTTTCTTTCTACATAGCCAAGCGTTATCTCTTTTCCAGGAAAAAGACCAATATGATCAATATGATCTCGGCAATTTCTGTGGTTGGATTGATGATTGGTACAATGGGATTGATCATTGGGTTATCCGGCTTCAACGGACTTGATTCGTTGATAAAATCCCTCTTTTCTACTTTTGATCCGGAGCTCAGGATCACGGTAAAAGAGGGGAAGAGTTTTTCTACCTCAGGAGCTCAATTCGACGAACTTCGACGAATGCCGGGAGTGGCCTATTATTCTGAGGTAATAGAAGATAATGCTCTTTTGAGTTACGAAGACCGGCAGGTTTTTGCCACGATAAAAGGTGTTAGTGAAGAATATCTTCAATTTTCGGGCATTGATTCAATGATTATCCAAGGTGAATTTAGGTTAAAAGATGCTTCCAATAACTATGCGGTACTGGGAGAAATCGTTGCCTCCAATTTAGCTATCGGGATAAAACAAATGGAACCGATAAGCGTCTTTGTACCAAAAAAAGGGAGAGAATCGGCTCTCTTACCTACCGGGAATTTTAATCAGAAATTGATCTATCCATCCGGAATATTTTCCATACAGCAGGAAATTGATTCAAAATATGTGATTGTCCCGATCAATTTTGCCCGGGAGATCTTTGAAATGCCTGACAAAGTAAGTGCTTTAGAGCTAAAGCTGAAAAAGGGAATATCCGAAAAAGATACGAAAGCGGCGATAAGCACACTGCTTGGCGACAATTTTGACATCAAAAATCGTTACCAGCAGCATGATTACCTTTACAAGACCATGTTGAGTGAGAAATATGCGACCTATCTGATTCTGATACTGATACTGATAATTGCCTCCTTTAATATTGTCGGTTCATTGACCATGCTAATTCTGGACAAGAAGGAGGATATTGCGATCTTGCGGAGTATGGGAGCCGATAAAGGGATGATTCGCAATATTTTTCTTTTCGAGGGATGGCTTATCTCCTTTATTGGGGCGATTGTAGGTACCATTGCCGGGTTGGCTTTGTGTCATGCACAGATCACATACCGTCTGGTAAAAATCTCCGGATTTATTGTTGATGCTTATCCAATGAAAATTGTCACAACTGATATTCTTCTGATTGTTATTTCGGTTTCTTTGATCGGATTTTTAGCTGCCTGGTATCCGGTAAGGTATATCTCAGAGAAGTTGTTTAGCGACGAGGTTCACTAAAATTATCTGAATTTGGATTAATTGGATATAAGCATGGTGGATTAATTCTAAATAATGATCTTAAATACATATTTAATTATTTGATTAACAATATTCTAGACTGTTTTTGTAATCAATATTGAGATTTATCTCATTTTATTTGGATTTTGGGTGATGACTGATGTATATTTGTTTTTATTAAAACTAAATAAGAATAGGTTACTAGGAGTCCTTTTTGATTAATATTACTTTTAACACGCTTAGCTTCCCGGCATTGGGTTTTAAATGCAGCCCCAAATGCGATTTGAAATTTTCCCTTCTTAAATAAATACATAAGACATTTTAAAAGCTATTTCAACATGAAAAATGGTTTAATACTATTGCTATTGCTATTAGTTTGCAGCAGTAATGCTTGGTCACAAGGTAAGAGTCAAAACATCCCTCTAATTGGCGACGAAGCGCCTTCCTTTACAGCAGAAACAACTGAAGGAACGCTCGATTTTCCAAAAGATTATGGTAACAAATGGAAGATTATTTTTAGTCATCCACGTGATTTCACACCGGTTTGTTCTTCTGAGCTTTTGGAATTGGCTCAATTACAAGGCGAATATGAGAAACTTGGTGTAAAAATAGTGATTGTTTCGACGGATGAATTGGCAAGGCACGCAACTTGGAAGTCTGCCTTGGAAGGACTCTCTTACAAAAATAAACAGCCCGTAAAAATAAAATTTCCGCTTATAGATGACAATTCCATGCAAATTTCAAGAAAATATGGAATGTTGCATGAACCAACGAGTACGACCAAAGATGTTCGTGGAGTTTTCATCATCAATCCAAAAGACAAGATCGAAGCGATTTTCTTTTATCCGATGAATATAGGTCGAAATATGGAAGAGATAAAACGTACAGTGATTGCATTACAAACATCAGGTAAAGGAAAAGACCACTTGTTGACACCTGCTAACTGGCAAGCTGGGGATGATATGATGGTTCCACAGTTTCCATACACGGATAAACAGCTGCAAGATAATCCCAATCTTAAAGACGCTTACTACAATATAGGTTCCTTTATGTGGTTCAAGAAAGCGAGTCCTCCTCTTACCGGACTATAATTTCCCCTCTATATCTTCAAATAAGCCGTCTCAAGGGTTACTACGAGACGGCTTATTTTATTTGGAAAA
>JBBQJE010000223.1:0-5820 GCA_038325635.1 Bacteroidales bacterium
CAAGGTTTCCATTTAAGGTACTAGCCATATTTGTGCAACTTCAGAATTACTACAGATTCTGTTTCTAATATCGCTTTCGAAAACATATTAGAGGAATCAAAAGATGATCGGACTACTTGGATTAAATCATAAATCGGCACCCATAGAAGTGAGAGAACGCTTCGTCTTTTGCGAAGAAGATATCAAGCGTTTCGTTCCTTTACTTAAGTTAAACGGAATATCAGGAGCTATCGTGTTATCGACTTGTAACCGCACAGAGATTTATTATGAGATGAACGAGATTTTGGTGCAGTTGAGCGCCACCGACATTGAGAATCTACTTTTCAATTTTCGGAAAATGGATAAAGAGGTACGGAAATATTTTTATCATAAAGAGAATTCTGCTGTTGTAGATCACCTTTTTCATGTAGGATCGGGTTTAGATTCAATGGCATTAGGTGAATATCAGATAGTTGGCCAAATTAAAACAGCTGTTCAAATCAGCAAAACAAATAAATTAATCAGTTGTACGCTAGGCCGGCTTTTTGACGATGCCTTAAAAGCAGGTAAACAAGTTCGCACTGAAACGTTGTTGAATAAGGGTGCTGTTTCTATCAGCTATGCTGGAGTAGAACTTGCATCCAAGAAATTGCATCATCTTAGTACACACCCGGTTCTGCTTGTTGGTGCTGGTCAAACGAGTGAACTTACGTTACAAAATTTGGTAAAGAAATCATGTTCACTATTCACCATTGTTAATCGCACTAAAGAAAAGGCGGAAGAGCTTGCTGTTAAATACCATGCAAGCGTAGCGGAGATTGAACAGTTGGATGAACTTTTACTCGTTAACGACATTATAATCACCTCAACTGCTTCTAAGAAGCCTTTGTTTACAGTGGAACTGGTAAAAGAAGCCATGGCAAAACGCGAAGGCAAACCGCTCTTTTTTATCGACTTGTCTGTACCCAGAAACGTGGCAATGGAGGTTGGTAACCTGGAGCATGTTCATGTTTATGATATTGACGGACTGAATCTGGTCATCGAGAATAACCTTGAGAAAAGAAAAGGTGAGATTTTTATGGCAGAGGAAATGATCGCAGAATCAGTTTCGGAATTTATGAAATGGTTTAATATCAGGGCACTGGCTCCTACCTTTAAAACAATTTCAACCAGTTTTCAGGAAGCCAGCAAGAATGTTTTGGATGGAATAATCAAAAACAGAGAAGAATCAGAGTACGAAAGGGCACTTGAATACGGAGATCTCATTACCAAAAAATTAATAGGGATGATGATCGAGAACATCAAAAATGTTACAGACAACGGCTGCAACAGAGAATACATCTCAGTCGTTAATCAATTATTCGCACAGAATTAAGCATGGAGCAAACCATACGTATAGGAACTAGAGGGAGTCAATTGGCTCTTTATCAGGCCAATGTAGTTAAAGAAGAATTAGAGCAGAAATTCCCCGAATACATTTTCAGGATTGTTGTTATCAAAACAAAAGGTGACAAAATTTTGGATGTGCCACTTTCCAAAATAGGCGATAAAGGTCTATTTACCAAGGAATTGGAAGTTGCGATGTTCGAGGACGAGATCGATATGGCGGTACATAGTTTGAAAGATCTACCCACCCAATTTCCGGAAGGAGTTGTTTTGGGTGCTGTATTGAAGCGGGGTGAGGTTCGCGATGCCTTGATAAATACCTCGAACAGAACTTTACAAGATTTGACAACAGACGATGTTATTGCCACATCAAGTTTAAGGCGCAAAGCACAACTTCTACGTCTCAATAAGGATTTTAGAATCGTAGAGATTCGCGGTAATGTTAATACCCGTATCCGCAAAATGGAGGAGGGCTACTGCACCGTAATGGTGATGGCAGGTGCCGGACTGCAGCGCTTGGGAATGTCGAATTATATTTCTGAGCTGATAGACCCTGACACCATTATTCCCGCCTGCAGTCAGGGGGCAATCGCAATTGAAATTCGCGAAAATGATCCTAAAATCTCCGGATTAGTCTCCGCAATTAACGATGCTGATACTTTGTTGGCCACCAATGCGGAACGCGCATTTTTGCGAACACTGGAAGGTGGATGCCAGATTCCGGTAGGAAGTTACAGCCGTATTATTGGAGAAATGTTTGAGATAACAGGCTTTATTTCAAGCATTAACGGAGAAGAATTTTTGAGCGAAAGAACGAGCGGACCCGTCGGGAAAGCGGTGGAATTGTCGGTGCAATTAGCAGAGAGTTTGATGAGCAAAGGTGGCAGGGAGATTCTTTCGGCCATTCGTTTGGATGATCCGTTTGCACCTAAAAAGGAGCTACCGCTTAGCCATAAAATATTTATATCCACCAGGGCACCCGAAGCAGGCGATACTTTGCCTGATCTGCTCACAGCACAAGGGGCGACTGTGCTTTCGTTGCCGATGATAGAGGTTAAACCCGCCATCTTAACACGGGAGGACACTACTAAAATTCGTCTGTTAAGTACCTACGACTGGCTCTTTTTTACCAGCAAAAACGGGGTAATTCATTTTTTCAAGCAGCTTATCGATCTGACCGGAGGTTCCGAATTGCCGGCAACGCTCAAGGTAGCTGTTGTGGGAACAAAAACGGCATCGGAACTCGAGTATTATGGATATTCACCTGAATTTACTGCGGTTACGCATAGTTCGGCAGAATTAGCTGCTGAGTTTTGTAGTATCGTACAACCTAAAAACAAAAAAATACTTTTGTCGCTTGGAAATCTTGCCGACGATACGCTGATAAATCAATTGGAAACAGATAACCAGGTCGACAGAATAGATGTTTACGAAACCCGGCAGCCTTCTTATGCAGATCCGATTGTCATAAAGCAAGTTACAGAAGGGCTTTACGATTTGATTCTATTTACAAGTCCATCTACTTTCAATAATTTTGCTTCGCTTGTGGATATCAGCCTATTGGGTAACTTAAAAATTGCCAGTATAGGAACTACTACTTCCAAAGCCATTTTGGAAGCCGGGTTTGAACCTACTTTAACCGCTAGAATGTCGAGTGCAGAGGGACTGACTGATGCGATCATCAATTTTTACAAACAATCATAAAATTTATAGCCATGAGATTTCCAGTTACAAGATTAAGAAGACTTAGATACAATAATGTTTTAAGAGAGATGGTGACCGAGACAAAACTGTCGGTAGATGATTTTGTAATGCCACTGTTTGTTTGTTCCGGCACAAACGTGAATAATCCAATCAGCTCAATGCCAGGTAATTCGCAGCTTTCTGTGGATTTGTTGGTTGAGGAATGCAAGAATATTGTAGAATCAGGAGTAAAATCGGTTCTTCTTTTTGGCATTCCACCGCACAAAGATGAAGACGGAAGTGTGGCCTGCGAGCATAACGGGATTGTACAGCAAGCAATTAGGGCAATCAAACTTAATCCGGCAACCAAAAATTTGTTTGTAATTGCAGATGTCTGTAATTGTGAATATACCGTTCATGGTCATTGTGGTACGATCGTGGATGGTGACGTAGAAAACGATCTTACGCTGGTAACTCTGGCGAAGCAATCAGTATCATTAGCAGAAGCCGGAGCCGATTGTATCGCTCCCAGCGACATGATGGACGGTCGGGTAGGTGTTATTCGTGAGCAATTGGACGCCAATGGATTCTACAAAATTCCCATTATGGCCTATTCTGCGAAATACGCATCCGGATTTTATGGTCCATTCAGAGAAGCAGCGGAAAGTGCGCCAAAATTTGGCAATCGTGCCACCTATCAGATGAATCCTGCAAATACCGATGAGGCAATAAGGGAAGTGGAGTTTGATATCGCTGAAGGAGCTGATATTGTTATGGTTAAACCAGCATTGAGTTATTTGGATGTTATTCATAGGGTTAAAAGCAAGTTCGGTATGCCGGTAGCAGCCTACAACGTAAGTGGTGAGTTCTCTATGGTAAAAGCAGCAGCTGCGAATGGCTGGATTGACGGGCCACGCGTCATGATGGAAATTCTGACTTCCATTAAAAGAGCAGGTGCGGATATCATTATCACCTATCACGCAGTAGAAGCAGCAAGAATTCTAAAAGGAAAATAATATGCAATTCAAACAAAGTATAGCGGCATTCGAAAGAGCGCAGAAAAGTATTCCGGGAGGTGTTAACTCACCTGTCAGGGCTTTTAAAAGCGTTGGTTTGAATCCGGTTTTTGTACAAAAAGCTAAAGGGACTACGATTACAGATATCGATGGCAATGAATATATTGACTGTCTGTCTTCCTGGGGACCAATGCTTTTTGGACATGCCCATGACCGCATTCTTTCTGCCATAAGCGAAGCCGCAGTAAAAGGCACCAGTTTTGGTGCGCCATCGTTGTATGAAACTGAAATGGCCGAGCGTATCATCAAATTGGTACCTTCTATCGAGATGGTAAGGATGGTTAGTTCCGGAACGGAAGCCACCATGAGTGCGATCCGACTGGCTCGTGGGTATACAGGACGCGAAGCATTTGTGAAATTTGCGGGTAATTACCATGGTCATGGTGATAGCTTTCTGATCAAAGCCGGGTCGGGTGCAATTACGCTGGGAATTCCTAATAGTCCGGGAATTACAGCAGGTACTGCAAAGGATACCCTGATGGCCGAATACAATAATTTAGCATCCGTTGAGGCACTTTTTCAGGCTAAAGGCGCTGAAATTGCAGCGGTAATCATTGAACCCGTTGCCGGAAATATGGGCGTTGTGGTGCCTACTAAAGAATTTCTGCAGGGATTGAGAGATCTCACAACTAAATATGGCGCCTTATTAATTTTTGATGAAGTTATCACCGGGTTTAGACTTGCCAAAGGCGGTGCTCAGGAATACTTTGGTATACTGCCGGACTTGACGACTCTTGGTAAAATCATTGGAGGAGGACTTCCGGTGGGAGCTTATGGCGGTCGCAAGGAGATCATGGAGATGATGGCACCTGTTGGTCCTGTTTATCAGGCAGGTACCCTATCGGGAAATCCTTTGGCCATGGCAGCGGGGATTGCTATGCTTACCATGATTGAAGAGACAAAAGATCTTTATTCGGAAATGGAGCGCAAAGCGGCCAAACTGGAGAAGGGCATTCGTGAAAATTTAAAAGCAACCGGTGTCAAAGGAGTGATTAACAGAGTCGGATCCATGATGACACTCTTTTTTACTTCAGCCGATCAAGTAACCAATTTGGATGAAGCAATGACTTCAGATACAAATCAATACGCACAATATTTTAAACGTTCGCTGGAGAGCGGAATTTATCTGGCTCCCTCGCAGTTTGAATGTCTTTTTGTTGGCTATGCACATACTGACGAAGAAATAGATAGGATGATTGCTGCTAATTTGCAGGCTCTTAAGTAGATATAAAATAATTGAAGATATGTCAAATTCTTTTTTACTAGATACATTGAATGGAATACCGACCAGCCGTCCGCCGGTTTGGTTTATGCGTCAGGCAGGGAGGGTATTACCTAATTACCTGAAACTACGCGAACAGCATTCGTTCAATGAGTTGATGCACGCTCCAAAACTCGCGGCTGAAGTGACGCTGATGCCTGTTTATGATTTGGGTGTCGATGCTGCGATCTTGTTTTCAGATATATTGGTCATTCCTGCAGCGCTGGGGATGAATCTTAATTTCACCGACTCCGGACCGAAGTTTGATATTCCGCTGAAAGAGGTGGCAGATCCGGCAGCGCATCTGAAGGCTGATGCCTCTAAACTAACTTATATCTACGATGCAATTGATGAGATCATTCGCACTAAACCAGCGGATATTCCATTGATTGGATTTTGCGGAGGGCCGTTTACTACGCTGTGTTATATGGTACA
>JBBQJE010000224.1:0-5805 GCA_038325635.1 Bacteroidales bacterium
GAGTACACGCTATTGGGGTACCAACACTCAATTGAACCGGTGCAGAATTTATTGCATTATTGCCCTTTTCCTTAATAACAATAGGTTTTTGGGCAATAACTGTTAAAGGCTTTCCTGCAAGTTTGATAACCGGCTTGCCAACCAGATTTTCGGGAACAATATAACCTTGAATAATAGTATTTTCTTTAATTGTCTGAATATCAACATTATGCCTCTTAGTGGGCGAGCATGTCGCAAAAAGAATCAAGCACAAAATCAGGTAAAAGAGCGATTTCAGATTATACATAGTTCCAAAGTCACAGGAATATTAGATTTTTAAAGGTAATAGAATTTTATAAACCAGACAATCATTTCGACTTAATTCTCCCTTCCGGAAAAAAATCGTTACTTTGTTCAAATTCAAACATTCGGCATGAAGGGTCAAAACAGAGCAGATATCAAAGTAGGCAGAGCGGTAGGAATTGTCTTAAAAGATGATCAAGGAAATGGATATATCACGGAAGGGATAGTTCAGGATATACTAACCAAAAGCCTATATCATCCTCATGGCATAAAAGTTCGACTCACTACCGGTGAAATTGGCAGGGTGAAAGTGATTAAGAATAACGTAATAGCAGATGAAGGCGGCCTCTCTTAAAGAAATAAAGACAGAGCTAAAGATACTGCATCCCGCACGATTACTGGAGGTATGCCTGCAACTGGCAAAATTCAGAAAAGAGAATAAAGAATTACTGACCTATCTATTATTTGATGCCGAAGACGAAAATGCGTACATTAAAGAGGTTAAATTGCTGATCGATGATCAATTTTCGGAGGTGAAAAAAAGTAATTCGTACCTTGCCAAGAAATCCATTCGCAAGATCCTCGCTTCTGCCAATAAATACATAAAATATTCAGGTTCCAGACAAACAGAGGTTGAAATTTTGATTCATTTCTGTATAAAACTGAGAAAATCAGGAATTTCATTTCCCGTAAATACCTCACTTGGAAATCTTTACCTTAGGCAAATTCAAAAAATACAAAAGGCTTTGGCAACGCTGCACGAAGATTTGCAGTTCGATTACTCGGAAGAACTTAAACTATTATACAAACCTTGATTCCTATAGGACGTACCGAACCGAAAAATGGTGTGATAGGATGATATGGAGTGCCTCTAAATACTTTCATACCAAATAATTTCTATTTAATTCTTACACAGTTAAGTGGTACTTGGTACGTTCTATTTGAAGTTTGTACGATCGCCACGGTTTCAACTTCACTATTACGAAATAGATGCGGTATGGCGGAAATGCATTTCCCGGTTACCGGATGCTCCAGCTGTACTAAAAGAGAGGCTTTATAATAGGCGGTAAAGACAACTTCCTTCCCAATAAGTTCATCGCCTTCCATAATTTTCAGTTTTAATGTCACTTAATTTCAAACAAATCAAGATCATTCAATAACTTGTTTGTCTATGTTAAAGTTACACTAATTTGATAAAAAAACAAAATGAGTCCCCTACCACTTATCTCACTTTCGCTGCTCGTGCTTTTCGACAACTTCATCATATTTATTGGCTAAAGCAGGATCGGATTCAGCCAGCCTTTTCCATTTTTCATCCCCATAAACCCCAGCTTTCGAGTAATCAAATGGCTTAAACCCAATTTTTTTCATCATCGCTTTGTTTTTTATCCTATAGTCGAAACCTTCAGGATTCGCAAATTCAGGATTGGCAATCATCGAATTGCGGTCTTTGCCCGAAGCTTGCCATTCCTTAAACGACAGTTTGTCAAAGCGCACATCTGTGGATCGCGCATCCCAATAGCAATTGTAGTCCGAATTTATTCTGATCTGGCTCCAGTGGCTGCTTAATAAACTTCCGGAATTTAACCAGATGATGTTGTTCGTAAAATTGAAAGAGAGATGCTCTTCGACCCGTGTTGCTTGCAGCTGACCTTTAATATTGGCGGCAAAAATATTGTTGCGAATGGTATTTTCTTTCCCATAGTGCTGGTGAAATCCGGAATTTTTACATGCATATACTAAATTATTTTCCATTAAGATTCCTGTCGAGCCTTCATCCGTATATAAACCCCAACCGCCGTAATCAAACGAATAGATATGGTGGATTACATTGTTGCTTACAGAAGTTCCTTCCGACTGACCAAGACAATATACGCCGCCCATGTCGAATAGTTCGCCCCAGCCAAGGTGGTGAATGTGATTGAATTCGATACTATTCCGTTTGCTCGGGCTATAGGAATAACCCCAAACCCAACCAACAGACACACCGGAATAACGGAAGTTGGCAATTTCGTTGTGGGTAACGGTATTGTCGCTGGCCTGAAAAATAGTTACACCAACTGCGCAAGGGAAAACATAGCCTCCTGAGCGAATAATGTTGTTGTCGATTTTAATGTGTTGGGTCAGATCGTTTACCTTTTCAGGAATGCTGATATCCCCAATTTTGACACCTCCTGCACCTAAATCGTGCAAGTAGCATTGCTGGATTGAACAATCAGTACAGGCTTTTCGTAGCCAAATGGCGTTGGTTCCGATTTGTGAGATTTCGCAATTAAAAAAATGTATGTTATTTGCAAAGTCGGCCAATATTACAGCCTCAACTGGTGATGCGGCTTGGGCAGCTTCGTTTCCCCATAAAGGCATACGGTAACCGGCAACCTCAAAGTGCAGGTTTTCAAAACGGATGTTATGAACTTTATTGCCCGTTTCCGTATTTCCCTTTAAAGTCACAAAGTACTCGCTTACAGGAGCATAAATTTTTAACTGGTTCGGATTTTCGCCATCTGTCGGTATGTAAAATAAGTCGCCGTTCCGTTCAAGAAACCATTCACCGACTGTATCGAGCGCTGCTTTGAAATTCTCCACCGTATAGCGGGTTTTATTATCCAGACTATTCCAGGGTTTCATACCTTGTCCGGCAATAAAAATGGTCGAACTGTCGGCATCAAAAGTGGATACTCGTTTACTTGTATTATCCCATTTATGGTAGAGAGTCAATACTGCATCGTCAAAATCAGTTTTCGTGAATTTGGCAAAATCGGCGACAGCCTCCGGGAAAATAGTCAGTTTCTGAACAGCCATTTCCGGAGACCGTCCTTTCCCTTTCAAAACAACGGTCTCGTCGACTCCTTTCAGAAAATAAAATCCCTGATTAGGCGATTTGGCGCGAGTTGCCCGTTGCCCGTTCACATAAAGTTGCTCAAAATAGAAACCGTATCGACTCACTTCTGGAATTTTAGCTTTCCATACTTTATCCGAAATTTTCTCCCAGCTTTTGATTGGCATTCCGCCAATAAAAACAGGATTGGCGCCTTCTTCAGCCTTAAAAATTAGCGGAAAAGCATCTGACCCCGAATCTGCATCAGTGAGCATTAGCGGTTCTGTCATGTAATACATCCCATTGGCCACAATAACATGGACTTCTTCATTCAGTTTTCCCAAGTTCCGAAGTTGTCTAATCAGATCGCGGGCACCGTTCAGACTGGCAAGTGGTTGGTTTTTAGTTCCGGGATTTTGATCGCTGCCATTTGTAGCAATAAAAAAATCGCGAGCCGAGAGATTCAGGCTGAAAAAAACAGCTAAAATAAACGGGTAAGATCGTACCATTTTGTATCGTTTTAAATTTACTTCAATACCAATGTTGCCTTTTCAGAATACGGCTTGGTTAAAACTTTAACTGAAAGTCCATTCCAGCGAAGATTCAATGAACCAGAAGATTTGTTAAATTTCACGGGAATTTCATGAGAAATACTTTGCGAATTTACTTCAATTAAGAATCCGATGACCGCCTCATCCGCCATTTGGCATTTTTCTCGAAATATTTACCGAAGGAATTAAGGTCTGTCTTGGAAAGTTCCCAGCCATACTGGCGGAAACATCTTTCTGAAATCTCCACCTCGACCAAATGGGTATGTACACGAAGCTCATTTTTGTAAATATGGTCTTTGTTCAGACACGAGTTATTTAGCATCCGGTTAAGCATCTCATTCTCCCTGTTTTTGAATTATTGGATCACTTGATAAAAATACTTGTCGAAATCAATTAACAAACTGTTAATAATAACCCTTTTCAATGAGCGCGTACCGGATGCGTATCCTTACAAAAAAAGACCTACAAGTGAACACCTGTAAGTCTCTGATTTTCAAGAGCGGAAAACGAGATTCGAACTCGCGACCCTCAGCTTGGGAAGCTGATGCTCTACCGACTGAGCTACTTCCGCCTTTTAAAATTGTTGTGCAAAATTATATTAATATTTCACTATTCACTATTCATTTTTCACTTTTCACATCTACATTCGCTCAGGCACCTGAATTCCCAACAACGAGAATCCGTTCTTAATGATCTTTCCAACGGTCTGGGCAACCACCAACCTGAAATCACGTTTGGTGAGATCAGGCTCGTTCAGAATGGAATGATCGTGGTAAAAAGAATTAAATTCCTTAACCAAGTCGTAGATGTAATTGGCCACAACGGCCGGACTGTGTGCCGTTCCTGCTTCTTTTACAACCTCTGGGAACAGCGAAATGATTTTTAGCAGACTCCGCTCTTTGTCGTTGAGTGAATTCGTATCAGCAGTTTCCGGCACCGAAATACCTGATTCCGTTGCCTTACGGAGTATACTCTGAATACGCGCATAGGTGTATTGAATGAACGGACCTGTATTGCCGTTAAAGTCGATCGATTCTTCCGGATTGAAGGTCATCGTTTTCTTCGGATCGACTTTCAGAATGAAATATTTCAAGGCTCCTAAAGCCACAATATGGTATATATTTTCCTTCTCGGCATCGGTGTAGCCTTCGAGCTTACCGAGTTCCATGGAGACGGATCTGGCTACATCAACCATCCCGGCTACTAAATCGTCGGCATCAACTACGGTTCCTTCGCGCGATTTCATCCTTCCATTTGGAAGTTCTACCATGCCATAAGAGAAGTGATATAGGTCTTTGCCCCATTTATAGCCAAGTTTGTCGAGCAAAAGCGAAAGTACCTGAAAATGATAGATCTGCTCATTTCCAACCACATAGATCATGTGATCAATGGGATAATCGCGGTAGCGAAGTTGAGCCGTGCCAATATCCTGGGTGATGTAAACGGAAGTTCCATCCGAACGGAGCAGTATTTTCTTGTCGAGCCCCTCCTTTTCGAGGTTTGCCCACACCGAAGAGTCGCTCTCCTGTTGAAAAATGCCCTCTTTAACGCCGCGCAATACCTCATCGCGACCGATGGTGTAAGTATCTGATTCGTAGTATATTTTATCAAAATCGACGCCAAGAGTTTTGTAGGTTTCATCAAATCCGGCATAGACCCAACCGTTCATCATTTTCCAAAGGTTGCGGACTTCCGGATCGTTGGCCTCCCATTTAAGTAGCATTTCGCGGGTTTCCACGATGCTGGGTGCCTCCTCTTTTGCCTGATCTTCACTTCGACCCTTTGTCATCAATTCAGCAATCTCACTCTTGTACTGCTGATCAAATTTTACATAATACTCGCCCACCAAATGATCGCCCTTTTTGCCATTTGTTTCGGGTGTTTCTCCATTGCCAAATCTTCTCCAGGCCACCATCGATTTGCAAATATGGACACCTCGGTCGTTGACGATATTGGTCTTGACAACCTTGTAGCCATTGGCTTTCATCACTTCGGCCAACGAAAATCCAAGCAGATTGTTGCGGATATGTCCGAGGTGAAGTGGCTTGTTGGTATTTGGGGAGGAATACTCGATCATGACCATTTCTGACTCGTCTGAAGGCGCAACAAATCCGTATTTTTCAGCAGCAACGGCTTCATTCAACCGATCAATCC
>JBBQJE010000225.1:0-5792 GCA_038325635.1 Bacteroidales bacterium
TGGAATAGATTCTGTTGTTCTGGTTGACCTTCTAAATGCCGCCGGATTTGCCTTCGCAATAGCGCATTGTAATTTTAATTTGCGTGATGAAGAGTCTGCTTTAGATGAAATTTTTGTTAAAGAGCTTGCTGCTAAATACGATAAACCTTTTTATTGTAAATCTTTTGCTACGAAGAATTTTGCTTTCGAACAAGGAATATCCATAGAAATGGCAGCAAGGGATTTGCGGTATTCATGGTTTGAAGAAATCCGTCGAACCTTTCATTATGATTGGATTTTAGTAGCTCATCATCTTGATGATCAGGCCGAAACATTTTTCCTTAATCTAGCTAGAGGTACCGGAATTTCTGGTTTATCAGGGATGAAGGCATTGAACGGCAAAATCGTCAGACCGCTTTTATTTGCACAAAGGAAAGAGATCGAAACCTATGCTTCTGCTAACCAGCTGGAATTTCGAGAGGATAGTTCCAATGTTCTTACAGACTTTCATCGAAATAAAATCAGGCATCTGGTTTTACCGCTTATGGAAGAGTTGAATCCTTCCTTTAGAGATGGATTACTCACAACAATATCCCACTTAAAAGATACGTATTCGATTTTTAATCAGGCGATTGAAATTGTTAAAGAGCGTGTTATCAGAAGGAAGTCCGACGATGAAATAGAACTCCTGATTGCTGAGTTAAAGTTACTTGATCCACTTTCTACCTACCTATTTGAAATTCTTAAAGAGTATCATTTCAAAGGAGATGTTGTAGATGAGCTTATTAGGGCAATTGATGGTCAGCCAGGCAAACAATTCCTTTCAACTACTCATCGAGCTATTATTGATAGGGAAGTGATTGTTATACAGAAAATTAGAAATAATTCAACGAGACGATATTATATAGAAGAGTCGTGCAAAGTTTTGGATTATCCTATAAATCTTACCATTAGCAAACTAGTTAGAACGGCTGACCTCAAACTAAATACCCCCTCAAAAACAGCTCTGATAGACTTTGATAAGTTGCAATTTCCGTTGATACTACGAAAATGGCAGATAGGCGACTATTTTCAGCCTTTGGGGATGAAAGGTATGAAAAAACTGAGCGATTTTTTTGTTGATGAGAAATTCAGTTTGATCGAGAAGGAAAATTTCTGGATTTTGACGAATGGTGAGGAGATAGTTTGGATTATTGGAAAAAGGCTTGATGATCGCTACAAAATTTCATCGACAACCACTAATGTGCTCGTTATCAATCTCAAATAGTACCGTATTTCAAGGAATGACCAGGGCAGACCGGAGCTCCTGAGCAAGTTGATCCCCCTTAAGCAATCGAACGATTTCAAGCGAAAAATCCAAGGCAGTGCCAACCCCTCGGCCCGTAATAATATTGTCAGCTACCACAAAGGGTAATTGCAGTACAGTGGCGCCAGATAAATTCGATTCGAATCCAGGATAACAGACTGCCTTCTTCCCCTTCAGAAATCCCAATGATCCCAGAATCATGGGTGCAGCGCAGATAGCTCCTATTCGTTTATTTTCAGCATTAAATTTTTTCAATTGATTCTCGAGACCTTTGTGATTCTGGAGATTGGTAGTTCCGGGCATTCCACCCGGCAGGATTAACATTGTAGCATTTTCATAATCAGTATCATCATAAAGTTGATCTGCTTCAACGTTGATATGGTGCGCTCCTGAAACTATGAGATGGCCTGTCACTGAAACTGTTATGACTTCAAGTTTTGCTCGTCGCAAAACATCAATTATGGTTATAGCTTCGATCTCTTCAAAACCAGTGGCCAAATGGATTAAAATAATTGTTTTCATCTGTTAATAATTTTTTTTAATTGCCATGTGGAATCCCATGCATAAGGGATGCGGCTTATTATCAATCTGATTGTTGATTGACAAATCATGCCTATTTCACACGAAAATATGTTAGTTAATATATTGATAATTTGAAAGTTCGTGTGGAACTCACACATTGAAGTTTCATCGCCTTTTGTGAGTTTTGACTCATGTTCGTTTCATTATAAAATTAATTTACGAAAAATAAAAATTAAAGATACAAAATTATAATCTGCGATATCCCTAATTTCATCAACGAAAAAAGCCTCTCCAATTTTGGAGAGGCTTTTTCGTTAATGAAGTATGATTCTTACAGAGCAGTGAGACGGGCAATGTATTTGTCTGCTAACCTAGCCTCGTTGCTATCGTTGTATTTATCTTTAATTATCTGATAATTGGACAATGCTTTCTCTTTGTTACCCATCATCTCATACATCCTTCCTGCTTTTAACAGATAGATCGGAGAAGTAAATTTATTGGATTTCATTTCAGAAGCTTCTGTATAATATTTGATAGCTTTATCTTTGTTTCCAAGTTCTGCATAAGCGTCGCCAATTGCTCCGGTGGCTACAGGCTTCAATAGTAGATCATCGGTTTTAAAATTTTCGAGGTATTCGATGGCTTCTTTGTATTTTCCAATATGCAGATAGGAGATACCGGCATAATACTTGGCTAAATTACCCGCAGGAGTACGGCCGTAGTTATCAACGATATCTAATACTCCAGGATAGTTTCCATCACCATTCAATGCCAGATTAAAGGAGTCTTTCTCGAAATATTGTTCCGCAGTAAAGATTTGCTCTTTGGCTTTGGCTTCATGAGGAATGGTATAAAAACGGTGAGTTGCAAGCAACAACAGCGCCAGCACAACAGCCGCTCCAAAAATAATGGAGATTAACTTCGCATTTTTTTCAAAAAATAACTCTGCAGTCGTTAATGCGTGTTCAACTTCTTTCAGATTTTCATTGGCCTTTGTTGTCTTCTCTTTGCTCATAACTTTTAGTTCGCTTAAATGGGTGCTTTTTTGTATGCGAGTGCAAAAATAATTGTTTTTAACAAACGATTGCAACAAAATGAAAAATATACATTGGTTATTTTATTGTTTTCGACTATTATTCAGGTTTGACCTTGTTTTATTGTATTAATATTGCTTTTCAAGATCCGAAAAGCTTGTTTAAAAAGTATAGATTTGTAATTCAAAAATTTGGCATCATGTTTATCAGGGAGCTTTCCATATTAAATTACAAAAATTTTGCAGAGGCTACCCTCAGTTTTTCGAAGAAACTCAACTGTTTTATTGGCAATAACGGTGTTGGGAAAACGAACCTGTTAGATGCCATTTATTATCTCTCCTTCTGTAAAAGCTATTTTAATAACCCGGATTCTCAAAATGTTCGTCATGTTGAAGATTTTTTTGCTTTGCAGGGGAAATATGATCTGAATGGCTTCAAGGAGGAAATACATTGTGGGTACAAAAACGGACAAAAGAAAAAAATCAGGCGCAACAAAAAGGAGTATGAACGATTTTCAGATCATATTGGTTTATTGCCACTTGTGATGATTTCACCCGCCGATTCAATTTTGATTCAGGGTGGGAGCGAAGAGCGTCGTCGATTCATGGACAGTGTTATCTCACAGTATGATCGCACCTACCTTGATTGGCTTGTCAAATATAATAGGGTACTTCAACAACGGAATACGCTACTGAAAGAATATGTCAACCAATCGAAAGTTGACCCTGATGTTTTTGCGATTTGGGATGAGCAATTAGTGATTTTGGGAAATAAAATTCACCAAAAGAGATTAGTCTTTCTCCAAGAATTACTTCCTGTTTTTCAGAAATATTATACGTTGATTTCTGGAGGTAACGAGATTGTTTCACTTGAATATGGATCACAATTAAATGAACGGGAATTTTCCGTTTTGATAAGAGATTCATTTGTTAAGGACAGGATGATGCAGTTTACCACAACAGGTATTCACAAAGATGATCTGGAATTGAGGTTAGGCGGATATCCCATTAAACGACTGGGTTCACAGGGGCAGAACAAGACTTATCTTATCGCCCTGAAATTTGCCCAATTTGATTTTATCCAGTCTCTGAATAGTATCAAACCAATCTTGCTCCTGGATGATATTTTTGATAAGCTGGATAGTTGGAGAGTTGAAGAGATCGTCAAGTTGGTCAGTGATGATCATTTTGGTCAAATTTTCATCACTGACACAAACCGCGAACATCTGGACGGAATTTTACACAATGCGGGTGGAGATGATTTCCGTATCTTTATTGTAGCAAAAGGGATGATCGAAAGTGTAATAGAAAAATGATGAGAAGAAGTGAGATCCATTCGCTTGGAAGTGCGATTAAGAGTTTCCTTAAGGAGTCGAAATTTGACAAGAAGCTTGCTGAAGTAGATGCAGTTAGCTCCTGGGAATTTATTATCGGCAAACCTATTGCCAGAGCCACAACAAATATCTACATCCAGAATGAGACCTTGCATGTCCAACTCAGTTCTTCGATTGTGCGAAACGAACTTTTCATGATGAGGAACGATATTATCCGTGCAATAAATGAACATGCCGGAAGAGTTATTGTAAAGACGATTGTATTAAAATAGCAATTTCTTGAGAAAATTCAATTCCATGTTGCACACGGTAAGAGAACAAATACCACTATCCCAATTACATACGTTTTTAATTCGACTACTTTCAAATCGATCCTTTGAGATTGTTTCGGTTTTTGATTTTTGGAGGTAGTACGATTAAATGTAGTTCAATCCCCAATTGGTTTTTATCAAAATAAATTGAAGACAAAGTGCTTAATCTGATCCCAATTCGCGAAAATTGTAAAGAAGACGAAAGTGATAATCCCCGTGACGAGTATTCTCAATGCTCTTTCTTTAAAGGTGTTTTTCGGTTGTGTTCTCATTTTTTTGATTCTTGGGTATTTTAGAATTTTTGACCCGTTAGTCCTCGCACAAAATCACTCCATCCATAAATAATAAGGATAAGAATTAGTATTCCAAAAACGATCCAAATAATCCAACGCTTATTTTTCTGTAATTCTTTGTTGCTAACTTTCATATTTTCAGATATTTAAATTATTTAGGATTAGCTTAGCAGAACAGATGCATTTACCACCATGTGAAAGAGAATGCTATATAGAAGACCATATTTTATTCTGACGTAACCAAGAATTAGCCCGAGAATGATTTGTGGTGAAACCAGTATTAAAGAGAAAGAGAATATTGCCCATGGGTTTCCGGAGAAATTAATTGTATGCAATAATCCAAAACTGATTGCTGTGAAGTAAAAAAAATATTGAATGTTTTGTGAAATGAAATTGGATGTTTTTTTAATTGAAGCAATAGTTATTATTGCAAGGATAAAAAATAAAAACACAGATGCAATAGTGACATACATTATGTTTTCTTTTATAATCATATATAAAATAAACACAAGTAAATTGGTTATGAATAAGCTGATGTTGAACCAATTAAATCTCAATAGTGATCTAAAGAAAATTTCCTCATAAATAGGTGCAATTAGAAATACAGCAAAAAATTTATCTATAAATGTCATATCTATAGGTTCGTGAATTATTCCAAAAACAGAGCATATAATATATCCTGTTAAAGCCAAAGGGATAACCAAAAATAAATAGACGAAGAATAAATTGAGAAAATGAAAAAAATCGGGCATTGAATATTTCTCGAAGCAAACGGGTTTTTTTAAGTAATCGTAAAATAGACTCATCTCTTTATTGCTAGTTTATATTTATTTATAGTTTTGCAGTTGCTTCAATTCAATATTTTAGGACAAATAATCCATCTTTCTGAATCTGTAATTTATTGTTTAATAATAAAGTAGGCAAAATTTTATTGCAAATTTTGCCTACCATTATATTAGAAGAAGAGTGATTTAGCAAAGAAATAACTGTCCCACAATTTTCTAAGGTATTGCC
>JBBQJE010000226.1:0-5779 GCA_038325635.1 Bacteroidales bacterium
CTTCTGTCATTTTTCCTAAATGTTAAAGATTTTTAAAAATATAAGCTTTTAGTTGTTAGCTATTGGCTTTTAGTTTTTTCGTTGGGAGACGCAATCAATTGCGTCTCTACAGACAATCTCCCCAAGCGGTGATAATCCAAAATCGAAAATCGAGAATCGAAAATTTCTTTTTCGCAGGATCGCTAAAAGCCTGAATTTGGGATTATTCCTTAATATTATACGATTCCGTGGCGTCCTTCCCTCCATCTTTCAAATCCCCCAGCGGGAAGAGCGGAAACATGTGTTTCACCATCCAGTCGTTGGATTCTACCGGAGTCATTTTCCAGCCCGAATTACAGGTCGAAACGACTTCCACAAAACTGGTTCCTACATTTTTTTGAGATAGCTCAAAGGCCTTCTTAATGGCTTTTTTTGCCTTTCTAACAGCCGCCGGCGTATGAACACTCTGCCTCGTAACGAATGCTGCACCAGGCAATTGTGCGATTAATTCGGTGATCTTTAACGGATAACCATTCAAATCTACATTTCGTCCGTAAGGTGTGGTCGAGGTAATTTGTCCCAGAAGGGTAGTAGGAGCCATCTGTCCGCCGGTCATTCCGTAAATCGCATTATTAATGAATATCATGACGATATTTTCGCCGCGATTTACGGCATGCATCGTTTCTGCTGTGCCAATGGCTGCCAGATCGCCATCACCCTGATAGGTAAAGACGGTCTTTTCGGGCATGATGCGCTTAATTCCGGTCGCAACTGCAGGAGCCCTGCCATGTGCCGCTTCCGACCAGTCAATATCAATATAATTGTAGGCAAATACGGCACATCCTACCGGCGAAACCCCAATAGTCTTCTCTTGTAGTCCTAATTCGTCGATTACCTCTGCGATGAGTTTATGCACAACACCATGACTGCAACCCGGACAATAGTGCATCGTCACTTCATTCAAAAGGGGCGATTTACTGTAAATCAGGTTTTCAGGTCTGATGATATTTTTAAGTCTTTCCGTTACTTCTGCCATGATTTATTCTCCTATAATTTTTTGGATCAGTGCCTTTTCTACTTCATCCGGCGATGGGAGAATTCCACCCATCCGACCAAAATATTCGACTTTAGTCTTTCCGTTGACAGCCAATCGAACATCGTTGACCATCTGTCCTGCATTAAATTCGACCGTCAAAAATCCTTTTACACGTCCTGCGAATTCGGCGATCACCTTTTCAGGGAAAGGAAATAATGTAATTGGCCGCAGGAGTCCAACTTTGTGCCCTTTGGCTCTGGCCAGCTGGACTGTTTTCTGACAAATCCGTGCGGCACAGCCAAAAGCCACCAAAATATATTCGGCATCATCACAATCGATGGTTTCAAAGCGAACATCCTCTTCTTTCATCCGTTGATATTTTGCCTGAAGACGGAGGTTGTTTTCTTCCATGATGTGAGAATCCATTTCGAGGGATGTAATCACATGTTTCTCCCGATCTTTGGTCTTGCCCAAGGTGGCCCAACTGCCGGTAATTGCTTTTACCTGTTCGTCAGTCCAGCGTGGTTGCTGATCCATCAATTCTACTTTTTCCATCATCTGACCGATCACTCCATCCGCAAGGATCATCACCGGATTTCGGTATTTGAAGGCCAATTCGAAACCTAGTCCGACAAAATCATTCATCTCCTGAACCGAGGCGGGAGCAAGAACAAGCAACGAAAAGTCGCCGTGACCTCCGCCCTTGGTTGCCTGATTGTAATCTGCCTGAGACGGTTGAATGGTGCCTAAACCCGGTCCGCCACGTTGAACGTTGACGATCACACAGGGGAGTTCTGATCCCGCAATGTACGAGATACCTTCCGCCATCAGGCTAATTCCGGGACTGGAGGAGGAAGTCATGATCCTTTTTCCGCATCCGGCAGCGCCGTAAACCATGTGAATGGAAGCGATTTCGCTCTCGGCCTGCAAGACGACCATTCCGGTGGTTTCCCAAGGGCGCTGAGCCATCAGAGATTCCATTACTTCAGACTGCGGGGTGATCGGATACCCGAAATAACCGTCGCAACCATAACGAATAGCTGCTTCAGCGATCACTTCGTTTCCTTTCATCAATCTTAATTCACCCATTTTTGGATATTTTTTATGGATTAATGCTATACTACTTTTAACCTGTAAACTGTGATGCAACTATCCGGACAAACGGACGAACAATTGGAGCATCCGATACAATTGTCCGGAACTTCCATGTACGAATAGTGATATCCTTTGCTGTTAACATCTCTGTTTAGCCCCAAAGTCTGTGTTGGACATGAGACGACACAGAGGTTACATCCTTTGCAAACTTCTGAGTCAACAACTACTGCTCCTATGACTTTAGCCATTGTATTTGTTATTTTTATTTCAAATTTCGGTATACGAATCGACGCCTATTATGACTTTTGTCTTGTAATGATTTTCTTACATATTTTCTGAAAAATGCCACTTTAACTTTCAATTTGTAAGTTGGTCGGAAAATCATGATGAAACTGTTTCAATCTGGTTTCAAGATCTTCGAATTGATCACGACGTACATTCGAGACACAAGCCCTCAAACCCTGTTTCGAACTCCCAGTATTGCTCAAAGAGATGGCACTGATGCCATAAAAAAGAAGATTATACAATAATTTCACCTCATCCATACCTGGATAACTAATGGTAAAATAGAAGCCATCGCCGATAGGTCTGTCCAGATCTTTTCCGTAAACGATTTCAAATCCATTGTCCGTAAACAGATCTTTCATGATGCTGGCTTTCTCGCCATACTCTCTCACATCACCAATGAAATTATAATCACCGTCACTGGCATGTTTGAACATGGCCGCAAGTGCAAACTGAGCTGAATGGGATGTCCCTGAGGTCATTGCATAGAGCACACGATGGACGATGGCATTCCCGAATCCATGCACACGCAGCCTGTCGCTGAGATTTTGCGAATGTCTGTGATACAATTGATCTGAAATAATCAAAATACCGATCCGTTGTCCGGCATACGAGAAGACTTTTGAACTAGATATCATCATTACCCAGTTGCCTGTATACCTTGCAACAGTGGGCTGATAGGGTGGAACTCCCGGTTTAGATAGGTCTTGCCGGAAGTCCATGGCAAAATAAGCCAGGTCCTCAATCACCACCACATCGTATTTATTTGCCAGCTCACCAATAATTTTCAGCTCTTCATTCGTCAGGCAAATCCAGGATGGATTATTTGGATTGGAGTAGATGATGTTACAAATATTCCCTTTCGAGAGATAGGATTCCAGTTTTTCCCTCAATTTCTCCCCTCTAAAATCAAAGACATCGAAGGAGAGGTATTTCTGGTTCATCACCAGCATCTGCTGTTTTTGGACAGGAAAACCGGGATCAATAAAAAGGGCGGTATCGCGTTCTTTTTCCCGAGCGGCAGTAACCAGAAAAGCGGCATAACTGCCTTCCATAGATCCAACCGTTGGAATACAACCTTCGGGTTTAACATCAATATTCATGAAAAGCTTCACAAAACGGGAAGCTTCGTTTTTTAGTTCAGGAATTCCGTCAATCTGAGGATATTTGGAGGCAACGTTGTTTCGTAGGGCCTCAATTTCCGCTTCAACACCAACTTGTGAGGGAGGAAGTCCGGGAATCCCCATTTCCATGCGGATATACTTTAAACCGGTAGCTGCTTCAATACTACTCACAAGTTGTACAATTTCCCGGATTGAAGCATAGCCAATCTCCTCTACTTCGAGTGCTGCAATTTTTTCATCAACGATGGATGGAGGAATGGGTGTATTTTTCATGTTTAGAATTCCTTCATCAAAGAATTAATCCAGTTTGTTACACGCTCATCCGTCAATTCAGATTCAAAATCCTCATCAACAGGTAACCCAATGAATTGGCCATCGATGATCGCCTCAGAATCCTGAAAAGTATATCCATCCGTATTGACTCTACCCAGGATCTCACCGCCTTGATTTTTGATAATTTTGGCTAGAAGTCCCATTGAATCAACAAAGTGATAAGCATACGTTACATGATCGCCCAAACCAAAAATAGCCACCTTTTTTCCGGTGAAATGGAAAGCGGAAACGATTGGAAAAAAATGTGACCAGTCGTTGTTATCGAATTTCTGCTCCCAGGTATCTTTTCCGATGGTGGAAATTCCAAAGATAATCTTGGAATATTTATCGAGGTCAGAAACTGTCGCATCGAGGATGTGAATCAAATCAACCTTTTCGGATCCTATTTTTGAAGCCGCCAATTTGGCTACCCGATGTACTGAACCGTTTAATGGCCCGAAAAAAATGGCAATTTTTTCCATAGTGTGGATATTTATGAATTTATTTCAGCTTTTTTGTATTCGCCCAGAATGGCCAGGCTAGAGACATTTTTCAATACTTGATGGATTGCTCTTTCGTAATCATCCACGGTATTGAATTCAATATCAACATGAAATGAATATTCATTCGGTTTCCCGATTACGGGAATAGATTGAATCTTCGTTAGATTAATTTGATGCTCGGCAAAGATCGTCAGAACTTTTGCTAAGGCTCCGTAATAATGCCCGCATTTGAAGGATATGGAGGCTTTGTCGGCGGTCAAATTGGGTAATGATTGTTTGGCAAGTATCAGAAATCGGGTGTAATTGCGTTTGTTGGTTTCAATTCCACGGTCGATAATATCCAAACCGTAAATTTTTGCCGACCTTTCATTGCCAATTGCAGCCACATAGTCGTATTTCTCTGCAGAAAGTTCCTGTGCCGCACCGGCAGTATCACTTTTTTCGCGCAGAATGATATCACTGCCAAATCTGCGATCGATGTATTCGGAGCACTGTTTTAAGGCGATCACATGCGAATGAATCTCCTTGATGTTGCTTGCTTTTGTGCCGGGATAAACCATCAGATTCATCTCTATGTGCAAATAAATTTCTCCGATAATCCTCAAATGAAAGTCTCTTAAAAGCGCATAGTTTTCAAGTAAACTACCTGCGATAGAATTTTCTATAGCCATCACGGAACAGTCAACTTCATCGCGGTCAAGCATTTCGCAAACTTTTCTAAAAGTGCGGCACTCGATAATTTCTATCTCTTCGCCAAAATATTTGAGTGCTGCATCTTCGTGAAAGCAACCCTTAATTCCTTGTATTGAAATCTTTTTCACGCTAAAATAGGATTAAATAAAAAATTTGCGCCGTGCTTAAAAGTCGAACGCAAGGTAAAAAAAAATCCTGAAATGATCAGACAGTTAAATCTTGTAAAGATCGCTGGCCTTGACAAGTTCTAAACTGTGCTCTGTGAGAACGGTAATGCATTTATCCAACAGATCAGGTTTAATCACCACGTTGGCGGCTTCTCCGACTGAAAATGCATATAGATATTCGATTGACACCTCGTTAGCGGCTAAGATCTCCAGCGCTTTTGCCAGTGCTCCCGGCTGGTTTGGACAACTAAGACATACAACATCTGTCAGGCTAACGGAAAAATTGTTTTCCTTCAGTACCCTGAAGGCTTTTTCATGATCAGAAACGATTAATCGTAGAATTCCAAACTCTGAAGTGTCTGCTACGGAGAATGCCGACATATTGATACCTGCCTTACCAAGAATGGTTGAAACTTCGTGTAATCTGCCGGATTTATTTTCAAGAAAAATTGAAAGCTGCTTGCTTATCATGGTAATATGATTTTTAAAATTTAAAATTTTGGATTTGGGATTTTGGATTTTGGATTTTGGAATAGTGGCCAATTTGTTATTTGTTATTTGTAATTTTTAATTCAAATTGCGTTT
>JBBQJE010000227.1:0-5765 GCA_038325635.1 Bacteroidales bacterium
TAATACAGGTATGATTGGCTTGCTTGGACCAAATGGTGCCGGTAAATCAACGATGATGCGGGTGATCTGTGGTATTTACGAGCAAAGCTATGGTAAGGTGTGGATCAATGGCATCGACACCCAGGAAAAACGTGAAGAACTGCAGGGATTGATTGGTTATCTTCCGCAGGAATTTGGTACTTACGAGAATATGTCGGCTTATGAATTTCTTGATTATCAGGCAATTCTTAAAGGTCTAACGGATGCTGCAACCAGAGATAAACGAATTGAGTATGTTTTAAGTTCTGTTCACTTGTGGGATCGTAAGGACGAAAAAATTGGAGGTTTCTCCGGAGGCATGAAACAACGGATGGGAATCGCCCAGATTTTGCTTCATCTTCCACGAATCCTGGTTGTGGATGAACCAACCGCCGGCTTGGATCCGCGAGAGAGAATCCGCTTTAGAAACCTTTTGGTCGAATTAAGTCGCGAGCGTATCGTAATCTTTTCGACCCATATCATCGAGGATATTTCGAGCTCCTGCAACCAGGTTGCGGTGGTTAATCGGGGCGAACTTTGTTATGCGGGTAATCCGAACGACATGGTGAAGCTTGCAGAAGGCTTTGTGTGGCAATTTAGCATTCCTGCTAAGGAGTTTGACGCCTTCCCGATGAAAGAGCGTGTCATACATCACATGCGTGATGGCGAGATGATCAAGATTCGTTTCCTTTCTGAAGAGAAACCTACCGAAGATGCGATCGTTGTCAAGCCAGTTCTTGAGGAAGCCTATTTATGCATTCTCAAAGGATTTAAAAAGACGTTATAATCAATACAATCCGGTTGCACCGGATTGTATTGATTAATTTTACAATAATTGATATTTGAAAAAACATGGATAATGCACTATTGAAGAGTAGCCTGAAGAATAAGTTGGATTTGGTGCTAAAGATGGCTGGGTACAATCTAAAGATCATTTTTGCCGGTCGCTTTTTCTGGTTTGTTTTGGCCTCACTGGTTTTTTATATTTTACTATCTATCCAGCTGGTATTAAAGAACCCTGCGCTCAACTCTTCCGATGTTTATGGAATACTTTTCTTTCCGGGAATTTTACTCGTCTTCTACCCTACTGTTTTCGGTATTCAAAACGATGCAGACTCCAGAATATTGGAGATTCTTTTTGGTATTCCCGATTATCGTTACAAGGTTTGGTTAGTCCGTCTTTTCATGATCTTTTTGCTAACCTGGGCCATTTTGTACGTATTCTGCTGGTTAGGTTATTTTGGACTGACACCATTCCCTGTTTTCGAAATGTCTCTTCAATTGTTGTTTCCCGTTTTCTTTTTAGGGTGTCTGGCTTTTTTAATATCCACGATTGTGAAAAACGGTAATGGCACAGCTGTGGTAATGATTATCATTGGTGTTGCCCTGTTAATCATGTCAAATATGTTGGACAAGACTCAGTGGAATGTATTTCACAACCCCTATAGCATTCCACAGCGAATGAATGAGGTCATTTGGGCACAGATCTCTCAGAAAAACAGAATCTTCCTGGGTATCGGCAGCCTAATATTTTTACTGGCGGGATTAACAAATTTGCAAAAAAGAGAAAGTTTTCTGAAGTAGAGGATTACATACTAGTTGAATAATCGTTACCTTGTCGTGGGATTTTCAGTACTAACGATTAATCATTCTGTTATGAAAAAGGGAATCATTCTTTTTATCGCATTATTTGCTGCAATTTCTGTCAATGCACAATTTTCGTTGAAAGCACCAGAAATAAAATGGGATCCAGGCTATACCTTCGACAAGTGCAACTCCTTCGCAATTGAATTTTATGCCAAAAACAATGATCTTAGGAGTACTTCCCTGATTAAGACCTTTTATCAGTCGTCAGGTGAAAACTTTTTAGTCCAATTTCTTAGTAAGATAAAAGGAAATGGCATTGAGACCCTTCTTGATAAAAAGAATGAGGTTGCCATTCAGATGATTGGCACCGGCGGAGGAGCAACCCCAAACTACAATGCCGGAGCATTTAAATATCCTGCAGAGGCTGATTTAAAGAAATTGGAGATTGTCCCAACTACTGAAACTAAGCAGATTTTGGGATTAACCTGCAAAAAATACACCTATACTTTCAAGAAAATTTTTGGGGAAGTTTGGATAACCGATCAAGTTAGTTTACCTAATGACGTTGGAATGTTCCGTGCCTGTAAAATGGCCGCAAAGCACAACACCTTGTCAGTTCCCGGATTCGTAATGGAAATGACTACCGAAGATTCAGGCGGAGGAAAAACCTTAATGAAAACCCTTTCGCTGCAAGCCTCCGAGCCCTATACGGTCGATCTAACAAGTGTGAGTATGAGTACTGCTATTAATAAGGTAAATTATTTTACGTTTTAGGTAATTGCGAGAATCATCCAATTACCAAAATGTAGATTTGTACTCTGACGGCCACTTAAGGGCGTTCCTACATGGCCGCCTGCAAAATTTATTTAGCTATGGCATACTATGATAGTAGATTTATTATAAAACATTTGCATCTTTAGGAAAAATGTCCTATATTTGAAGACAAATGTCAAAGAGAATAGTATGGATACCACAAAATCAAAAATTGAACAAAAATTGAATAAGGAGGTGGCGACCCTATTCGAAGAACCCTCCATGAGTTACCAACTTGGCAATATCAGTAACAGTCTGACTTACAACGACTTTCTTTCTGATAAAATGCTGATCATTGCTGCAATTCGCAGAGGTATTCCCTACTCGTTTTTCGATTTGATTCAATGTAACGCTCCACTAAGTGAGTCTGACTGGGCCAACTTCTTAGATATTTCCACGAAGTCGCTACATCGTTATAAGCTGTCTTCCAAGCGATTTAAGCCTTACCAATCTGAGAAGATAATTGAAATGGCCGAAGTAACTAATGTAGGAATAGATGTTTTTGGTGATATGGATAAATTCAAATTGTGGCTAAATACGCCAAATTTCTCATTAGGCAATTTGAAGCCGATGGAATTATTAAAAGACTCTTATGGAAAAGAATTGGTAATTACTGAATTGACTAGAATAAACTATGGAATCTTAGTCTAAAAAATGGAGGTGTATAGATTATCCCGCGAAAAATTCGCCTCTCCTCTTTCAGGAAATGGAGCTGCAATAAAGGGAGCAAGATGGAATTCTATCGGAGTTGAATTAATTTATTCTGCGTCAAATCGTTCACTTGCCATGGCTGAAGTTGCAGTTCATTTTACGCTTGCAACACTCCCTTGCGATTACATAATGATGACTATATTTATTCCTGATAATATTCCAATTAAAAAATTAAATGAATCTGACTTACCAAAGGATTGGAATACATTTCCACACCCTTCATCTACTCAGTCAATTGGAGATATGTTTGTTTTAGAAAATAAATATTGCGTTTTGCAAATACCCTCAGCTGTGACGATGGGGGATTATAATGTTTTAATAAATCCAAATCATCCCGACTTTATAAAAATTAAAATCATTACGACATCTAAGTTCCCATTTGACAAGAGAATTTTTAAACATCTCTAAATCAGAACAAACTAATCAATAATGCTAAATTCAATCCTGTTACAACCGCGCCAATAAAATAAAGCAGGAAGGCATTGAATTTACTGTTTTTGTATTTACCCATTACCTTCTCGGAGGAGGTAAGGTAAACTTGCAAAAAGATGGTGATAGGTAGTTGAATACTGAGGATCATCTGTGAATAAATTAGGCCATTAAACGGGTTGGAAATCACAAAAATCAATAAAAGTGCAACGATGAAGGATATGGCTATCCCCAGTCGGGAGTGGTTGTCCTTTATATCATAAGGCTCCTGGAATATTCCAGAAAAAATAGAACCTGCTGCCATTCCGGAGGTAATCGTTGAGGCTATTCCCGCAAACAACAAGGCCACTGCAAAAACAATCCCGGAATGCACTCCTAGCAAGGGCACCAGCAATCCCTGCGCCTGTTGCAACTCTGTAACTTTGGTGCTTGTTTTAAAAAACGTTGCAGCTGCCAGTAATATCATCGCACTGTTAATTGCCCAACCAACCAGCATCGAAATAAGCGTATCCAAAAACTCGAAATTGAGCTGTTTTTTGATGGTTTTGTCGTCTTCTAAATTCCATTGCCGACTCTGTATTATTTCGCTGTGCAAGAAGAGGTTGTGCGGCATAACAACAGCCCCCAGTACACTCATGATAATTACCATGGATCCTTTTGGAAAAGAAGGAGTTACCCATGAATGAATGGCGCTGTTCCAATCAATCTGTACCAGGGATAGTTCGTAAATAAAGGAAAGACCAATAACTGAAACGAATGCGATGATCCACTTTTCTATCATCTGGTAACCATTCGTAAACAGCATAATCATAACAAGGACTACCACCAGAATAGCACCTGCACGAATTGGGACATCAAAAAGCATGTTCAATGCGATGGCTCCACCCAAGATCTCAGCCAATGAGGTAGAAATAGAAGCAAAGACCGCACTGGTCAGGATGGGCTTTGAATACCTTGGTTTAATATATTTTGTTGCTGCTTCCGAAAGACAAAGTCCGGTAGCAATGCCCAGGTGAGCCACATTGTGCTGCAACATAATCAGCATGATGGTAGAAAATGTGACCATCCAAAGTAATAAATAACCAAAGTCTGCACCGGCAGCCAGATTAGAAGCCCAGTTACCCGGATCGATAAATCCTACAGTAACCAATAGTCCCGGACCTAGATATTTCAGGATCTCCAATCCGCCAAATTTTGGCCGATAATCTTTACGATCAAGGTTGTCCAGAATGTCTGTGATTATTTTGCTCATATTGCAAATATATTAAATAAGTACTTAAAGTTGGAAGTACTTTAAGTACTTTAAGTTAAGGGGCTTAAAAAGAAGTACTTATAGTTGGTGAAAACGCCCATTATCCGAAGAAAATTCGATGAAAATACGGCCAAATGGACCGAAAATGGTTCCAGAACTTTCGCTAAAACCATTGGAATCATTTATCTTTGAGATCAAAAAATGAATGTCCACTTTATCACAATGTCCTATGAAATACCTATTTAGCATCTTTCTGCTGTTTTTTGTATTTGAAGTTAGCGCGCAATCCGTTCCGGTTAGGTTACAATGCGAATATTTGGTGAACCCTCTGGGGATTGATGTTCCCAATCCGAGGTTTTCCTGGCAACTCGACGATCACCGGAAGGGAGCATGCCAAACAGCTTTTCAATTAGTTGTAGGGACTGACTCATCGGACGTTGCAAATGGGAAAGGCAATATGTGGGATAATCACAAAGTTCTGTCTGACAGTATTCTGACTATTTATGCCGGTCAGAACCTAGGACCATTTACCAAATATTTCTGGCAAGTTGTAATTTGGGATCAAGATGGAAAACAGCGTGAAAAAAATCAGGTTGCTTCCTTCGAAACAGGAGTAATGGATGCTAAAAATTGGCATGGTGCATGGATTACTGATTCTAGAGACATCGATCTAAAACCGGCGCCCTATTTTCGCCAGGAGATAGACATAAAGAAAAAAATTGTTTCTGCCAGAGCCTACGTGGCCGTTGGCGGACTTTTTGAACTCTATGTTAATGGTAAAAAAATTGGTGATCATCAACTCGATCCAATGTATACCCGGTTCGATCGGCGCACGTTATATGTGACACATGATATTACTTCTGCCCTTTCGGACGGAAAAAATGTTCTGGGTATCCTGTTAGGTAATGGATGGTACAATCATCAATCTACCGCAGTCTGGTATTTCGATAAAGCC
>JBBQJE010000228.1:0-5656 GCA_038325635.1 Bacteroidales bacterium
AGGCTATCACAGGATGCCGCTAATTTTTACAACCAATTACCGTCTTGTTCCGGGATGTATTGCTGCCCTCGAATATGGCAGTTACGGTTGGGCGCGTGTTTTCCCTAATCCATATTTGGTGAGCTTATACGATTCAAAAAATGATAAGCGCTTCAATGCATATTGGCAGCATTATTATACCTATAACAATCCGGATTATGATTTCAGCAAGTTAACGTATAAATTCGGGGATACCTTGAAATTCAACGATAACAGTCAGTTGAAAGGAGATAATTATTATAGGGCAGCAAATGTGAGTTGCAAAAAATTCTGGGATTGGAATCAATTGCCCGGTGTAACAACGCACTACAACAACATCTATATGTTCCGTTATCCACAAGTATTGCTAATAGCAGCTGAGGCCTATATGCGATTAGGGGATAATACAAAAGCACTTTCCTATATTAATTTAATCAGGAATAGCAGATACCTTCCAACGGCACCCAATCGATTGTTGACCACACTCACTGAAGATATTCTTCTCGATGAGAGTGCACGAGAATTGGCCTTCGAAGGCCAGCGCTGGTTTATGTTAAAACGGATGAATAAGTTAGTAGAAAGGGTTAAACTCTATGGCGGAATATTAACTTTCCGAGGTGTAGCGAGTCCTAATCCATTGTATTACGCAGCCAGAGCAAATATACAACCCTACCATGTTCGTTGGCCAATACCCCAAAGTGCACGTGATGCCATGGGCGGATTCCCTCAAAATCCTGGTTACAACCAATAGAATTTCTCTTAACCCGGCCGGATCATTCTATTTTCGGCCGGGTTTTTATATTCCTTTGAATTTGTATCAAGTGATTGATCCTGATGGGGTAAAAGATGATTCTCGGTAATGAAACCGTCTATTATGATTCCAACAAAACTTATTGCACTGGTCTTTTTGCTTTCCAATTTGAGTGGTTTTGTTTTTGCACAAAACCCCGTTTCAGGACAATTGCCTGATGTTTTGAAAATGGCTGACGGAACAATGGTAAAAACGATCAGGCAATGGAACAAAAAAAGACGTCTGGAGATCATTAACATCCTGACGCAACAGATGTATGGACAATCTCCTGCCAGACCGGCTAAAATGATGTTTAAAGTTATTGATAATGAAGAGGATGCACTCGGAGGCATTGCTACGCGTAAGCAAGTGAAAGTGCTGTTTGATGGTTCAGACGAAGGTCCTTCGATGGAGATTCTTATCTATTTGCCCAATGGAAGAAAAAAGGCGTCTCCTGTAATTGTAGGATATAATTTTGCAGGCAATCAATCAATTAGCAATGATAAGGCTATTCATCTGACAACAAGTTGGATGAATGCCAAAACGAAGGGAGTTCTAAACAACCTTGCGACGGATTCGACACGAGGTATTGCCTCGGCTGCCTGGCCTTTGGAAATGATCCTAAAACGTGGTTATGGCATAGCAACGATCTATGCAGGGGATGTTGATCCTGATTATGATGATGGATTCGGAAACGGGATACAAGCTTTATATCCTGAACTTCAAAATCGTGGAGACAACTTTTCTACAATGGCAGCCTGGGCATGGGGTTTAAGCCGGGCTATGGACTATTTTGAATCCGATAAAGCGATTGATAAAAATCGGGTCATTGTTTACGGTACCTCAAGAATGGGTAAGGCAGCGCTCTGGGCCGGTGCTACCGACCAACGGTTTGCCATGGTAATTAGCAATGAATCAGGTGCCGGTGGTGCTAAATTATTCCACCATTTGAGCGGAGAGAATACAGCGCGAATATGCAAAGTGTTTCCGCATTGGTTTGATCACAATTTCTGTCAGTATGCAGGCAAAGATACGTTGTTGCCTTTCGATCAGCACATGTTACTTGCCTTGATTGCTCCGAGGCCATTGTATGTTGCCAGCGCTGAGGGCTCAGAACTTACCGATTCTTATGGTGAATTTCTTTCGGCAAAATATGCAGATCCCGTTTACAGGCTCTACGGAACAGATGGGTTACCTGTTAAAAATTTTCCCAGTATTGATCAGCCCGTATCCGGAAGAATAGGTTATCATAATCGTCAGGGGAAGCACGATATTTTGATTTATGATTGGGAGCAATTCCTGAATTTTGCAGATAAAAATTTTGTAAAAGAAAGAGTGTCACCCTAAAAGGACTGAGAACTTATCAGAAATTACAAACGCATAAAAAATTTTCAATGATATGAATGGCAAGTTAATTTTAGTCTTTCTTCTCCTTTTTCCCTATTCGGTAGTTTTTGCTCAAGAAAAGAATGTTGCATTAAACAAGCCTGTTATCGCAAATTCCGAAAATAGCAGCTATCCGGCAAAAAATGCAGTTGATGGAAAAATCAACCGCAATTCTAAGTGGATGTCGGATAACGTGAAACCTCCGCATATTTTGGAGATCGACCTGCAAAAGTACTGCAACATCAGCAAAATCATTGTTCATACCGGTATTCCGGATTCCGAATTAACAGCTTCAGAGGCTGGAAAGGCTGCCGGATTTTGGTCTGCTAAAAATTTCAAACTTCAATATTGGGACGACGCCAACTGGACGGATATTCCAAATACGGAAGTGCACGAAAACCGTTTGACCACGGTTTCTTACTCTTTCCCGGCTTTAGTAAATAGTTTCAAAATTCGTTTTGTTTGCGCGGATGGGGAGCCGGTGAGTATCATGGAAATTGAAGTATTTGGAACCGAAACTTCCAGAATTGTAGCTGGAACTACAACGAGCCTTCAAAAAAAATCGGAACGAATTGAGGATCAGGATATAAACATCAAGGTAACTGATAAAGTGATTGGCAAAACCATGAAATATGTGGGATACAATCAGGGATATTATTTGCCTGGCAGTAACGCATCGGGTTGGGTCGAATATTCTGGAGTGAACTCTCTTCGGGTATGGACTTCGTTAAATTCGTATGTTCCATTGAATGCGGTACAAGTGGATGAAAATATTTCTACTATCGAAGATTTTGATCAACGTAAGGTTGCTTTGAGATTAAATCCTGAAAAGAATAGTTTCATCAGATGGGATATCCTCTTGCCAATATACGATGATACCGAGAAAGCGGCAAATACCAATCCAATGGTGTTTAGTTACATTTTGAGCGAGTTAAAGCGCTTAAATATTGCACCCATATTACAAGTCAACAGCACTGATTTTAAGGACACTTGGAGTAACAAATGGCAACAATGGCAACGCTATTATGCACTGGCATATTATGCAGCGAAAGAGGGCGACGTGGCCATGTTTGCCATGCAGAATGAACCAAACCATAAGGGTTCAGGTCCGATGAAACTGGATCAATGGATCGGTGGAATGCAAATTGTATCCGATGCGCTAAAATGTGCCCTGGAAGATGTCAATAAAAAATATGGCAAGAATTTGAAAGCTTGCATGGTTGGGCCCGTAACTGCCGGCAATAATCCCGAGTGGTGGGCAGGTGTGGCAAAAAATCTCCGCACGGACTATCATGGTAAACCAATAAGTGAGGATTTGCTTGGTATATTTTCGACGCACTCCTACAATTCACCTGCTGCCGGGTATGAAGGTCGTGTGAATGCCATTCGGAAAATTCTATCGGAAAATCAGCCGGGAGGCAAGGCACTACCCATTGTTTTTACCGAAATCGGTCGCTGGATGAATGCTTACCTGATAGACAAGGAAGAAACGATGGATTCGCCTTCATTGTTTACCGAATGGGCAGGCATTTATACCAACAATACGCTGAATGGAGCTTATGGGATGTGGGCATTTAAATTCTCCAATACGGTGTCGGATGTCTATACTTCCGGAGTAAAATCGGGACATCATCTTACCTGGCAGGGACAAAGGATCGTCGAAGATGCGTACACAAATTTAGCATTGAACAAGCCTGTAGTGGCATCGATGGAATCGAACCAATGGGCTGCAAAATTTGTCACAGATGGGAATAAATCAGATCAATCTGCCTGGCATTCCGATTCGTCGTCCGTACAAAAATGGGTGGAGATTGATTTGGGAGCAGAAAAGACGATAGGTAGTGCGGTCGTTTACACCGGAACCGCTTCCGGTTTGAATACTGCGCCTGACAGGGTAAAAAATTTTAAACTTCAATTTTTTAGCAATGACACTTGGAAAGATATTCCTGAATTTTCAGAAAGGGACAACAAGTATGCGCAGGTCTTTCGAGTATTAAAACAGCCGGTTACAACCTCTAGAATCCGCTTTTTTTCTGAGGATAGCGGGATCTTGAAAGTGCGTGAGATAAAGTTATTTGCAAAAGGCGATGGTCCGGATGAAGCTGTAAAAAATTACGACGTTTCCGGGATTCAACGAACCGGTGAAGTGGTACGATTATTTGCCAAAGGCTTCAAAGAAGAACGCCCGATATTTGAAACCATTGTGTCTGTGAAAGATGAGAATTTTGATGCATTGGTTTCTTACGATGAGATTGCCGAAAATTATTATATCTGGCTGGTTCAGAGAGGCAGATACAGTGAAAAAATTAAGATGAATCTGAGTGCATTAAAACTAGCTACGGGCGCTCCAATAACGGCAGAAATTGTTAGTCCAAACTATTACGGGGAGGTTGCCCAATTGATTAATGTTCAAGATAATCAGGATATTAATTTCAATTTACCGCCTCAGAGTGTCGTATTACTTACCATCCCTAAAGGGAGGATGAAACGAACTTCAATCGCTGCCTCATCTTTTTCAACTGTTTCAGGTGGCGAAAATGCCGGAAAATATGATTATAAGAACAACAGAATGTCCGTGAAGTTAGATGCTGCAGAACCGAAAAACAATAAAGTATCTTTTGTCTATTTTAATTTGTCAAAGAAACCAGCTCAAAATGCAAGAAGAGTCGTTTTAAATGTTAATGGTTTTACACCAAATGATAATCGGCCATTCAGACTTCATGTCTATGGTATCCCTTCAGAAAAATGGGATAGGCAAAAGTTGAACTGGACAAATGCTCCCCAACTGGATAGTGAGGAGGCATTGATAAAAGAGGTGGGTCGGAAGGCATTTATTGCCGGAGAAATCGCTTTTGATCAAAAGGCACAAAACCATATTCTGGACGTAACTGACCTCATTAAAAAGCACGGAGATAAGGGGATGACATTTGCTTTTATCCGAGAGACCAGACAAATGGGCGATGATGAAGACAAGGGTAGGGAGGTTATTATAAATGCTACGAATAAAGTCATTAAACCAAGGCTTGATTTTTGGTTTTCAGAATAAATGGGAGCAGGATTAAGAAATTTGTTCCTCCAAAATAAAAACATGAACGAGCGTATGATTTTGTCGTCATCAATGTGAAACCTTATAAATCCGCGATGTGTTCCATAGCGCCATTATAAAAACAAATAAGTATAGAATGAAAATATTTTTTAAATGTGTTGGAGCGTTTTTAATTCAAGCAATTTTTATGCTCGTTTTTTCATTGCATGCATCCGCTAAGGTCAAAGTGCCGGCCATTTTTAGTGATAGCATGGTATTACAGCAAAAATCGAAAGTTGCATTCTGGGGATGGGCCAATCCGGGTGAAAGGGTCAAAATCACGCCCGACTGGCAGCCGAAACCTGTTTTGGTCGTTGCGGATAAAGATGGCAATTGGAAGATAATGTTGAAAACTCCTGCTGCCGGAGGATCGCATT
>JBBQJE010000229.1:0-5619 GCA_038325635.1 Bacteroidales bacterium
TGGAAAGTGTGCCTTGATCCTGCTGACATAAAATGATTCAGGCAAGTCAGGATTGTACCCGGCACGACCATAAATCATGAAGAGGTACCATTGCTTATCGATTTCGTAGACAGGAAGTTTGTCTGCATTTTTGCTATTGAAAACTCGTCCGTAAATATACCCGTCCGGTCCCCAAAAATAACCACGCATCAATTCCCGTGGCATATTTTTGATAAACTCATTTGCAAATACAGGGTTTCCCCAACGGAAATTCAGGATATCGTCGTTACGGACATTCATCCATATACCTATTTTGTATTTTTCCACTTGATCGCGGTAAATATGGTCAAACCATGGCGGTTTCGTACTGCTGAACATTCGCGCTCTTGAATACTTGAATTCAGTATCAAATGGCCCATTGAAATCTTTAAAAGCAGTTTTAATTAAGTCGAGATCACTTTGGTGCTGCCTGAAAATAAATGTCGGCTTTATCTCAGGCCTGATAGTCTTAGCCTCCATAACCGCCTTACCGAATGTCATCCACAGCCAGTTTTCGATGGAGAATTCCCCCTTTAAATTATTGATGATATGTTCTCCTGCTGTAACCCCAATCCCTTTTATATTTGGATAGTTCAGTAATAATTGTTTCACACTTTCTTTGGTGTAATCAATCGTTTCCTGATTATCCTGTCTGCCTAGTATTCCATGTTTGCCCAGCGCATTCATGGCATAAACATTCCAATTGTATAGGTGGATATCAATACCTCTGTCATCAGCATATTGGAAAACTTTTTTCCAGAAAGCAATCTTTTCATCAATGGTTATTGTTTTGACCACTTTCAAATATTTTTGATTCTGAATATCTTCACCATTCCAGTCTCTATCGATTTTGGAAGTAATTGGATTTGTAAAAACGCAAACATCGTTGAGGGCTATATCCTCATATCCAGGTACTTTAACCATAGAGGGAAAGGGGTGAAGACTCCATAATGTTAGTAGGTTGTAGCGGTATCGCGCCAGGTTGTCGAGATAATTTTTCCAGAAATCAAAATCCCACATAGTTAAAATGTTATTCTGGGCTGCATCACCGGTATCGTCATAACTGGGGGTACGGGCATCTAGCGGAAAATTGAATTTTATTCCCCGGTAAGGCATATATGGTTTTTCGTTCAAATTAGCTATTTGGAGCAAATCTTTGCCGTCCTGAACGTTTTCTGCTAGTTCGAGACCGGCATACATGAGCCCATTGGAATCGCCACCTCTGACAACTATGTTTTTTTCCTTCCTGGTGATTTGAAATTCTTCTTTTCCCAAAGATTTATCTAGTTCGAATTTCACAACGATCATGGCAGGGGTGGTAGAAAAATTCATGCCCGAGGCCTGACCTGCTTTTCTGAACTCATCTATTGCAAACTGAAGCTCAGGAATGCTTTTGTCGTATATTAAGTCGACCGATATTGATTTTGATTTACCGAAACAAACTGTAAAAAGGAGAATAAATAGTAAGGATGAAAAATTTTTTTTCATGACAACAATTTAGTTTCTAATCCCGCACAAATTTAAATTGGATGGCTATTTCTTTACTTTTTGAATCGGTTTTATAATCGGTAATTGTTTTTTGTTTTTTAGCATTTTAGCGGCCTGACCTGTTAACCACAAATAATGATCTGTTGGGATATCATCATCGATCGGTATAAACTTACTAAGTCCAACCGGCACACGGTGGGCTGTTTTGTATATGGCAGTTCCTTCGTCAATCTCGTCGAACATTGCCACATAAATCATCTGAGCTCCTTCTGAGGCAGCACCAGCAAGTTGCTTCCAGAAGAAATTTCCGTGATTTCGGGGTATCGTGCTGCTTAGACGTCCCGGAGGCAACATATTATTCCAGCTAAAACCGGGAAAAACTACGGGCATATACTTCTTATTGTTCTCATCGCACCATTTCTGGTCTAAACCGATTAAAGGTTTGAAAGCATCGTAACTCTTTTCATTGAAACGACCAACAAACCAAGGATGAACAATGTCAACCATTTTAACAACATCTAAAAAATCAGAATCTTTCACACAATCTCGGCCTTGTTCACGCCAGTAAGTTGGGACACCTAAAAGAATGGAACAGTTTCCGCCTTCCTCTGATTTTAGAAATGCGATCAATTTTTTTGCGTCTTCAAGGTTGTATTTGCGGTTATCGTTAAATCCGACACCCCAAACTGCCACAACCGGGTGACCTTGGTCGAATAAATAATTTGAATAGCGGCTGCGCTGATTGAACCCAAATTGTTTCATTAGGTCTTTCCAATCATTTATCAAAATATCAACATCTTGGGAACGAATTCCCGACAAATCATACATCACCGAAATCGTTCGGTCGTATTCCAGTGCCGATTTGCTAGCCGATGAAAGTACTTTGTTAAAATGCTTCCTTCCTGATTCATTCCTGATTTCGGACACAAAGCGTTGCATGAAAGCGCCATCAATTCCATACTGCTTCATCCATTTAAAGTGAAGACGGACAGAGCTTTCATCATTAGGGCTATACACATTCGCAATTGAACCATCCTCAAACCTGAAAGCTGTTTCGTATTGCTTTTCGTACTCACCCATTTCAGGCCATAGGTCGATGGTACAGAACCCAGGTTCGAAACGGCCAGCCCGATCGTAGTGGTGCCATCCGCGGTTAGCGCCATCGGTAGGTGTATTAAACCAGCCTTGATACCCGGCCATGACTAACCCCGGAGAAACAGTATATTTTTCATATTTGGGGTTCTTTTCTCTCTTTTTTTCAGCTCCCATGCTGGTCTGGTTAAAGCAACAAATAACAAGAATCCCGATCAGCAGACAACGATATCTCCTGGCATACTTCATAGGTTTACCCAATGATTTAATTAACTGAAAGTTCTTTTCCATTGTGATTTATTTTTAGGATTTAGCTAATTCGAGAAGAACCAAGATCCGACCGAGTTTTATCCGCTTTAATGCGAATAACCGGTATCACTTCTTTTTTAAAATTATCGTTTTACCTGTTTTGGCCGACTCCCTTGCAGCTTCTAAGATCTCTACGACGATCATATTGTTTTTTAGCGAATAAAGATCAAAACTACTCATTCGCACTTTTCCCTTGAGGACATCATAAAAGTAGGCGAAAGGATCTTCGTAAACAGCAATATCTTTTGAAGTAACCTGTGCCAATTGTTCCATTTTCATGGCCTTACCCCTTAAACGCATACTGTTGTTGTTAACGGCAATGAGGTAGCCCGAATCTCCGTACACTTCCATATCTTTTCTGTTGAAGGGCCAATTCCAGGATGCCTGAATAATACATTGCGCATTGGGATAACTCACAATAATAGTTGCCTCATCATCCACCTTGGGGTATACCTCAGGCTTAAAATGCTGGGTCACTGCCGTTACCGAAACCGGCTCTTCGCCTTTCATCAAATAGGTCATCAGATTTGCTCCGTAACATCCAAAATCTATGAGTGCTCCTCCTCCGTTTTGAATCGGGTCGGTCAACCAATCAAGGAAAACCTTGTCGCATCCAATCTCTTTTGGTCCTTGGTGTCCATCGTGAATAACAACCTTTTTGATGTTGCCAATAAAATTACTGTCGTTCACCAACTGGAACGATTTGGCTGTCGTTGGGTACCAGGATGTTTCATAATCGGTAAGTAATTGGATGTGGTATTTGTCGGCAAGTGCGGCCATTTTTTTAGCGTGTGCAACATTGGTTGCCAAAGGTTTTTCGACCATTACATTGATACCTCTGGGGGCACATGCCTCCACCACGGCCAGATGTTCAAAAATGGAGCCAAATGCAACTACCGCTTCCGGCTTCACACTGTCCAACATCTTCTTTAAATCATTGTATATCAATTTGGTATCGAATCCATATTTTTTAGAAAGCTTAATGGCGAGTTCCGTATTGGGTTCGTAGACTCCGGTCAACTGAAAGTCCTTCTTGTCCTTTCTACCCAAAATAAAGGATATGTGCCCATGTGTCATCCCTGCAATGGCCAGGCGAATTGGCTTTTGATCAGCGGATTGTGCCTGGATATTTGGAGAGCTCGTTAACAGAAGGGCAAAAGCAATGATTTTCGTGAAAATTTTCATAATTTGTTATTTTTGAATGACTGTCCGGATGATCCTATCCTCGTTAAATATAACGAATCAAAACAAAACGACCGCAAGTTTCCCCGATTAGATAAATAGTCAGGTATCTCACCCTAGTCTCCTGTCCATTCTGGCCGCGAATCAGAATGCTGCTTCTGCTGAAGCTGGTACGTCATTTGCAGAACTTCCCCAGTTACGGTTTGCCTTATTTCCCATCTGCAAAACGAGTCTTCCTCCGTTAATCAAATCCTGATGACTGAACCACGGTTTTGACCATATCTTGCCATTTAACGTTGCCGACTGGATATATTTATTCTCAGCAGAACAGCCATTTGCCTCAACCTCGAAAAATTTCCCGTTAGCTAAACGAACTTTCACCTTTTGAAATAATGGACTTCCAATATTGTATGCTGGTATTCCCGGAGTTACTGGGTAAAAGCCTATCGCTGAGAATACTACAAACGACGACATACCACCTCCGTCTTCATCGCCTGGCACACCCATCAAATCGTTACGAAACCATTCTTTCAAAAGGGTTCGCACGCGTTTCTGCGTCTTCCATGGCTGACCCGCATAGTTGTAAAGGTATGGAATATGTAATGCCGGTTCATTGGCCATCGAAAACTGACCAACATTGCCAGTCTGGTCTGGCAACTGTGCATAAAATTCTGATTTTCCCTTGCCCAATGGTTGTGAGAACATCTTGTCCAGGTTTTTTATGAAATTTTCACGCCCTCCCATCAGGCTTATCAGGTCGGCGATATTATGCTGAACATCCCAGCGATAAATCCACCCGTTGTTTTCTCCGTAAGCCCCTCGGGCTCCAAGTCCGCCTGAGAAGATATAATCAAACGGCTCGATAAAATTGCCAGTGCTGTCTTTCGGATGAAAGAAGCTGGTTTTCGAATTGAAAAGGTTGCGATAATTATAGGAGCTTTTCAGAAAATAGTTGTAATCCTCTGTTTTTCCAAGCTCTTTGGCGATCTGAGATAGGCACCATTCGTCGTATGAAGTACCCAGAGTTACAGCTACCGGTTGTCGACGCTCAAACGAATTTACCTCCGGAATGGTTTCCTTTTCTCCATCCCTCAGAGCCGGGATATAACCATGATCCTTATAGAACTTATCCAGTTTACCGGCTGGCTTACCCGACCATGGAGCTAATGTCTTTTCTGTTATTCCACCTTTACATGCCTGATAGGCCTGCTCAAGATCAAAACCCTTCAATCCCTTTCTGTAAGCATCTATCACAGAGGCAACTCCGTGATTCGAATTCATGCGTCGGCTGTCGCCGGTAATTTCAGGGAAAGTTGGCATCCAGTGGTGTTCCATCTGTGCAGCCATCTCAACGAAAGAATGAAGGATATATTCTTCTTTCTGCGGATCAAGCAGAATACGCAGAGGATGGTGAGCTCTATAGGCATCCCATATCCAGTCGTCAGTAAAAAATGGTGTTCCTCTATCGTTGTGGACTGTTCCATCGAAGGCACTGAAATAGCGTCCATCTTCCGTAATGCACACGGGTCG
>JBBQJE010000230.1:0-5573 GCA_038325635.1 Bacteroidales bacterium
TCCATTGGCTATTGAAGGTATCATGGCCTTCTTTCTGGAAAGTACTTTCATTGCAGTCATGTTCTTCGGTTGGAACAAGGTAAGCAAGAAATTCCACCTGCTTTCAACCTGGCTGGTCGCGATCGGATCTAACTTATCTGCCTTGTGGATTCTTGTCGCAAATGGCTGGATGCAAAATCCTGCCGGGATGAAGTTTAATCCCGATACGGCTCGCAATGAAATGGTGAATTTCTGGGAAGTGCTCTTTTCACCGGTCGCCATCAATAAATTTTTGCATACCATATCTTCCGGATATGTGCTTGCTTCAGTGTTTGTTATCGGAGTAAGTGCCTGGTATTTATTGAAAAACAGGGAGCATCAATTGGCTAAAAAGAGTATGATCGTAGCGTCAGTTTTTGGATTATTGACATCTGCATTTGTCGTTCTAACCGGCGACGGATCAGCACGCAACATGGCCAAATTTCAGCCCATGAAATTTGCTGCCATGGAAAACCTCTATGTTGGCCAGCAGAATGCACCACTCGTTGCAATTGGAATTCTGAAATTGGATGAAAAGGAGAAAAGCCATATCAAACAAGATTTTAGGTTTCAAATAGAAATACCGAATATGCTTTCTTACATGGCTTTTCTGGATCCAAATGCGTATGTTCCCGGAATTCAGGATATTGTTCAAGGGAATAAGGAGCATAATATTATGTCTTTTCAGGAGAGAAGTGAGAAAGGAAAGCTAGCTATCACCTCATTAGCATCCTATAAAAATGCAAAGAAAGCCGGGAATGACAGTCTTGCAAAGGCATCGCTTGCATTGTTTGAACAAAATTATCCTCATTTTGGCTACGGTTATTATGCCGGTCGGAATACACACGAATTGGTGCCTAGTGTTCCTACAACATTTTATTCTTTCCGGATTATGGTTATCCTGGGTGTCCATTTTGGTGCACTTTTCCTGGTCGTCCTATTGCTAACCTTGCGAAATAAAATAGAGAAGAAACGATTCATTCTTTACACCGCACTTTGGACGATTCCTCTGGCATATATAGCCTCCGAGCTCGGATGGGTTGTTGCGGAGGTTGGTCGTCAGCCATGGGTGATTCAGGATATATTGCCAACAATTGCCGCTGTGTCACAACTGAAATCAGTTTCTGTGCAGATCACTTTCTGGATGTTTTTTATCCTCTTTACCGGACTTCTTATAGCCGAAATTAAGATTATGGTCAGGCAGATAAAGCATGGCCCTTCAGATGAAAAGGATTCACAAGAGGCTATCAGCAAATAACTAACCTTAAAATTTTGGAATTATGTTAGAAGCAATATCATATACCACCTTGCAGCAGTATTGGTGGATCATTGTCTCCCTGTTAGGTGCTCTTCTCGTTTTCCTCATGTTTGTTCAGGGCGGTCAAACACTTATCTACACAATTGGTAAAACGAACGACGAACGAACAATTCTGATCAACTTACTGGGTCGAAAATGGGAGTTTACTTTTACTACGCTGGTAACTTTTGGCGGAGCATTTTTTGCCTCATTTCCATTGTTCTATTCAACCAGTTTTGGTGGAGCTTACTGGGTTTGGATACTCATACTTTTCGCGTTTATTATTCAGGCTGTATCCTACGAATACCGGAGCAAAGCTGCAAATTTTTTAGGTAAAAGAACCTATGAGACATTTCTGCTGATCAACGGAATTGTTGCTCCGGTTCTGATTGGAACCGCCGTGGCAACTTTTTTTACAGGATCGCAATTCTCAGTCAATTTGATGAATATCACAAGGCTGACAGGAGAAAAAATGCCAATCATTTCGGAATGGACCGGACCAGCACATGGACTGGAAGCCGCGTTAAATCTGCATAATCTGCTTTTGGGATTGGCAGTTCTCTTCCTATCCAGGGTACTCGCTTTACTTTATTTTATGAACCGGATCAATCATGCTGAAATGATGGAGCGTGTTAAAAAGCAACTTCTTATAAATGCGATCCCGTTTGTCGTATTCTTTCTTGCTTTTGTATTCTGGACCATTCTTTCTCCTGGTTTTGCCGTTAACCCACTATCAGGAGAGGTGTTTATGGAGCCTTACAAATATTTACATAACCTACTGCAAATGCCTGCTGTTACGATAATTTTCGTGATTGGCGTTGCGCTGGTTTTGCTTGGGATAATCAGACCGCTTACCTGCTTCGAAAAGTGTAGTACGAAAGGAATATGGGGAGCTGGCATTGGTACGGTTCTGACCGTATTTGCGCTGTTTCTGTTGGCCGGATTTAACAACACCGCTTTTTATCCTTCAACGTATGATCTTCAGAGTTCGCTGACTATCCAGAACAGTTCATCCAGTCACTATACTTTAACGGTCATGAGTTATGTGTCGTTGCTTGTTCCGTTTGTTATCGCCTATATCTGGATAGCCTGGAGATCAATCGATAACAAAAAAATTGACCTAAAAGAGATCGAAAATGAATCCCATTCGTATTAGTAATTGTAAAATATAAAATCATGATATCACAAATTTTATGGCTGCTTAGCTGGCCACTCCTCATTGCACTTTGTTACTATACGATTAAAAAGGCTGTTGAGAAATTTGAGAAGGAATAAGTGGCTGATTAATTTAGTAATAACATTGTTGTGGGTTAGTCAATAAACATTCAATCATTTTAATAATGGATATCCAACTGCTAATCGGGAGTTTTGTTGCGATATTGGCTCTTGTAAATCCCATTCAAAAAATATTCATCATTACTTCGTTGCAAAACCAATTTTCGGACAAGGAATTAAGATTTTTTATCCGTAAAATCAACACTTACAGCACTGAAAATACTGATCTTCTTCTTGTTCCTTGGACACTTGATATTCAATTATGTATTTCATATACAGCTGTATGCATTTCAGGTGACCTGTGGTATATATCCAATTTGAACAATCGTTATAACAAAAAACGTAATTTTTTTTGCCTTCCGATCTGAAACAAGAAGATTGTGTCTGAGGAAATTAAAAAGGCCTGCATTAACAATTTAACACAAGCCTTTTTTAAGCTGAATTTGAGACAAACCCACTATTCGACAGGTTTTAAAACATAATAGGAATATTCCCCATTTGGATAGACCCCTTCTATAAGGATTGGCTTCTTACTTGCTGACTGTAAGAAGACCCTTTCGATATCTTCTTTACTTGAAACCGAAATTTTATTTACATCAGTGATGATAAAACCAATTTTCAAACCGGCATCTTTCAACTTCCCATTTGTTAAATTAGTAACCTGAATGCCTTCATTGATTTGCAATCTTGCCCTGTCTTTATCTGAAATTGGGCTAAAGTCTGCCCCAAGTACTGAGATTGGTTCTTTTACGATGGATGTATCACCTTTGATGTTACGCAGGGTAATTTTAACTTCCTTCAAATTCCCATTCCTCCAATATCCGACAGTGACTTCATTCCCAGGACTGTACTTACCAATTTGTTCCTGAAGTTGAGAACCGGTGTTGACATTATTCCCGTTAATCGAAACAATGATATCACCTTCTTTAAGACCCGCTTTACGGGCAGCGCCATCTTCAGTGGTACTTTTCACATAAGCTCCTTCGATTTTTTCAAGCTTATTTGCTTTTGCAATACTGTCATTGACTGTCTGCATCATAACGCCTAATACTGCCCGTTGAACCTCACCATATTTCTGGATGTCTTCCACTACTTTCCGGGCTATCGTAGCCGGTATTGCGAAAGAGTAGCCGGAGTAGGAGCCTGTTTGAGAAGCAATCGCGGTATTAATCCCAACTAAATCGCCACGGAAGTCAACCAAAGCACCCCCACTATTTCCCGGATTAACGGCCGCATCAGTCTGAATGAATGATTCCAAAGGCATTTTACCGCTCACTATTCCTATACTCCTGGATTTGGCGCTGACAATACCTGCCGTAACGGTGGAGGTCAGATTAAATGGATTTCCGACAGCCAGAACCCATTCACCGAGTTTTAGGGCATCAGAATTGCCCCAAACAAGCGTTGGAAGATCCTTAGCATCAATCTTAACCAGTGCAATATCTGTATTGGGATCGCGACCAATCACTTTCGCTGTGAATTTGCGGTTGTCATCCAAAATGACCTGGACATTTACCGCATCGTCCACCACATGACTGTTGGTAACAATATAACCATCAGGGCTGATAATTACGCCAGAGCCGGAGGCGGTGGCAAGTTGAGGTTGTTCCCTGAAATTGCGTGGCATGTTACCTCCAGGACGACTGGGTCCGAAAAAGAAATCAAAAAGTTGGTTATCACCCCCCTCACTCATCTGCTCATGCATTTTGACTTCAATATGAACCACGGCATGAACACTTTTTTCAGCTGCCTGAGTAAGATCGGGTAATTGGCCCTGAAGGTTATTGTTTGAAACCTGACTCGTAAAATGTACAGGAGTGGTTTCACTAAACGTAACTGATTGGTTATTAATGTTTGCAAATCTTGCAAACAGGTAAACTGCAAATAACGCTCCGGTAAATGCTATTGAAAGCACTGCTAGAATTTTTTTAAACTTTTCCATGATGTGAAATTTTTATTTTTGTGGTCTCTCTAATAATTTAAAGAATTGATCCAATTGCGGAAGGATCACAATCCGGGTTCTTCTGTTTGCTGCCTTACCACTTGCGGTGTCGTTGGAATCAAGTGGTTAGTATTCGCTCCGTCCTGCGGCTGTCATCCTTGCCGGATTTATTCCGTATTTTACCTGAAGTACTCTCACCACAGCCATAGCCCTTTTTACACTCAAATCCCAGTTGTCGAGTAGGTCACCTCTTTTAAACAGGACATTATCCGTGCGGCTGTCCGCCATAAATTCGATATTTTTTTGATTTTTCAGGACAGTAGCTACCTTACCCAAAACCTGGTTGGCCCCTTTCTGTTATGTTGTAGCTACCGCTGTTGAAAAGCATTTTATCAGAAATATCGATGTAAACAACCCCTTTTTCTACTTTTTTATTGATGTCTTTGACATCGAGGTTTCCTATTGCACCTTTCATGTTCAAAACCAACGCCATATTCAAAGAGTCTCGCTGGGCAAGGGATAAAAGGAAAATCATAAATTTTGTTTTCATATCCTTAATTTTTTTAAGAAATTAATACTTCGAAACTAAGGTCCGGTTTATGAGGGAATTATGAAGAATGATTATAATTAAGTATTTTTAAGGAATGTGAATTTTAATTAACGATTTCTATTTCAAAATCTTAATTAAAATTATCACCATTCGTGGAAGTCCATAGAAAGGAATCCTCTATTATCTCAAAAGAGGTAGAAAATAGTGTGAGTTGTGTAATTGGGATCAGCGAAATCAAAACTTCAAAGCAGTTATTCTCTCCTATTTGTCTAGTGAGGCATGGTAAATCTGTATTCTCCCTTTGCATTTGTCCAGGCTTCATCAGCAGTGTCTTTAACCTTTTCTTTGGCCTTACCCTTAGTCGACTCATTTTTATCTCTTGCTTTAGCCAATTTAGTATTCGCCTTCTCCAATTCGGCCAACGAAGTCATTTTGTTTTTTAAATCCACAGAATTGGGGAATGTATTTATTGGATAACATTCAATCCTGTT
>JBBQJE010000231.1:0-5551 GCA_038325635.1 Bacteroidales bacterium
GTCAATGAGTATAAGGATTTTCAATTATCTGTCGATTACAAAATTACTCCCGGTTGCAATAGTGGTGTCAAATATTTTTTTACAAAATATCAGAACGGTGGGAATCTGGGTTTTGAATATCAAATTTTGGATGACGAACTAGCGGAAGACAACAAGCTGGACAATCACCTGTGTGGTTCATTGTATGATATTTTACCACCTGTTGTTGCGATGAAAAAAGTCAATAGTCCGGGTCAATGGAACACAATCGGCATTGTAGCGAAAGGACAAAATGTGGAACATTGGTTGAATGGTAAGAAAATTCTGGAATTTACCCGCGGAAGCGAAAGCTTTAAGGAAGGAGTATCCAAAAGTAAATTTAACAAAACAGAACCTGCCTTCGGTATGGTTGAAAAAGGACGCATATTGCTTCAGGAACATGGAGGCGTCGTATCTTTCAGGAATATCAAAATCAAATCTTTATAATTTTCAACATGGAAAACAGACGTGATTTTATTAAGAAAGCAACAGCCAGCACTGCAGGACTGGCTATCACTGCAGGTGCCGTAGGATTTAGTGCAAAAAGCTATGCGAACATTATTGGGGCGAATGACAGGATCCATGTAGCGATGATCGGATTGAACGGACGTGGTACCAGTATGTCCGGGACTTTTGCCAAACAAAAGAACGTTGAGATATCCTGTGTTTGCGATGTCGACTCAAGAGCTATGCCAAAAGCGATTAATGCTATCACGAAGGCAGGTCAGACAACCACACCGAAATCAGAAAAGGATTGCCGCAAAGTGCTGGAAGATAAAACGATTGATGCGATATACATAGCCACACCGGATCATTGGCATGCACCGCTGACAATTATGGGTTGCCAGGCCGGGAAGCACGTATATGTCGAAAAACCATTGAGCCACAATCCAAACGAGGGCGAAATAGCCGTGGCAGCTGCTCGAAAATACAACAGGGTCGTTCAAATGGGTGCTCAACGTCGCTCTGCCCCGGTTCTTACCCAAGGAATTCAAAAATTGCATGATGGTATCATTGGCCGTGTCTATTTAGCAAAAACCTGGTATACCAATACCCGAAAATCTAATTTTCTTACACCCGGCACGGTACCAGAATGGCTTGATTATGATCTCTGGCAAGGTCCAGCACCTCGCGTTCCTTACAAAGACGGATTGATCCATTACAATTGGCATTGGTTCTGGCATTGGGGAACTGGCGAAGCACTAAATAATGGTACACATGAGGTGGATGTGGCCAGATGGGGTCTCGGAGTCGATTTCCCAACTCGCGTGACCTCCGTCGGCGGACGTTATCATTACAAAGACGATTGGGAAACCCCTGACACACAAATAGTCACGATGGATTATCCTGGTCGTGTTTCCTTAATGTGGGAGAACAGGAGTTCGAATGGCCGCAAAATTGAAGGAGCAGAAAGGGGAATTATCTTCTATGGCGAAAATGGTAGCCTGGATACCGGAGACGATAGTTATAAAGTATATGACCTAGGCGGGAAATTGGTAGAAGAAGTTAAATCACTCATCGTGGATGCGCCTGTCGATGGACGAAATACGGCAAGCCCAAGTTTGGGTATGGACAGTTTGCATGTCGCCGACTTCCTGGATGCCATCCGAACCAATCGTCGCCCAAACTGCGATGTTGAACTCGGATTCAAAAGCATCCTTGCCATGCAGTTAGGTAATATCTCCTGGCGTGTAGGCCGTGACATCCAAGTCGATCCGAAAAATGGTCATATTATCGGGGATAAAGAGGCACAAAAATTGTGGAGCCGATCCTACGAAAAAGGGTGGGAGCCAAAAATCTAATTACAGACTTTAAGGTCGTAACTAATTAGTACTTTTAGGTGCGTGTAGAAACGGCAGGGTTGCACCTGCTTTTTCTTTAAAACACACTAATATTTTCATTGTTAGATTACTAAAAATCAATTTATGAAATTTAAGATATTTGCGTTTCTGTTTTTTTTATCAGCCTTTTCCGTGTTTGCAGGCGAAAAAATCCCCTATAAATCAAAACCATTTTATTGGGAAAAAACGGCTGCTGAAGTAAAAAATTATGGAGAAAACAGACAGTTTGAAAAGTGTACAACCAATAATGTAGATTACCTGGAAGTTCATGCAACAACGCTTAATCCAGGCAAAAAGGTTCCTTCCAGAGACGTTCAGTCAAAATTTGAAAAGCTACTGATTGTCAAGGAAGGTAAGATATGGCATTCTATTAATGGTGTTGCAAAGGAGTTGAATAATGGAAGTGCGACCCTTGTGATGGCTGGAGATAAGGTAACCATAAAAAATTTGGGGGACGTGCCTGCTGTTTATTATATGATTCAATGGCAAAATCCGGAATACAAAAAATTGCATGTAAAAGATGGTAAGAAAAAATCTGAACTGATTTTATGGGACAATGTGCCGTTTACAAAATCAGAAAAAGGAGGTGGTAAAAAATTCTTCAGGCAGCCAACTGATAATCTTTTTGAATTCGAAATGCACGTAACCATGCTCAAAGAGGGGTTAAAAAGTCATGATCCTCACGTACATCCGGATGATGAGATTATTTTAATAAAATCAGGAACAGTAGAGGAAAATATTGATGGTCAGTCCTATCAACTGGGCCCGGGTTCATTTGTATTATTAAACGGAGGAGATCCTCACGGTCTTAAAAATATCGGAAACGGATCTTGCGAATATTTTGCTTTCAGGTTTTTAAGGACTAAAATAAAGAAATAAAGAAATGAGAAATGAGACATGAGACATGAGACATGAGACTTAAGACATAGGAAATTAGAAAGAGGTTGAGAATCAAGTGTATTTCTCATGTCTCATTTCTCATTTCTCATTTCTCATGTCTCATTTCTCATGTCTCATTTCTTACTCTTCGTGCACCTAACCACTGCCCTAAAATACCCAATGTCTTCGGCGATTCCCATAAATGGGTCGTTCATGTTTATTTCATGTTCCAGGCTACACATTCCACTGTAACCAACTTTGCGAAGCATTTTAACAAATGCAGGAAAATCGATGATACCTCGGCCAATTTCAAGTGAATATCCCAGTTTGGTGTTCCCGGTTACGTCTTTGATGTGGATGTCGAATACGCGTGATTGGTATTTTTTCAAATCAGCAACTGGATCTTTGCCGTTTCTGGTATCGTGCCCAATATCGAGGCACATGCCGATACGGGGATCAAGGTCTTTAACGTGGTTCCAAACATCTTCGGCATCCGGATAGGTCTTAATATCTGGTCCATGCAAGTGAATGGCATAATGGAAATCGTACTCTTTTACCTTTTTATCAACATAGGGTAGAAGATTATAATCAGGAACGCCAATAATCAACTTAACACCTACTTTTTTAGCATATTCGAATGCCTTGTCGATTTCTGCCTCCGATTTCATGTAAATTGGACCAACAGCATAACCAGTAACTCCTTTTTCCTTGCATTTTGCATGAAATGCAGCAATTTCTTCTGCAGTACTGTTCATAGGTAAGTGAAAATCTTTGATGCAAAGATAATGAACATCAACCTTTTGCATTGTTTCAAGTGCTTTGTCGAGCGGAAATTTGGCAAAAGAATAACCGGCAATACCGATCTTAAATTTTTCTCCTGTTTCTGCAGCAGGCTGAGGGCCGGGTCGGGTAGGTGCATCTTGCGAAAATGCTGTTTGCGAAGTGAAAGCCACCAGGCAAACCATTACTAAAAACAATACATTTTTCATTTGCGTGTTATTTATTTATTTGAAACTTTTCCGATGGTTTAACAAAATATTGTTTGGCGCACTTCAGAATTTGATGAACTGAATGTATCCTGAAATTATTTATCGGAAACATTAGAAATCATGAACACGGCAAATTTAGTCAAAGAATAATTACTTTAGAATTTTGATCAAGAAAAAGGAGCTGCAAAATTTTCGCACGAATATTTGTAGTTTTGCATTCAACCAAAAAGCTAACATTGAAGGACGAATTATTGATTGGTGGGCTTAAACGCAGAGACAGAGTGGTTTTTGATTACATCTTTAATTACTATTATTCTTCTCTGTGCGCGTTCTCCATGCAATATATCAACGATCGCAGTGCTGTAGAAGATCTTGTGCAGGATTTTTTTGTTTCCCTTTGGCTTGAATCGAACACGTATCAAATTCATACTTCCTTAAAATCTTATCTTTTTTCCGGCATAAAAAATCGTTGTCTGGACTTTCAAAAGCACCAAAAGGTCGTGCAAAAATACCGGTCATTTGTCCTATTCTCTGCCGTGGATGACACGAATTCAGCCGATCATTTTTTTGCTGAGTCTGAATTGAGACAAGCGTTTGCAAAAAGTTTTGTGAAATTGCCCCCTCGCTGCCGGGAAATTTTTGAATTGAGTAGAATAAATGGTTTAACAAACCAGGAAATTGCCGAAAAATTGGAATTGTCTAAAAGAACCGTAGAATTACAAATCAGCAATGCCCTAAAAATCATCCGGAAGGAGTTGGTTGAGTATTTGCCGCTATGCATTATGGCCCTTCTTATTTTATAAGAGATTGAACTTTAGTCACTTTAGTCACTCTAGCTCACTCTAGCTCACTTTAGTTCACTTTAGTCACTCTAGCTCACTTTAGTTCACTTTAGTCACTTTAGTTCACTTTAGCTCACTCTAGTTAACTTTAGTCACTAAAAAAAATATCGAAAAGTATATGTGTGCATTCTCTCTAAATCGTCTTACGTTAAACAAGGTTAAAAAATGAAGTTTTCTGTTACTGAATTTGATGAGTTATTGCCTGGCTATTTATCCGGTGATCTTTCCAAGGAAGATCAGTTAATAATGGATCAATGGCGAGATGACTCTCTCGAAAATGAAGAACACTATCGTGAATCCCTAAAAGCTTGGGAGTCTATGTCGCTTTTACAGGAGATGGAACATTTTAACTCTTTTGATGCGTTGAGACGTATTAATTCCCGATTAACTAATTCGCGATCAGCTATATGGTTGAATCGGATTAAACTTGTAGCAGCGATATTTTTACTTCCCCTTTTGGCTTATTCCGGCTATGTAACGTGGAATAATGTCGCTCTGAAGAAAATTTTAATTGAACACGTTGTGATGCAGACAATCACTTCACGGCAGGGCATGGTTTCGCAGTTTTTACTGGCAGATGGAACCAAGGTTTGGTTGAATTCAGGTTCTGAACTTCAGTTTCCAACTAGTTTCCCCGGTGATTACCGCGATGTTAAATTGAAAGGTGAAGCTTATTTTGAAGTAGCGAAAAACAAAAATCAACCCTTCAGGGTGAATGCGGATGAACTCAATGTAGAAGTTTTGGGAACCTCATTCGATGTTACCAATTATGTCAATGAAAAAAAATCGGAAGTAATTCTTGTTGAGGGTAAAGTTAGTTTATCTATCAATCAGGTGGGTAAAATCTCTGAAGGTGGCACATTACACCCTGGACAGATGGGAATATATTGTGGAGAAACCGGGAAAATTAGCACAACTGATGTAAATGTTGATAAATACATTGCTTGGCGTGATGGAAATCTGGTTTTCAGGGACGATAAAA
>JBBQJE010000232.1:0-5533 GCA_038325635.1 Bacteroidales bacterium
GTATCCTGGATGAGCTAATTGGCAAAATGCCAATTGACAAGGGAATCCAATTAGGTCAGGGGAAGGGAAAGCTCTATATTGAACTAGGGAAGCCTTATTCCGATATTATTAAAACATCGTTCAGGGAGGATATACCGGATCATCGGATTTTGGCCATTGCAGAGTTCCTGCGCGACAAAAATCCTACCAGGAAAGTTATCCTGGTAAGTAAGGATGTCAATCTTAGGATAAAATCCAAATCATTACACATTGAAGCCGAGGATTATAAGAATGACAAGATCCAGGATATCGAAGTATTATATCAGGGAATCCGGGAAATCAAAGATTTTGATGATCCATTGATCACGAAATTGTATGAGAATAATTTTCTTTCCGTAGAGGAATCGGGGATCGATAAAAAGCCTTTCCCCAACGAATTTTTTATACTAAAGAGCCCACATGCAAGTGTCCTTGCTCATTACAACGCTTTTCGCTCCAGACTTGAACGTGTTGACAAGAAATTGGCATTTGGTATTCGGCCAAGAAATGCAGAGCAGACATTTTCGCTGCAAGCACTACTTGACCCGGAAATCAAACTGGTAAGTCTAACCGGTAAAGCCGGCACCGGTAAAACACTGCTTGCACTTGCTGCTGCCATTGCACAGCACGGCGTTTATGATCAGGTAATGCTTGCACGTCCGATTGTTGCCTTAAGCAACCGCGACATCGGGTTCCTCCCAGGTGATGCTGAACAAAAAGTCTCGCCGTATATGCAACCGTTGTTCGATAACCTGGCTGTTATCAAAAGATGTTTCGATCCCCATACGCACGAATACCATGTAATTGAAGATTTGCAAAAAGACGAACGATTGGTAATTTGTCCGTTGGCATTTATTCGAGGTCGCAGTCTATCCAACTGTTATTTTATCATCGATGAGGCTCAAAATCTTACCCCTCACGAGGTAAAAACGATTATTACCAGAGCAGGAGAAGGAACAAAGATGGTTTTTACAGGGGATATTCAACAAATTGATTCACCTTATCTGGATATGAAATCGAATGGATTGGCCTATCTGACTGATCGCATGAAAGCTCAGGATATTTTCGCCCACATCAACCTGCTAAAAGGCGAAAGAAGTTATTTGGCGGAGTTGGCAAGTGATTTGTTGTAACAATCATTATTTCAACAACTTACTGCAATTTTCGATTTTGGATTTTCGATTTTGGTTTGGGGAAACAGGCCAAATTTTCCCTATTCAGAATTAATCCAAACAATTAAGTATTTTTGACGGCTTGAAACAGAAGGATGAATTTTAGAGATAAAAAAGTTGCCTTTGGAACGTTGGGTTGCAAACTCAATTTCTCGGAAACCTCTACAATTGCCCGTTCCTTTCAGGAGCAGGGATTCACAAAGGTTGATTTCAAAGAGCATGCAGATATTTATGTGATTAATACCTGCTCGGTAACCGACTCGGCAGATAAAAAAAGTCGTGCCATGATCCGTCAGGCAACAAGGCAAAATCCGGCAGCATTTGTGGTAGTGATTGGCTGTTATGCACAGTTGAAACCAGAGGAAGCAGCTTCCATCGAAGGGGTAGATTTAATCCTGGGCGCCAACGATAAATTTAATATCACCAAATACCTGGAAAACCTCGATAAGCTTGCTTTAAGCGAGATGCATGGATGCACTTTTAATGAAATTCAGGACTTTCAACCTGCCTCATCTTACGGCGATCGTACGCGAAGCTTTCTGAAAGTTCAGGATGGCTGCAACTATTTCTGCACTTATTGTACCATTCCACTTGCCCGTGGTAAAAGCAGAAATCCGTCGATAGACAGTATTGTTATGGAAGCAAAAAAACTGGCAGGTCAAGGTATCAAAGAGATTAATCTCACCGGAGTTAACATTGGTGACTTTGGCAAAAGTACTGGTGAGACTTTTCTGGATTTGTTAAAAGCACTTAATCAAACTGCGGAGATTGACAGAATCAGAATGGGCTCTGTGGAACCGAATTTATTAACAAATGAGATTATCGACTTTGTAAAAGATTCATCCAGCGTTGCACCACATTTTCATATCCCATTGCAAGCCGGAACGGATTTCGTGCTTGGACTCATGAAAAGAAGATATACCACGGCGTTATTTCGACAAAGAGTCGAAGCCATAAGAGCAAAACTGCCTTATGCTTTTATCGGTGTAGATGTTATTGCCGGTATGAACGGAGAGACGGCAGAGCTATTTGAAGAAGCATACCATTTTATTGAAGGACTCGAGATATCCCAACTTCACGCCTTTCCGTACTCAGAACGAGCCAATACAAAAGCCCTTGTAATATCCGGTACTGTTCCAATTGCTGAACGCAAACTCAGAACACAAAAGCTAATCCAACTTTCCGAAAAAAAACTGCTTCAATTTTACGAGAAAAATATTGGACAAACAGCTTCTGTCCTATTCGAAAACCAGCCTACTAAAAATTCGGCAAGCGGTTGGACCGAAAATTATATTAAAGTTGAAGTACCTTATCAACCTGATTTGTTAAATCAAAAGAGGATGGTTCGGTTACAAAAGATCAACAACAATGGACACATAACCGGTGACATTCTGTAAAACTTAGAATTGTTACCCCCAGCTATAATCGTTACTTTTGCAAAAAAAAATGAATCTGGAACATATTTGTGAGAAGGTTATCACGACAGCCAAAGCTGCAGGCGCATTTATTGCGCAGGAAAGAATCAATTTCGACCTCAACCGGGTAGAGCTAAAAGGGAAAGCCAATTTTGTATCTTATGTAGACAAGAAGGCAGAGGAAATGATTGTTGACGCTTTGCGGGAATTGCTCCCTGAGTCAGGATTTATTACAGAGGAAGGGACAGCCTTCGATTCGGGCGAAAAATTTCGTTGGGTAATTGATCCATTGGATGGGACGACGAATTTCATCCATGGAATGCCGCCTTATGCCGTAAGTATCGGTTTGATGGAGGAGGAGGAAATTATTTTAGGTGTCGTATACGAGATCAGTCGCGATGAATGCTTTTATGCCTGGAAAGGCAGTAAGGCAATGTTGAATGGCAAGGAAATTCATGTCTCAAAAGCTTCAACAACCGGAGAAGCTCTTATTTCGACCGGATTTCCGTATGGTGTTTTGAAAAATACGGACGAATTTATTGATACCATGAAATATTTCATGGCAAATTCACATGGTCTCAGGCGACTTGGTTCGGCTGCAACAGATCTCTCCTATGTCGCTGCCGGAAGATTTGAGGCTTTTTGGGAAAGAGGTCTAAGTCCGTGGGATGTTTGTGCAGGTGCTATCATTCTAAAACAAGCAGGAGGAAAAATTGGCGATTTTCATGGGAGTAATAATTTCCTTTTCAGCGGAGAAATTGTTGCTAGTAACAATAATTTTTACGATGAATTTCAATCAACGATAGAAAAATTTTATTGCAAGTAGCAATGGAAACAAAGGCAAAAATTGGGTATTATCTTTTGAGAACATTAACCTGGATCATACAATTGTTTCCACTTCGGTTGCACTATATTTTGTCGGATTTCATCTCACTATTTGTCTATTTTGTAGTCAGGTATCGGAGAAAGGTAGTCTTTATGAACCTCTCCAACTCGTTTCCTGAAAAATCAAAGAGTGAGATCAACCAGATTTCCAGAAAATTTTACAGCCATTTCTGCGATAGTTTTATCGAAACACTTTATTTCGACCGTATTTCTGAAAAGGAAATCAAAAAAAGGCTCACCCTTTTCAATCAGGAAATACCTGAAAAGTATCTTGAAGAAGGCCGACCGGTTGTTTTAGCTCTGGGGCATTACAACAATTGGGAATGGAACTGTAGCTGGCCATTGAATTCGAAGTATGGAAGTTACGTTATTTACAAGAAGCTAACAAACAAGAGTTTCGATAAATTTTACTACAACCTGCGAGCCCGTTTTGGAATCGTTCCACTGGAAAGGGCTGATACATACCGGCAATTGATTTCAGATCTGCACAACAACATACCATCCGCATCAGCCTTTCTTATGGATCAAACGCCTCGCAAACACGAGATTCAATATTGGACTACTTTTCTAAATCAAGATACCCCCGTTCTTACCGGAACTGAAAAAGTGGCCAGAAAACTGGATGCTGCAGTTCTTTTTTGTCATGTTCGAAAATTGAAAAGAGGATATAATAGACTTGAATTCTCGGTAATAGCGGAACATGCAAAAGATACTGAACCGTTTGAAATTACAGAGAAAGCAACCAGGATGATTGAAGAGATAATCATACAACGGCCAGAACTTTGGTTGTGGTCGCACAAGAGATGGAAACACCACAGGGAAGGATAAAGTATAAAGGATAAAGGATAAAGGATAAAGTTGCGGCAATATTTGATCAAATTGAAAGTTACACCATGAAGATTTCCATTGTAATCCTAAATTGGAATGGCAGCGGTTTCCTGAAAAGGTTTCTGCCTTCTGTTGTTGCAAATTCAAAGGGAAACGTGGAGATTATTGTTGCGGACAATGGTTCTACAGATGATAGCAAATTTGTAGTTGAAACTCTTTTTCCAGAAGTTATCTACCAGCAACTTGACCGAAATTATGGCTTTGCCGAAGGATATAACAAAGCATTAAGTTATTGGAATTCAGATTATTTTCTGCTGCTCAATTCTGATGTGGAGGTTACGAACGGTTGGCTGGAACCAATGCTCCGAATAATGGAATCGAACTCGGATATTGGTATTTGTCAGCCTAAGATTCTCAGTCTGGATCGACCCAACGAATTTGAATATGCCGGAGCTGCCGGCGGATTTATCGATCGCTATGGCTTCCCTTTTTGCAGAGGACGAATACTTCAGGAAGTTGAAAATGATCAAGGGCAATACAATCAATCGATACCCGTATCCTGGGCATCCGGAGCATGTATGATGGTGAGATCAGACGTCTGGAAATCGTGTGGCGGATTCGATGCTGATTTTTGGGCTCACATGGAGGAGATTGATCTCTGCTGGAGGGCTCAACACCTTGGATTAAAGATTTATGTGTGTCCAGATTCAGTTGTCTACCATGTTGGAGGTGGTACTTTGAATTACAATAATCCAATGAAAATCCATCTAAATTTTCGAAATAACCTGTTCCTTCTTTTTAAAAACTTACCAGGAAGGCAGTTGGCAACAAAACTTCCGGCAAGGATGGTTTTAGACGGATTAGCGGCTCTTGTTTTTCTTTTCAAAGGAGAATTTAGATCGTTTGGAATGGTTTTTACGGCCCACATGAAATTTTACAGTCATTTGCCTCAACTTTTAAAAAAGCGGCGAAAAATATTTCGAACAACAAAGGACAAACAATTTAGTGTCACCACAAGAAGTAGTATTCTCTGGAACTATTTTGTTCTAAAACGAAGAAAATTTTCTGAAATTACTTAGTTTTCCAACTATTATTAATTGGTTAACTGATCTTTACGACATTTTTAATTTTTCATTTTTCATTTTTCATTTATATTTCCTTCCATGCGCATCCTAAGAGAAAACTGTACCGGACTGGTCATCGACATCCAGGATA
>JBBQJE010000233.1:0-5531 GCA_038325635.1 Bacteroidales bacterium
AGTGTTTGTATTACCTGTTGGTGGAATCGGACCTCCAACTGATTCTCCTTCTGCCACAATAAATTTGAATTTGCCGTCGTAGGTTGAGTTGATAGACAGCATCGTTATTGGCCCTTCCTTAATTTTAAATTCTACGCCTGCACCATGGCCGGGCTTTCCATGGTATTTTTTCAAACTGCGGAGGACTGGCTTTCCATCGGCAATAGAGATATTATGAGGGCCATCATGCCCTACCAACACAAATCCTTCGTTAAAGTCGATTGGGTGGAATTCGGCAAAACTGCCACCAATTCCCAGTCGGTCGAAAATAAGCAAGGCAATAAGTGTCTTCAGGTCTGATTCTCCGCACATGGGAATGTGGCGAGCGGTAAGCAACGAATTTCCAACAATCAGGTTCGACATCACTTTGCGAAGTTCACTCTCTTCTGGGCCATCATAATAATAAGCTAACCCGTTAAGCCGGTTTACTTTTACAAAGTGCTCCAGGGCTACGCTTACTTTGGCCGCAATCCGAAGATCCTCTGCTTGAAGCTTCATTGAAATAGGATCGGAAACCGGATCCGGCGTATCAAAGAAATCCAGAATCTTCTTCTCTGCAAGAGCAATCGCTTGGTCGGTGACCTGATCGTAGCTTTTCATCAATTCGTGCCCTTCACACTGTACGATATGGCTTCCAAAAAAAGAGGTGAGCATCGTAGAATCGGTATGCATATCGAGCATGGCATTGATGGGATGACCCAGATGACCCAGATGCGAATTTTTAAGATCGTGTAACACTTTTGCAATCCGGCAATATTCGTTGATCTGCAGATCCACTTCGGGGTCATTTTCTAATGTCCCGATAATCATCTCAGGCACTTTCTTTCCCATGCGCGCGGCCACCCCTGCAAACTCGGGCAGTGAACAAATATCGTCGTTCAACAACTGCATGTAAGTGGATGCTTTGGTGTAATCCAGTGCTTTCATCGGTTGCAGAGCGACCAGAACAATTGGAATGTTCATGGTTTTGATGATTATCCCGAAAGTACCTGAAGTTGCATAAGTTAACATATCACAAAATAGAAGATCCAGGTTGGCGCTTTCCATCTGTTTAACCACCTCGTACGCTTTCAAAGGGGAATCCACCATGCCAAAATTGACAACCTCAATTTCCATCCCGGATTGTGGAATTTTGTCAAGGAAAATCTCTTGCTTATGATGCAACTCCTCCAACAGTCCTGGGAACTGCTCCCAGTACTTATCGTACCCGACACCAAATACACCGATTCGGATGGAAGAAGAGTGAAAGATGTCGTTATTGAAACTTTCTTTTTTAGAAATCATATTAACGTTTTATGTATTTTAAGATAACGCACTAACAAAATTCAAGCAAAAAAATAGTCTATTTTACTGGTGCAAATCCGATTCTTTTTAACTCAATCTTTGGGATTAGCCAAATGAAAATCAGAAATGCCAATGGGTACATAATTCCTGAATACCACCACATAGCAGTATACGAATAGTGTGAAACGATATAACCAATTAATGGATTCAGGGCAAGCGATGACAATGCTCCGGCAGTACCGGATAAACCTACCACGGTCGATGCCGCATTGTTGCCAAAGATGTCTCTGATAGAGGTGATGTAATTCGTAATCCATAAACCATGTGCAAAAAATGCCAGCGACATGAGCACAATAATTACCACGGATGAATGGATAAAGCCAACTAAAATGACCGGAATAGTTAAGGTAGCAGCGATACCCATAACCAGTTTTCTGGCGAAATTAGTGTTCGATGTTTTAATAAAAATCTTGTCTGAAAGCCATCCACCCAGCATATTGGCTATGCCTAAGGCTAAAAAGGGAATCCATAAAATTTTCCCGATTGAATCTATCGATAGTTCGTGATATTCATTCAGAAATTTAGGAATCCAAAACATATAAAAATAGAGTATAGGATCCAGAATAAACCTCATGGCTGCAAAAACCTGAACTTCTCTGTTTTTTAGCAAGGTTGTCAGTTTGATTTTATCCTTTTGAATTTCAGTTACTTTAATAGGCTCTGGCTGCTGGATTGCTGTTGGTTTTCCTGTTTTAGTGAATAGAAGCCAGGCAGCAAGCCATATAAAACCAAAGCTTCCACTTAGTAGAAAAACCGACCTCCATCCATACATACCCAAAAGAAATACACACAAAGGAGGTGCAATTACAGCTCCAATGGCGGAGCCACCAATAGCTATTCCATTCGCCAATGCCTGTTTGCTTTTTGGAACCCATTCCTGCACGGCTTTGATCGCACCCGGAAAGCAGCCACCTTCTCCAACGCCTAAAAGAAACCTGAAAGCACCGAAATGAAATACACTTGTAGACAAACTATGAAGTAGCGTTGCGAATGACCAGAATCCAACGGATATGCCCAAACCCATCCGACTGCCATAACGGTCGATAAGGATTCCTCCCAAAGTAAACATGATTGCATAACTGATCAAAAAACCGGAATTGATAAATCCATAATCAATATCGGAAATACTCAAATCTTCTTTAATCCGGATAATAGACACAGAGAGAACCTGACGGTCAAGAAAGCTCAGTGAGGTCGCCAGTAAAAGCAATCCGACAATAATCCAATATTTATTTATTGATAATTTAACCACAACTTAACGCACTATGTTATTTTTTAACAAAACTAAGCAACATTTTGATATATGCAAATAATATTTTCGTTATTTTGTACTACTTAAAACTGTCGTACAACATATCGAAAAATTCTTCTGTTGCAAAATCAACTAATTTATGGTAAAGTATAGCATTCCCCAATATAAGACTATCAGCAAGGAGATAATTCAAAAGATCGAATCCGGCGAATTGGAAGCCGGAGACAAGGTGCCATCTGAAAACGAGTTGATAAAGACGTATAAGATAAGCAATACGACGGCTCGGAAAAGCTTATTGGAGGTTGAACTCGATGGATGGGCTACCCGTATAAAAGGCAAGGGGACCTTTGTACTAAACCGATCAGAAGATAGGCATCTGACCAGAGTACTCGGCTCATTCCATTCTGATTTGGGAGGGTTTAGTGATAATTTGATCAAGGAAGGATTTACGCCACGTAATATAACGCTCGAAAAAATGATTCTCGAGAACGGAATTTCATCCAAAATTAACAATCGACACTATATTATTGAAGGGGCAATTTTGAAAATTCATCGTCTGAGGTATGCGGATGACACTTTACTGAAGGACGAGATAAAGTATATCTCCTTGAGTTGTTGTCCGAAAATTAATTTCCTGGATATGGAAGAATCGTTAAATAAAATTTACGAGGAAAAATATCATCTGAAGCTTGGCGAGGTACAAAGGACCATGGGCACAACAATTCTTCTCCCAAACGAGCAAAATAATTATTTTGAAGCCGAAGTTCCATTGGCTGTTTTTATTTTGGATGGAGTGATCTTTAATGAAGATGGGAAAATTGTTGAAATTGAGAAATCATATTACAGAGGCGACAAGTATAAATTCTCCATTACCACGAAACCAACACTTGTTTCAGAGAAATAAGTGTGGATTTAGTTAGATGCAATTCAAAAATTGACAGCATGAAGAAAATACTTATTCCACTATTCACTTTTCATTTTTCATTTTTCACTTTTCATTTTTCACTTCCTTATCATCAATGATCAACTCCAAATATGGATAAACTGGATCGTCAAAGCCGAATTTCCGGTAAAGCGGTTCACCATCTATGGAGCAATGAAGTGCTACTTTGTTTATTCCCATTGCTTTGGCTTCTGCTAGTAAGTGTTGTAAAATCAGGGAAGAGATTCCTTTTCTGCGATATTCCGGAAGGGTGTACATGTTTAGAATATCACCTTCGAGGTAAGTAGATTGGTTGAAATCACCCGGAATCTTCTTGAGGATCATTCCTCCATAGCTTAAAACCTTTCCCTCAAGTTCGGCCAATAACGCAAAAAAGCTGCCTTCCAGCATGGATTGCTGAAAGAAATTTTGGAGCGTTTGCTGTAACTCCAGCTTATATTGTTCCGATCTTTCACCTTGCATTTCGGTGAGATAATCGACGCGGTTGGCAGTCATTTTGGGGATATCGGTAATTTCGACCCTTCTGACGGTAACATTTTCGATATCAAACATTTATTCCACAATTATTATTTTCCTTTGATCACCAGAAACCGTTTCACGAAATTAATCAGCGATGGTGCACTTGCTCCTCCGTGGTCTAATCCCGCCATTGGAATATAGGTTACCGGAAGTGTGGCATCCATTTTCATCAGATCGTCGTACAGTGTTTTTGACATAATTGGCGAAACGTCTGTGTCTGCTTGTCCGTGCGTAAGGATCAGTGGCGTTTTGATCTTCCAAGCGGAGATACTGCTTGCAGTCAACGCATCTCTCATCGCTTGGAATTTGGAGTTCGTCTTGAAGGTGGTCCGGAATTCATTGGTGAAGAGTAACGCCATATTTGTGGTCAATTGGTTGTTGATGGCATCTCCGCTGTTTATTCCGTTAAAAAGTGCATCGATACGTGAAGCATAAGGTTCGTTGAAAATTTCGGAATATGGGTTCGAAAGCGTGTTAACTGATTTGAATCCTTTTATAATGTAAGCAATGTAATAGGGTTGAGGATACGTAATTGCCGAAACAACTAAATCCGTAATCAAGGGGAGATTGTATGGTCCGGCGCCGCAACCAACTCCTTTTAGGTTAAACTCACTACTGTAATTTGTTTCAATCGTTTTGTGAAGCTGTGCTGTTGCCAGGCCTCCCTGCGAATACCCCATGAGGTAGAGATCGGTGGAGAGTTTAAAACTTAAATCAGTTTTAGCACTCATCTCCTTGACAGCCCTGAATAGGTCTAAGATTGGAGTAACCGTTGATTCCATGTGCAAATAAGGATGGAATACCGATGTGGACGATCCGAATCCGAGGTAGTCCGGCAGCACCATGATAAATCCGGTTGCTGCAAATCCGGTGATTAATTGAGAGGTATAGCTAAATGCGCTAAGTGACGGGGCGTTAGCATACACCGTATTGGTTCCGTTTTGGAAACTAAGGATAGGGTAGGTTCCTCCTCCGTCTGGAATACAAACTAATCCGGATGCAACCAACGATTTAGTTCCTAATGTGGTGTTGTAGGTGACGGAATATACTTTTGCACCACTTTTAACATAAGGAAGTATATCCACAACATCGGGGTAAACAGATTGTACCGGACTATAGAGATTGTTTACCTCAGTTTGCGTAATAGCCCTGATTAAAGTGTAGCTAACCAGGTATTTGTCCGGTGTTTTTACAAGTGGCACTTCCGTCGAATCTTCCATATTTGACTTGCAATTGGAAAGAAGAACGGCTAAAACAATTAGGTGGAGGAAATATAATTTGCGCATTTGGGTTATTTTAATTTTTCACTTTTCACTTTTCATTTTTCACTTCCTCCGAGTTCTGCTGAAGTGCCTGTGTAATCAATTCTTTGACAGCCGAGTTGACCGCTTCCGGTGTCATTCCGGCAGGTTCGACCGGAGGTAAAAAGGTGAC
>JBBQJE010000234.1:0-5526 GCA_038325635.1 Bacteroidales bacterium
GAGTAAGTCTTGAATACTTGGTTGTTCGAATCCTGCCTCAAAGACAAATTCCCACAAAAGGGTATGTGTAACACAAAATAATGCTGATTGTAAATTAGTTGCATTTTGTGACCTGACTGCATTATAATAATAGGCACCTTGGTATGGATGGCCAATATAATTGATTAATGCGATGTCTTTATCAAATGCAGGAGGAGATGTGAATGACTTTTTAAATTGATTTTTGAAATAACTCCAATGAAGGATTTCCGATTTGTTCCATTGGCTCACACTCTGAGGTACGGCAAATAGTATTACAGTACTAATGGCTTCAAAACCAAAAGACAATAGGGAACCTCGGAGTGCTTTTCGTCCAAAAGAAGCATTTTCATTTCGCAAACAGACTTTTCCATAATTAGTATCATCAGTTGCCTGGTACATACCAATCAACAAGGACGAATTGGCAAGTGTTTTGTAATTGGAAGATTCAATTTCGGACTGCATAAAGGCAATTCTCAAGTCATGGGATACGTTCCTTGAATAGGAGAAGCCCGTGATGAAAAGTACCAGAAAAAGCAAGATGATGCGCGTCATCACAATTTGTATCAGTTTTAATTTTAGGTATGAATTTCTTTGTTTTAGCTATTTGGATAGAGGAAAATTGAAGTTAGTCATAAAAATAACTAAATTTTTATGACTCAGTCAATATTTTGATTTTTTATGCCTTTTTAGGAATCATCTCTCATTTGTTTCCTTAATTTTGTACTTTTAAAAGAATTAGTTCTAAAAATTTAATTTTGCATCTATGGACTTGCTGAGAATGATCAAGGAAAATGCCGTTAAGCTTCAGAATCACATTGTTTTACCTGAAGGGCATGAGCTAAGAACACTTAGGGCGACTGAGCGGATTTTGAAGGGAAAAATTGCCAAAATCACCTTGTTGGGTAATCGGTCTGTTATTGAGAGGCTTGCTATAAAAGAAGGAATCTCTATTTTGGGTGCTCAGATAGTTGATCCATTGACAGATAGCCATAGACAGAAATACGCAGAACTGATGGTTGAACTTCGCAAAAGCAAAGGGTTGACCCTTGAAAAGGCTTATGAACAGCTGAATGATCCACTTTGTTATGGTGTAATGATGATTAAAGCCGGTGATGCTGATGGAGAGGTGGCCGGTGCGATCAATGCCACAGGCGATGTTTTGCGTCCTGCCTTTCAATATGTGAAAACACTGCCAGGTGTTACTGTCGTTTCAGGTTTATTTTTCATGCTATTTAAGGATAAAAATATTGGAGATAATGGCATGTTGGTATTTGCTGATTGTGCGGTAATGCCAGATCCGAATGCGGCTCAGTTGGCAGAAATTGCCGTTACCACTGCCGCAACGGCAAAGGCTATTGCAAATATAGAACCGCGCGTTGCAATGCTTTCTTTCTCTACAAAGGGGAGTGCCCAGCATGAGTTGGTCAATAAAGTTGCTGAAGCAACAAAGATTGCAGCGGGAATGAATCCTGAATTGTTGATTGATGGAGAGATGCAGCTGGATGCTGCACTGGTTCCGGAGGTTGGACTGCTTAAGTCGCCGGGTAGTAAGGTGGCCGGGCGAGCTAATGTATTGGTTTTTCCGGGACTTGAATCAGGAAATATTGGCTATAAATTGGTACAAAGACTCGCAGGTGCCGAGGCTATTGGCCCAATTTTGCAGGGAATGGCTGCTCCGATTAATGATCTTTCGCGCGGTTGTTCCGTGAGCGATATTGTTAACATGGTAGCAATTACGGCGAATCAGGCAGGCGTGAAGAGATGAGACTGGAGGAATGTTGGGATTTGTAGGGGGCGATCATTGGTGATGGTCCGGAAGGGAAAAGAATAACGATTAATAGAAAATATATGAAGGAGGAGATGATTATAGAGGCTATTGAAGATTTTGGCCTTAGTAAAAAACAACAACAGCATTCCCTGTTTTCCAAAATCGGGATTATTGGCTGTGGGAAAGATGGTCAAAATATTGCCCGGATCGCGAGTGCTTATGGGATTGAAGTGATTTTTATAGAGCTCACCCAGGATAGGATTGATTTTGCCTATCAACAACTATCTAAAGTTTTAGACAAGCGCATCGAAAATTGGGGTATGACTCAAGGTGAGAAGAAGCTGATTCTTTCACGGATCAAAGGAAGTCTTGATTACTTGGATCTGAAAGATTGCGACTTTGTTATTGAAGCAATTCGTGCAGAATCGAGTGCCCGAAAGATTACTGAAAGAAAGGAAATTTTTAGAAAGGTCGAAAAAGTAGTGAGTCAGGAGTGCATCATTGCTACCAACTCTACGACAATCATTATAACGGAACTCGCATCTGAATTGCAACATCGCGACCGATGTGTCAGTCTCCATTTCTTTGTTCAATCGCCCGAAGCAAAAGTAGTTGAAGTTGTCAAAGGTCTGTATACATCGGAGGAAGTATACGAGAGAGTGCTCACTTTCGTCAAATTAGTTAACCGACAGGCAATTCCTGTTGAAGAATCAGCGGGACTGATTTCAATTCGCCTCTATACCGCATTACTGAACGAAGCTTGTGAAGTGTTGATGGAGGGCGTTGGCTCCTTATCCAATATTGATACTGTCTGGAAAATTGGATTTGGAATGCGTTTTGGTCCATTTGAATTGGCCGATGTACTTGGTATAGATAAGATTAACCGCTGGATGGAAAATCTTTATTCCGAATTTGGAGATCCGATGTACATGCCTTCTCCAGTAATAAAAAAACTAAACAGGGCCAAACGTTATGGCAAGCATGTTTGTTGTGGTTTTTATAAATACGATGAGAATGGTGTCATTATTGGAACTACCCCATTAACATCAGAAAGAATTTAAAAATATCTTATGAAAATATTAGTACTGAATTGCGGTAGCTCTTCCATCAAATATCAATTTTTCTCCCTTGCAAATAATCAACTGATTGCCAAAGGTATAGTTGAAAAAATTGGCATGAAATGTTCCTTTTTGAAACACGAGAAACAGGATGGCCAGAAAGTCATGTTTGAAGGGGAAATCATGGATCATAAAATTGGCATTGAATATATCCTTGGAGTGCTTTCAAGTGCAAAACATGGTTGCATCGAGAATCTGCAGGAGATTAATGCCGTAGGGCATCGGGTTGTTCACGGAGGTGAGCTGTTTACCGAGAGTAAATTGGTGAATGAAGAGGTGATTGCAGCACTTGAAAAATATACGGAATTGGCTCCATTGCACAATCCGCCAAATCTTAAGGGAATTTATGGAATTAATTCCCTGATTCCCTCCATTCCTCAGGTTGCCGTTTTTGACACTGCTTTTCATACCAAAATGCCGATATATGCCTTTATGTATGCCATTCCGTATGCCCTCTATAAAAAATATGGCATCCGTCGTTATGGATTTCATGGTACAAGTCATCGTTATGTTTCTGAGAGAGCCTGCGAAATTTTGGGTGAGGATATTAAAGGATTGAAAATTATCACCTGCCATCTTGGAAATGGCGCGTCCGTTTGTGCTATCAAAGATGGGATTTCGGTCGATACTTCGATGGGATTTACGCCAATTGAAGGATTGATTATGGGTTCGCGATCTGGTGATATTGACATGGGGGCAGTTACCTACATCATGGATAAGGAGAAGATAGGAACTAAATCGGCCTCTATTCTTTTTAACAAACACTCCGGTTTGCTGGGAATAAGCGGTACTTCGTCTGATATGCGGGAAATTCGTGAAGCCGCAACGAAAGGTGATGAGCGTGCGATGTTAGCGATAAAAATGTTTGATTACAGGGTAAAAAAATACATTGGTTCTTATGCTGCAGCCATGGGAGGCCTTGATTTACTTATCTTTACCGGAGGTGTTGGAGAAAATTCCGATACAAACAGAACGGGTATCTGTGAAGGGCTGGAATTTTTGGGCATTGAACTTGATGAACAAATTAATACCGGACTAAGAAGTAAGGAAGTTACAATCAGTAAGAAGGACACCAGGGTTAAAGTGATGGTTGTGCCAACGAATGAGGAGCTTATGATTGCCATCGACACTCAGAAGATTATTGAAGCAATTAATTAATGTGGAAATCTGAGAATGTGATCAGCGCTTGTGGGAGATATTCTCAGATTTCCACATTTTCACGTTATCTTTGAGGTCATATTACTAAACTAAAATGTACGCTTGATGATAAAGAATTTAGAAGAATTATTCTCTGCGGTTCTTCAACGGCCTAAACGAACATTAATAGTTGTCAGTGCAAACGACAATCACTCGGTTGAAGCTGCTTACAAGGCGGTAGAGGGTGGACTAATAAATGCGGTACTTATTGGTAATGAAAAGATTATTAGCGGGATTTGTTCCGACTCCAACTATGATGCTTCTCTTTTAAAGGTGATTCACCAACCCGACGACCAGTTGGCTGCTGCATTGGCTGTTCTTATGATTCGGAACGGGGAAGGAGAAATTCTCATGAAGGGTCTGATTTCCTCTGACAAATTTATAAAAGCCATCCTGGATAAGGAAAAAGGGTTGATGGAACATGGTAATATACTGAGTCATGTGACCCTGATCCAAAATCCAAAATACCATAAGCTGTTAATAATCAGTGATGCAGCAGTTATTCCACTGCCTGATCTCAGCCAGAAAGTCAAGCAGATTAAGTATATGGTCAAGACAGCGAACAGGTTAGGAATTGTTATTCCAAAAGTGGCAGTGATTGCTCCCAGTGAGCAGCTGTTGGTGCAAATTGAGTCTTCAAAAGATGCGGCACTGCTATCGATAATGGGTCAACGCGGACAGATTTTTGGTTGTATGATAGATGGTCCGCTTTCGCTGGATCTCGCCATTGACAAGGAATCTGCCGAAATCAAAGGCATTAAGGGAGACGTGGCAGGTGATGCCGATTGCTTGCTCTTTCCAAATCTGGATGCAGGAAATGTATTTTATAAAACAAATACGAAGCTTGCGAATGCCGAGTCTGCTGCCATCTTGGTAGGTGCAAGGGTTCCTGCAGTGCTTACTTCGAGAGGAGATTCTGCCCTGACAAAACAGTATTCTATTGCCCTAGCCTCTCTCGCTTCCTAAAAAATTAAATTTATGGACAGTTCAGATCTTGTCAGAATATTGGTGATTAATCCGGGTTCAACCACGACGAAAATTGCGATCTACGAAAATGCTATTTGTATTTATCTCAAATCGCTTCATCATTCGATTGAAGATCTTTCGGCTTACCAAACGATAACGGATCAATTCACGTTTCGGAAAAACTGCATTTTGCAGCAGCTGCAGCATGAGGAAATGTCGCTGGATAATATTCATGTAGTGATCGGTCGCGGTGGATTAACCTATCCGCTCGAATCAGGTGTGTACCTGGTCAATGCCTTGATGGTTCAGCATTGCAGGGAGGGTGTTATGGGCATTCATGCTTCAAACCTGGGGTCGATGATTGCTTTTGACATTGCAGAGCAGCATCCCGGGATGATCGCCCTGATTGCAGATCCGGTAGTTGTCGATGAAATGGATGGGATCGCACGAGTATCC
>JBBQJE010000235.1:0-5482 GCA_038325635.1 Bacteroidales bacterium
CTGAAAGAAGATGTTCAGGTTAAATCCTTTCCATGAAAGATCATTGTTCAACCCCCAAACGGCTTTAGGGTTGGGATTACCAATGACCTTACGATCCTTGTTGTCCAAAACAAGATCATTGTTAAGATCTCCAAATTTTTCACCTCCCGGCGTGGTCTCAAAAGCGCCTCCCGGAATGATTTTATCCCCTGTCTGGTAGACCCCTTGGTAAACATAACCATAAAAAGATCCAACAGGCTCACCTACTCGCAGAATGGAATTTTCAACAGACCCGGAAAAGCTTGGCGCATTTGAGAACATAATATCTGCTCCACCGTTGGGCAGGCTCAACACTTTGTTGCGATTAAGAGTCAGATTGAAACTGGTATTCCATTTCAGCTCTTTGATAAGATTCTTGGAGGTTGCTTCGAACTCATAACCTGAATTCTCAATCTCTCCGAGATTTTCCAAACGCTCCTGAAAGCCTGAAAATGAAGGAATAGGAACACTGAAAAGCAAATCATTGGTCTTCTTGTTGTAATATTCAGCGGTAAAAAGCAACCTGCGCTCAAAAAAATCAAGATCAATCCCTGCATTGAACTGGGAGGTTGTTTCCCATGTCAGGTCCTTGTTGGCAATGGTAGTAGGTAATACAGAGGTAACGCTGGTGTTGTTCACCACAAAATAGGTTGAGGAGATCCTGGCAAGCGATTGATAGGCCCCAATAGCCTGGTTGCCGGTAAGTCCATAACTTGTCCTAAGTTTCAGTCCGGAGACAATTTTGTTTTGGGGGTAGAAACGTTCATTGGCTACATTCCATGAAAAGGCTCCGGAAGGAAAATAAGACCATTTGTTTCCTTCACTGAACTGGGAAGCTCCGTCATAACGGCTGGTAAGTGTAAACAGGTATCGCTTGTCAAAATTGTAATTGGCCCGTCCATAAAAAGAGGTAATTTCAGATTCCGTGTAGTTAGAACTTGGTGCTCTTAAGTTTGTTCCAACTCCCAGATTCCAAAAACCAAGTGCATCGGTAATAAATCCCGAGTTGGTTGCCGTAAAGGTTTCATATTTGAAATCCTGGTAAGAATAGCCACCAGTCAGTACTAAATCACCTTTCTCTCCAGCCTCAAATGAATAATTGAGGTATTGCTCTGTTAAGAAATTAGAACGTTTACCATAAGACATTGATCCCAAACCATTTGTAGCTATTCCTTGGTTGGATATTTTATTGCTGTAAACACCATTGCGTTGGGTCGAAACAATCATTCCATAGGTAGAATTAAATATCAATCCTTTTGCAATCTCAAATTCAGCCTTCAGATTGGTTTGAAATTTTTCCATTACATTCTCCTCGGTTCTGCCTTCGATGACAGCCATGGGGTTCTCGTAAGCTGCAATTCCAATTTTACTTACTGTATATTTTCCATTGGCGTCCAATACACCTTGCGTAGGCTCAAAGCGATAAGCAGCTTGTGTCACACTTGCATTGGCCTGTCCACCTCCAACAGAGGAAAGGACACCGTCTTGGTCTGATTTCAAATAGGATGAATTAAGGTACATCCGGATATGATCAGTAACACTGAATTTCAGATTGGTCGTCAATGAATATTTATTATAGGCAGATGTTTTTACAACGCCCTTTTGATCAGAAAATATCCCTGAAACATAATACTGTATTTTTTCATTTCCGCCAGAAAAAGACAACTGATAATTCTGATAATGTCCTGGCTGATAGATGAGGTCTTGCCAATCGGTATCTGTGGTGATGGCATTGAGGTCATAGAAATTGGTTTTCCTGGCTTCATTGATGTAGGCAGCAAAATCATTGGCTTTTAGCAAATCAAGCCTTCCTATCTCTTTTTGAAATGAGTAGTAACTATTGAATTCTACCTTCGTTTTTCCTGATTTTCCAGACTTTGTGGTGACCATGACCACGCCGTTGGCTCCCCTTGATCCATAAATAGCTGTGGCAGAAGCATCCTTCAAAATTTCTATGGCTGCAATGTCCTCAGAAGGGGGCATTGACCCTCCAACCAACCCGTCTATGACAAATAGCGGAGAACTACTGGCATTGATGGAGGTAGCACCACGAATGGTAATCTTAAAATCCTCACCTGGTTCGCCGTTGGTTGACTGAATCATTACCCCGGCCGATCTTCCCTGCATAGATTGAACCACACTGGTAGAGGGATATGCCGTTAAATCCTTTTGACTTACAGTGGCAACAGCACCTGTTACATCACTCTTTTTAATACTCCCATACCCAATCGCCACAACCTCTTCAATGCCAACTGATTCTTCCTCCAACTTGACATTTACAGTTGTTTTTCCTTCTACTGGAATTTCCTGCATTTTCATACCCACAAACGAAAAAACCAAGGTTGCATTCTCAGGAATCCCGGAAAGGGAATATTTTCCATCATTGTCTGTTATCACCCCCATGGTTGTCCCTTTCACAACAACCGAAACACCGGGAAGTGTCGCCCCGGTAGCATCAGTCACTTTGCCGGAAACCTTTTTCTGCTGCTGACTACTTGCTTGTATATCAGCCAACTTAGTAATTGCTATGTATTTATCCACAATTTTGTACCCCAGACCGGAGTCTTTCAATAGATTATCCAAAATCTCCGTAACTGTGGCTTCCTTGTAATTGACATCGATTTTCTTTTCCAAGATGCTTTGATCGTATTTTACCACCACGTAATAACCACTTTCCTTTTCCAAACGCTCTATTACATCTTTGAATGATGCGTTCTCCATCGAAATATTGATCCTTTGATTTTGTCCAAACGAACTGGCAAAAGCATGAATACTAAGGATAAAGACTAAAAAGCTGGTAATTCTCATAATTCGGAAGATTTTTCTGATATCCCCTGGAAGCGGGATACAACCTCTGTTTTTTTTCATAAATTTGAAATGTTTTTGTTGAATAATTAATCCTTTACCGAAGGTTTTTATTTAGCAATACAGTCCGGAAGCAATTCCGGGAATAACTATCAGCCTGAAAATATGTCCAGTATTTTTAGGCTGATTTTTTTTATTTTAGGGCGATTTGTTTTTCATGTTTCCGTTTAGCAATTATAGTTTGCACGTTTCATGCTAGTATTCAATATCTTGCATCCCAATAGATTAAAGTTGGCTTGTCTGATCTGGGGATGATTTTATATTTCAAGGAAGAAGTCAGACCTAACACCTCCAATATCTGATCTACCGGTTTATTTTTCATAATAGTTCCAAAATAAGCCTCCTCACCTACCTTCGGATTTTTAATGACAATTTCTACATTGTACCATCTTTCGATTTTCTTCGCAATGTCTTTCAACTTTTCGTTTCTGAAGGTGATCAAACCATCTTTCCAGGAAGTGTACATCGCTGTTTCTCCTTTGCTAACGTATATTTTGGATGTCAGGGTGTCAAATTTTGCGTTTTCGTTCGGCTTAAGGCGATAAAGTTCCCGATCAGTTTTGTCCATCACTCCCAAACTTCCTTCCACTAAAGTGGCACTGACGATTTGATTCCCAGGGTAAGCTTCCAAGTTAAAAGATGTCCCAAACACCTTGAAATTCAGGCTGGAGGTGCTTACCGTGAAAGGATGTTTTTGATCTTTCGCAACATCAAAATAGGCCTCACCGCTTAAGGTAACATTTCTGTTTCCCTCAGAATAATTCCCGCTGTAGGTAATTGAGCTTCCCGAGTTAAGCATTACCCTGCTACCATCAGGTAATTCCAGGTTGGTCATCTGTCCGAGCGGAACGGCAATAGTTGTATTGTTCTGGTAAACAAGCTCTTCCTTCCCTTTGCTAACTCCGAAATATTGAACCGCCATTCCGGTTCCAAAGACCACTAATAATATGGCTGCATATTTAGCATACTGAAGATAAAAATGAATGGATTTTTGCTTCCTGAAACGAGGTTCGAATTCAGAACTCCATTTTTCTGATTCATTTCCTTCTCCCAGCGCTGTCAAAGCCCAAATTTTCTTGTACTTGATGAACTCTTCTCTGTTCTCTGCAGATTCATCCATCCATTGAAAAATGGTGATTACTTCTGCTTCAGAAGCCTCTCCATTCAGATATTTATTGATTAATTCGTGATCCATGATTTTTGGGTTGTATAGTAGGTACACCCATAAATCAAATTACCCTATATTGGATTTAAAAAAATGGAAATAAAACCATAACAGCAGGCAAATAATCCGCCAATTTAATACGAAGAGTTTTTAAAGCCCTGGTTAAGTTGGCTTCGACTGATTTGATAGAAATATCCAACTCACAAGCAATTTCGCTATTTTTCTTGCCCTCCATTCTGCTCAAAACAAATACCTGGCGGCATCTCTCCGGCAATTCGCTAATAGCCTGATTGATCCTCTTTTCGAGTTCGGAAAACTCAACCTGATCAAAATTAAATGATTCAAGAATCTCCCTATCCAAGAGTTTCTCCTTGGCCTGAAGCTGTTTATCTTCGTATAAATGAATGACCTTTTCGTGCCTAAGATAGTTCAGACATTCTGTTTTGGCCGATGTATACAGGAATGATTTAATTCCATTAACTGATTCAATTTTGGATTTATTCAGCCATAACTTCACAAAAGCCTCCTGTGCAAGGCTCTGAGATTTGTCCTTATCTCTAACAAATTGCCGACAAAAACCAATCATTCGATTGAAATTACTTTTAAAGATCATCTCAAAAGCATATTCATCGCCTTTTTTGAATTTCTGCAAAAAATATTCGTCGTATTGAGAAGGCATTGACTCCATCAGGATCATTCAGCTGGTTAGTGCAAATATGCTAAATAATTAGAGAGGAATGGAAATTTTAAGCATTCTAAATTGGGGAAATGTAGAAATACAGTGCCGAGCGCATTCCAAAATCGAAAATCAAAAATCGAAAATTTCTGAAAAATGCAAAAAAAAACCTGCTTTAATTAAGCAGGTTTAATAAAGCCGTTCGTCTTGTCACTCAGGTGATATGGCATCGGTAGGACATACTTCAGCGCATGATCCACAATCGGTGCAAATTTCAGCATCAATTTTGTAGATTTCACCTTCAGAGATTGCCTCAACAGGACACTCATCGATGCATGTACCACATGCGATGCATTCGTCAGAAATTTTATAAGCCATAACTTAATTTATTTGTTTTACAGAAAATATTTTCAGAAATGTCACCGCAAAAATACAAAGAATGTCCGAAATAAAAATATTAGCAGTTAAATTTTTCAATATATTTAACAAGTGACTAAAGTTCACTTTAGTTCACTTCTTCCAAAAACGCACCACCTCCGCAATCCACATTCCCCACACTTTGGCTTCCGAGCTACACAAACATACCGACCGTGAAGTATCAGCCAATGATGTGCAATAGGTAGCAATTCTGAAGGAAATAATTTCACAAGCTGCCGCTCAGTCTCTTCCGGTGTCTTTGATCCAACTGTCAATCCCAATCGAGCCGACACCCTGAAAACATGCGTATCCACTGCCATAACAGGCTTTTTGAAAACTAC
>JBBQJE010000236.1:0-5403 GCA_038325635.1 Bacteroidales bacterium
TTAGGAAAGGAGAGCGACTATCGAAAGGAACCATGTTTTTATTGATGGTAATATCGGCCTGAACCAATACATTCTCGGCTTTTTTACCTGTCAGATCGGGGAATTTAGTGCGAAGGTCAATCAACATGGAGTGATTGTCTGTTCCGCCTGAAATAACTTTGTATCCTTTGTCCATAAACGCTTGAGCCATTACCTTGGCATTCTTTTGGACCATGGTTTGGTAGATTTTATATTCAGGTAGTAGCGCTTCACCGAATGAGACTGCCTTGGCAGCGATAACATGTTCGAGCGGACCTCCTTGAATACCTGGGAAAATGGCTGAGTCAAGCAGGCTACTCATCATTTTTATCTCTCCTTTTTTTGTGGCTAAGCCCCAAGGATTTTCGAAATCTTTCCCGAGTAAGATGATACCACCACGTGGTCCTCGTAGGGTTTTATGTGTTGTTGAAGTAACAATGTGAGCATGTAAAAGTGGATTGTCTAATAATCCTGCGGCAATTAGTCCGGCAGGGTGCGCCATGTCGACCATAAAAATAGCACCAATCTTGTCTGCAAGTTTCCGTATGCGGGCATAGTCCCACTCTCTCGAATAGGCGGAGGCACCTGCAATTATCAGTTTTGGCATTTCCTTAAGCGCGACAATTTCCATTTGGTCGTAATCTACCAGTCCGTCGGCTTCTTTAACACCATAAGAAACAGGGTGGTACAACAGTCCGGATGAATTTACCGGAGAGCCGTGGGAAAGGTGACCGCCATGAGAAAGATCCAATCCCATGAAAGTATCTCCCGGTTTAAGTACGGTCATCAAAACTGCCATATTGGCCTGTGCACCTGAGTGTGGCTGAACATTGGCATATTCTGCGCCAAAAAGCTCTTTAAGGCGATCGATAGCTAATTGCTCTGCTTCATCGATAAACTGACATCCGCCATAATAACGGTGTCCCGGATAACCTTCGGCATATTTATTGGTTAGACAGGAGCCCATTGCATCCATCACTTGTTGAGAAACGAAATTTTCGGATGCAATTAATTCGATTCCATGTAACTGACGAGCGTGCTCCTTGGCGATGATTTCAAATATTTGGGTATCTTTCTTCATTTTGTAGAATATTGTAGGTAAGGCACAAAAGTAAGAAATTAATTAATGTGCTAATATGCTAATGTGCTAATATGCTAATGTTTCACAAAACATCATACTAGCAATTATCATAGTTTAAGATAAATCAGAGTTCATATATTCAATTTGCCACGAAACCTAATTAGCATATTAGCACATTTTGAGTTTACTCAGCCGAAAAATTAACCAGCATATCCCGGTAGGCATTGAAGATTCTGGATTTGGAAATGAACCCAACATATTTTCCATTATGAAGCACTGGAAGGTTCCATGCACCGCTATCATTGAATTTTTTCATAACTATCTCCATTTTATCATCGTGAGAGATGATTTCAGGGGATAAGGACATAAACTCAGAGACTTTTTTTGTATGGTACAATTTTTTATTAAACATCATTTCCCGGACATCGTCCAGCAGTACAATCCCTTGGAAATTGTTGGAATCATCCACTACCGGGAAAATATTTCGTTTGGATTTAGCGATGATACCAACTAATTCGCCTAGGGTAGACTCCGGTTTTATGGTTAGAAGATCTTTTTCGATAACATTATGAAGTTTTAACAAGGTCAATATTGCTTTGTCTTTGTTGTGAGTGATCAGATCACCTTTTAGAGCCAGCCTTCGGTGGTAAAGTGAGTGGGGTTCGATGGGAATAGCGGTAAGGAATGCTGTCGCAGAGGTGATCATCAGAGGTATCAACAGACCAAAGCCACCGGTGATCTCTGCAATCAGGAAGATTGCTGTCATGGGGGCATGCATCACTGCTGCCATCATACCGGCCATCCCCGCGAGGGCGAAATTTTTTGCCGGAACATTCAATCCGTTGTAATTGAGAATCAGGGATACTAGAAAGCCAGCCAAACTTCCGACAAAGAGGGTAGGGGCGAAGATTCCCCCACTTCCGCCGGCACCGTTAGTAGTGGCTGTTGCGACAATTTTTACAAACATGATGGTTGCGACAAGTCCGATGAGCACCAATTTATCATCACGAAATTCGAAAAAGAGTGAATTGTTTACTATATGGTGCCCTAAGTCGTTCACTATCTGGTTAATAGTATAATATCCTTCACCCCAGAGCGATGGAAATAGAAAGATCATGCCTCCTAAGGACAGTCCACCGATTCCAATCCGAAACACCGGACTCTTGATTTTTTTTAAACTCCTTTCAATAAAGAGGTTTCCACGGGAGAAAAGAACGGAAAAGAGTCCGCAAAAGACGCCGAGAAAGATATACCAGTGGATATTCGTGACTTTAAAAGCGGCATCAATTTGGAAATTAAGCTCGTAGCCGGATCCCATTAAAAAATAGGCAAGTGATGCTGCGGTTGCGGAGGAGATCATCAGCGGAAGCAGAGAAGCCAAGGTGAGGTCGAGCAACAGCACTTCAATGGCAAAAAGCATTCCGGCAAGAGGTGCTTTGAAAATACCGGCGATTGCACCGGCTGACCCGCAACCGATCAGCAACGTCATGGTTCGGTAATTCAGATTGAATTTGCGGGCAATGGTAGAGCCAATAGCCGAACCTGTAAGAACGGCGGGTGCCTCTGCACCAACTGAACCACCAAAGCCAATTGTGATGGTACTTGAGATTATGGAGGTAAACATATTGTGGGCACGGAGATACCCTTTCTTTCTGGAGATAGACTCCAGAACTTTTGTAACGCCGTGACTTATATCCTCTTTGACCACAAATTTTACATAGATATAAGTGAGTAAAATACCGATAACCGGGTAGAGAAAATAGTGGTAATTTTCCTGAAGGGCGTCAAAATCCTCCGTTAAGAATCTGCTTGATATATGGATGATATTTTTTAGCAGAATAGCAGCAAAACCACTTAACAAGCCAACGACAAAACTCAATATGATCAATCTTTCACGTTCAGAAAGATTTGAAAATAACCGGATGAGACTATTTTGTATTAATTTTTTTGAAAACAGCATTTTCTGAAATTGGTGAGATACTTTCAGGTATTGAACAGTAAATATAAGCTTTTATTCCGAAAAGTAGACTATCCGCTATCCGCCGAAGCGATAACCAATACCTGATTCCGTAGTTAGTAGTTTTGGTTTTGCCGGATCTTCCTCAATTTTCTTCCGTAGTTGTGCCATAAAGACTCTCAGATACTGTGTTTGTTCAACATATCCCATACCCCAAACTTCTCTTAAAATATACTGATGGGTCAATACTCTTCCTTCATTTTTTGCCAATAATGCCAGTAAAGAAAATTCTGTAGCCGTTAGCTTAATGATCTCATCTTCTTTTCGTACCGTATGACTTGCTAAGTCGATCGATAATGATCCAAAGGTCAGGCAAGGATCTTCATGTGAATCCTGGCTTTGCCGGATGGCTACTCTGATCCTGGCAAGTAACTCACCTGTACGGAAGGGTTTTGTCAGATAATCATTTGCACCGTGATCCAGCGCTCGGACAATATCATCTTCAGAACTTCTTACCGAGAGGATAATGATCGGTTTTAGGTACCATTCACGTAGCTTTTTAAGAATTTCCAATCCATCGGCGTCAGGGAGACCCAGATCCAGTATTATAAGCACTGGGTGAGTTATGGCTGCTTTTGTCAATCCATCCTTACCTGTTGAAGCTTCTGAGATTTTATATCCGTTGGCTGAAAGGGTGATTTCGAGCAATCTACGGATTTGCACTTCGTCGTCAATGATCAATATTGTATCTGCAATGTTCATTTCTCTTCGAGTTTTTTTAACAAGTTCATGTCAGCAATTTTTACGGGAATTTTGATGCTGAATTTCGCACCACCATTTTCCCTGTTTTCTGCAAAAATTGAGCCGTCTTGAGCTGTAACAAATCCTTTCACGATAGATAATCCAAGACCTGTTCCACCGGCTTTCGCATCTTTACCACGGTAAAATTTATTGAACACTAAATTAAGTTCAGAAACAGGGAATCCTGAGCCTCTATCCATCAACTGAATATTCATAAATCCGTTATCATAATATATTTTCAATCTGATAATACTTCCGGCAGGGGCATGTTGAGTGGCATTCAATAATAGATTGTGTAATATTTGTTCAGTCAGTCCGAAGTCAATGGATACCAAAGGCATATCTGCAGGAATCACGGTAGTTAGTTTAAATGCCTTCAACTCATTTTGAAGGGTTTCTGCTACGTTATTGGCTAGATCATGCACATCGCACCAGACTGGACGAGGCGTGATATGACCTGATTCGAGGCGTGACATGTTTAATAGATTCTCTATCAATCGGTTGAGTCGAATAGAAGCTATGCTAATTTCATTGTAGAGTTTTTGTCTGGTTTCTTCAGGGTAGTTTTGGGATATAAGCGTATCGGATGCACCAAGTATCGTTGCTACCGGAATACGTAATTCATGTGAAATAGAATTGAAGAGCGTTTTATACAGTTTTTCGGATTCGCTTACTATGTAGGTATCTTTTGCGGCACTTCTCAAAAATTCACGTTCATATTTGCCGGAAATTTGGGAAATAAACGCTTCCCAGAATTGTCCTTCTCCCTGAGTAAAAATGCTTGAATGTTCCACTGCAATAACACCCGTATTAAAGCTGTTTCCTGTTAAAGGATAAAAAGTGAAATTACCGGATGGTAGTGTGTTAGTGTACTTCCCAGCAACTAAAGTATTTTTGAAAACCCAATTTGCAATACTAAAATCGCTTTCAGACAATATAATTGCGTTTCCATCCTGTGTGCTGTTTCCCAAATGAGTTGAATCTGCTTTTAGAATAATTGCGGAGTCAAGATTAAAATATTTCAGAATATACTTTGAGGCAATTTTCGAAACTTCATTCATTCCGAAAGCCGTATTCAATTCTTTTGTAAGCAGGTAAAGTGCTTGTGTCCTTTCTTCCCGTATCCTGATTTTCTGTTCCTGCCGGCGTACGCGGGAAGTTAGAATCCCATTCAGTAGGGCGATGATGAAAAACATAGCCAGCATCAAAAGATCCTCAGGTTTGTCGATGTGAAGGGTAAACTGAGGAGGGATAAAAAAATAGTCCCAGATAACTGCACTTAACGCGGCAGCGAGCAATATTGGCCCGGATCCGAAGAAAATTGCCAAAATTGAGACCAAGAAGAGCAATCCGAATGATACAATTTGGTATCCAACAAAATCTTTCAGAAGATAGCAAGTGATAGATGAAAGAAAAACAAGTAGTATTACCACCAGATAATCACGAAAGTTGGAGGTAAAAGAAGGGGCAAAAACCTTTTCCTTGTATCTGCCTTTGGCCTGGCTGTCTGAGCCAAGAATATAAACATCGATGTTTCCGCTGTACC
>JBBQJE010000237.1:0-5399 GCA_038325635.1 Bacteroidales bacterium
AATGTTGGCAAAGGTGAAAATAATTGGTATTAGCACCAGAAAACTGGCATTGTACATCATCGGTAATCCAACCAAAAAACCGGTTATCAACAAAGCATACTGAATGTTTTTTAATCCCATAAAATCAATAAGCCGATAAGAGATGGCATGAGCCGCACCGCTTTCTTCCAAAATCTTACCCAGCATTGCACCAAATGCCAGAATCAGCATGACTTTTCCCATTGTGTCGCCGATACCTTTTAAAACAGAGTCAAGAATATCCATCAGATTCATGTCGCTGAGTAATCCGACTGCAAAAGTGGTGATCAAGAGTGCCAAGAAGGCATTAATTTTAAATTTGCTGATTAGAAGAAGCAAGATAAGGATTCCGATTCCGACGATAAGTAGAGGCATACAGTGTAGTTTGAGAATGTTCAAGGTAAAGATAGAAATATAGCTTTCCATTGAAACAATACTTAATAGAAAAAGTATTAGTATTAGTGTCAGAGCAAATTTTACAATAAATCAATGCACAGATTAAAACAGGAACAATTTTTACCTATCAGCTTGGATGAAGCTTGGAATTTTTTTGCAACGCCCAAAAATTTGAATGAAGTTACACCGGAAGATATGGTTTTCGAAATCACATCCGAACTTCCGGATAAAATGTATGAAGGGCTGATGATTACCTACAGGATCAAGCCGATGCTGAATATTGCCCTCAATTGGTGCACAGAAATCACCCATATTAAAGAGAAGGAGTTCTTTGTCGACGATCAGCGAAAGGGACCTTACGCGATTTGGCATCACGAACATCATTTCAAAGCAGTTGAAGGCGGGGTGCTGATGACCGATCTATTACATTATGATATCGGTAAATCTATTTTTGGATGGATGGCCGGAAAGCTCTTCGTTCATCAAAAGGTGGAGCATATTTTTGAATACCGTTACAAAACGTTGGAACGCTATTTTTCCAAATAGATAATAGAAAAAACCTCTCCAATAAATTGGATTTCAAAGTAGATCAAGTAGTTGCGTTGATTGCAAAAAATTATAGTATCCTTTTGGCTACTCCTTTAGTGGTGATTTTTATTGGAACGATCAATCCGCTTTCATCAAAATACATTCTGTCGATACAGGTTTCGCGGTGATTTCCATCTTTCGTGGTAAGTGGTCTGCGGTGGTAAACGATGTACCAGTCGTCCGTACCCGGAATGTTGATCATCGAATGATGTCCTGCTCCCGTGGCTATTTCAGGATCCTGCTGTAACACTTTCCCAATCCGTTTGAATGGACCGAATGGCGTATCTCCCATGGCATAAGCCACACTGTAATCCGGACCAGTCCAGCCACCTTCTGACCACATCAGATAATATTTCCCTTTTCGGACGATCATAAACGGTCCTTCGACATATTTTTCGGGGGTGATGGATTTGAAAATAGTACCATCTTCAAAAGGAACAAAACCTGTAAAATCATTGTTCAACTTGCCAATATTGCAATGTCTCCAGCCACCGTAAATGAGGTAATATTGGCCATCACTGTCTCGAAAAGCAAATTGATCGATGGGTTGTGCCTGATTGTAAAACTGATTAATTAGCGGCTTACCGAGGTGATCAATATAGGGGCCTTCCGGACGATCGGCTACCGCCACCCCAATGCCACCGGGTTGTTGGTTGTTCTGAATATCGTTGGCGCCAAAAAAGAGGAAATATTTGTCCCCCTTTTTGGTGATGGAGGGTGCCCAAATGGCATAACCAGCCCAGGAAATATTCTTAACATCCAATACCCGAGGGTGCTTTTCCCAATTTACCAAATCTTTCGACGAAAAAGCATCTAGGAAAGTCTGTTTCAGGTACTGCGGATTGATGGTGTTTTTCCGGATCTCAAGTTGATGTTCAGAAAAAGTACTAGCCCTTTCCGGCGTCCCGTTATCATCCGAAAACGTAGGAAATATCCAATAGGTATCCCCAAAGATGATCCCTTCCGGGTCTGCGTACCAGCCTGGAAAAATTGGGTTTCCGGCAAAATTGGGGTCTTTTTTTTGCTGCGCGGATAATGTAAATGTGCACAACAGCAACAATGAGATAAATATCTTATTCATAATTAAAATCACATTAGATCAGTTTATCCCCATAAGCTCCAATAATTGCCCCATCTGGGAGAAATCTGCTATGATAATATCTGCTCCTGCTTTGATCAGGCGGGTGCGTTTGTGTGCATTTAAGCCGTAGCGGCGTTGCTCATTGCTTGCCACTCCAACAGTGATGCCATTGCGTTTGTGCGTTTCACGGATTTCTACCGGTCCGTCGCCGAAAGTGATGATTTGTCCGGATTCAGAAGTGCCGATAGCTTCAAGGATACGATCCAGTACAATCTTTTTCGCTTCTACGTTGATATCACCCACTGCTCCGTAAATTCTGCCTTCAAAGAGGTAATCGTACCCAAGCGCTTTGGCTTCGCTCTTCACATCCTCTTCGTCAGTTCCACTTGCCAGGTACAGTTTTACTCCCGACTGGTATAATCTGAGAAGAAAAGGAATCGCATTTTTCATCGTAAAGTCCTCCAGGACAAGCTCTCCACGCTGCAATTTTTTCTCCCTCTCTTTGACCATCAACAGCAACTCGTCGTTGTAAATTTTCTTGTATCCGAAAATATCCAAAATCTCCTCTTCCGGTACGCAGCCAAATTCTTTGACCAGTTCAATTAGCCCCTGCATTTGAACCAATGTTTGAATTCCTGTGGTTTTATCGATAAACTCAGCAGCACGTGCTTCAACTTTGTGGAATAATGCATCATCTGCATCCTTGTAATTCTTGCCCAAAATAGCCTTGATCATCATCGGCTGCATGATCTTTTCCCAGCCTTCCCGCAAGGTTGAGATCGTACCGTCGTGGTCGAAAATGGCATATTTGGGATAAATATCCTTACGCATAATAATTGGATCAACTAGCTCAATATCACTATTTTCCATGTATTGCGCCATCCGAATCTCTTCGGCCAATTCGTGATGATAGATAAAATCTGATTCTTTGCCCAGGTGCATAATTTCTTCGGGCGATGCGGTTCCGGTCGTAAATAGTTTCTGAACCGTAACACCTGCTACGAGTGCTCCAAGTTCTGCTGCTGTTTTCATCGGATAACCTGCTGCTAACGCGGAAGCCGCTCCTGCCAGGTAGCTGTCGCCGGCCCCAACAGTATCCACTTTTGATAGGATCATCAAGCCTGGAATTTCTGAAATACCTGTTGAATCAATGGTTAGGGAGCCCTTGCTGCCACGCGTGATGAAGAGCGGTTTTTTGAATCTTTCGAACAGTGTATTTGCGGAAGATACTACTTCTGAGTAAAACACTACTTCGTCCGGTTTTTTGTTGAGGCCACAAAGTCGAGCCGCTTCGGTATCATTCATTTTCCGCAACGTTCCGTCATAAAAATCGTTGAAGTTGCGGCTGTCAACGATGAATAACTTACCAGGAAACTGCTTCACCACATCCACCAATCTCTTTTTGAAATAGTCAATGTGAATGCCGGATGGTACTTGTTGATTGATTATCACTACATCAACTTCGGGAACAGCTTTAGCGAGGTTGGCTATCAGTCGATCAGCAGTCTCGATGGATAATTGGTTGTAATTTCCGAAATCGACCCTGTTCAATTCAAAATCATCGATGTAAGGCTTGGCGTATGTGTGCGTGTGCCAATCATTCTCCTGTATCAGTAAATTAGCAGCGTTGATGCCGGTTGCGTTCATAATTCGCACCATTTCAGCCCCGAACGGATCCGTGCCAATTACTCCAAAGGCACGGATGTCTTTAATTCCCATGGCAGCCAGGTTATTGGTAACATTTCCAGCGCCACCCAATGAATAGCGTTGCTGACGAACTGGCCTGGTTGCCTGATTTGTTTCGACGGATATTTCGCTCATCGCTTCATCGACAAACCAGTAAGCATCCAGGCAGAAATCGCCTAATACAGCAATTTTTACCGAACTGATATCAGTTAATATTTTCTTGAGTTGTTCCGGAGTCATCATTTGATTTTTATTTTATTGATGTTAATAGTATGTAGTAAATTTTCGATTTTCGATTATTTGGTGGCTGTTGGAAACATAAATATAGCAGCATCGCCCGGATCAAGCTCAAGGGTTGGATCATAAGCGCTTGCAGGTACCACCGTTCCATCTTTGAGTATTTTTTTAAGAGAATCATCTCCAAAAATGGTCAGGTTGACGCTGCTTAAAAAGTCCTTGTTTATTACCACTAAAAAATAGTAGCCGTCTTTCTCCAAAAGCGAAACCAGGAGTGGTGCTCCATTTGCATCCAGAACTTTGATTGCATCGGGTAATTTGGTCAGGCGGATAGTACCGGTGGGGATCATCCCATTACCGGTATGCCTTACCCAAACAACTTTTGAACCGAGAAATACACCGGATAAATTTTTGATTTCCTGACTCATCAATTTTACCCTGTCATATACTACGCTTCGTTTACCTATCGCACTGATTGGAGCCCCGCGCTGATCTTCCAATGACGGCGCATCCACGGAAGTGGCCGACCAGTAGGTGAAATATTGAATTCCCTGCGCTCCGTAGGCCAGATCACTGTAAACCTGAAGGCGCATGGAGGCGAGAGTTTGAGGAGTCAGATGGGCATCATCATAGTTGGTCGTTAGTGCAAAAGCCCAAAAAGGCTTGCCTGCTTTTTTTGATTCATCCGAAAACTGCTCCAGGTTTTCGTACCAAGTTTTGGACAGTCGGTCTTTCATCACGGGATAATAATCGAATGATAGAAACTGCAGTGGAATTTGTTTTGCACATTCACTTACATACTTCCGGTAGTCTTTTGTTCCGAGTTGTTTCTCCGAATCTGCAAAGTTTGGAAACAGATTAACATAACAGAAATGTTTACTATCGACGGCTTGAATTCGCCTGGCCAATTCACCCCATTTTTGAAAAGAGGCAATCCCCGGCTCGTCTATCAGATGGTAACCGGCAACCGCAGGATGGTTCATCACTTTCCTAACCGTATTTTCAGGATCAGTTATCAGCTCGTGACAGTTTACAAACATTTTGATACCCACCTTATCTGCAATATCCAGCGCTTTTTGCAACGCCGCCAAATTGGGGAAAAAGGTGAGCGAATGTGTTATTCCCGCTTCCTTCAACTCTTGATACCGTTCAATTGTCGTCTCACTGGAAGGGATACTGTACCACGCCAGAATTGGAATCTGACCCTCTGATTTGATTTTTTCTTGTGAAAAAAGGGTACCGATAAAAAGGAACAATAAGATATTCAGTGGAACAATTTTTCTGGTCATGATAGTCGGATGATTAACTTTTCCTAACGTAATAGGATACCCAGAGAATATAAAGCATACAGGCACCAATGACTGACATGCTTACCAATGGACCGAAAGTTGTA
>JBBQJE010000238.1:0-5398 GCA_038325635.1 Bacteroidales bacterium
AATACATTACCGATCCGGAGTTAATTGAAGAGAAATATGGTAATCTTGTTGATCTGGTCATTGACGGTGGATATGGTGATAATCGTCCTTCCACGATTGTCGATTGCACATCAGGCGAAGCAGAAATTGTCAGACAAGGCAAGGGAGTACTTTTGGATTAATTGAAATAACGACAAAAATACCTATTTGGTTCTCCCGATCGTGTTGACGGAAGCGTCAATTGAACCGATTTATTCATGTTAAAACTCTCTATTCCATTGTTGGCGGAACTTTCATTTAAAGTGTTGCCAGTGGGTTTATATAGGATGTATTTTGCTTTTTCAAATTTCAAGTTATTGGACTGTAATCCTTTATAATTAGCTAGCCAAACTAAATCAGCACCAAGGGATGAATCTTCGGCGTCCCCCCCCATTTCAAAACCTGGTTGAATATACAACTTGCAACCTTTGAAAAAAACAAAATTTCCCCTAACACCTATTTCCGGTTTAACTATTTTTAATGAATCTGCGAATTGATACATTGTAATTCTTCGAATGCCACGTTCACCCAAGTAGGGCTTCAGGTAATAACCCAGTTTCTCAGAAGCATTCTCACAGCGATCAAATAATACAATCACTTCTCTGTTGCTAGTCAATGCGAGAGCTCTCGTACCCGAAATATTGAAAAAAACAATCTCCGTCCTCGTTTGTTTAAGGTATCTGATAATACCAACAGACATCGAGATAAATATCATCAAAAGAAAAACACCTTGAAGAAGAACTATTTTTTTCGACTTTGAATACCTATAGAACAGAAAAACAGCTAGAAATACTAGAAAAATCTGAAGCATAGAAGGATATAAATTTCTGAGAACAGCGTGAGGCAAAGATTCAACCATCTCTACGATCATTAATACCAGACGGACCGACCATTCCAAAACGACAGCAACCACAGAGGCTAAAAATTCGGAAATTAAAGAGAGAAAAACGACTACAAATGACAAATACAAAATCAAAGTAACCAAAGGAATAACGAATAGATTCGCCAGCCAAAAATAGACAGGAAACTGATGAAAGTAGATCAGGGTAAAAGGAATTGTACCAATTTGTGCGGCAAACGTAACAGAGATTATCAACCATGTCTGACTCAAAAGCCAGCTTTTAAAATACAGCTGTTTATACAGCAAGGGTTGAAAAACGACTATCGACAATACAGCTGCATAGGAAAGTTGAAATCCAACATCTCTGATTATTGCCGGATCCCAGCCGATAAGGAAAAATGCAGATACTGCAAGCGAATTGAAAATATTTGAGTTTCGATTTAGGATATCTCCAATAATTACAAAGGAAAACATGATCGCTGCCCTTAGAATAGATGCAGACATTCCTGTTATTAATGTGTAAGTCCATATTCCACAAAGCATTATTATAGTATGGAGAAATAATCCGGCCCGTCGCTTTTTCAGAAATCGAAAAAGAAAATTAAGAATTATGAATATCAGCCCTACATTCATACCCGAAACTGCCAATATGTGTATCACACCTGTGTTCGTAAAAGATTGAATAACCTCCTTATCCACCTCCTCCCGGGCACCAAAAGAAATGGAAGCAATTAGATGGACGATATCACTTCTAATTCCGGAACGGTCTAATCTTTCAACTAATTTAGCTCTGAATATCAATGCTCTATGGAAAATATTCATTGCATTATATCCATTCAAAAAGTTGAATTGATCCTCTTTTAAAAAAATTCTATGGCCTATTTTCTTGTTGTTTAAATAGCTGCAATAATCAAACTCAAATGGATTACCATCGTTTCTAATTAGCTCAGGTAAACCGCTAAAACTTATGATATCACCGGGTTTGGCATGCTGAACTATTGGGGATTTTGGTAGATAAATCAATATCTTTTGTTCCGAGTTGACAAACCTTGCCACAACCTGGAATGTCTTTGCCTTCTCAGTTGAATAATCTTCAAGAACTGCGAAATATTGCTTGTTTGGGAGTAGAGGAAAAGTTAACCTTTCCTGATTACTCCTAAAAATTCCATAGAAAAAGAGTGTCAGGAATAGGAGTATCCCCCAAAAATGTTGTTTGTAAAATGATACTTTCCTAAAAAGAAATAGGACAAGCAATAGCAAGCAAAAAATTAGCAAAGTTTGAACCAAAGGAGGAAAATAAGAGGGATTGGGAATAATTACTCCAATACAAAGAGGCAGAAGCAAACGAATAAAGGGTGCACTCGTCAAGGGTGATCCGGAACTATTCATGTGATGGGATATTCACATCAAGTTACGGCAACGAAATGAGAATTACAAATTATAGATTAAAAATGAACTAAGACCTTCTTCATTTGTAATTTGTAATTTGCAACCAATAACTAAAGTTTTGGAATTCTAATCCGGTAGGTGGCATTTGTTATACCCTTGGAGATATCTGTAAGTTTGCGCTTCAACAATCGTTTCTTTAATGGCGAACAATGATCTACGAACATTACTCCATCAAGATGGTCGTATTCATGTTGCAATACCCTGGCAATATATCCATTGAATTCTTCATCACACGCTTTGCCTTCCATGTCGGTATATTGAATCCTGATATGACCTTTCCGAAATACTTCTTCGTGAATGCCTGGAATACTTAAACATCCCTCCTCCATAAGTTCCTCATCACCACTACGTTCTACTATTTTTGCATTTATAAAGACCTTCTTAAATCCTTCCAAAGAAGGTTCATTTTTTCCAAGTGGCGACAAATCCACAACGAAAACACGGATTGGCAAACCTACTTGAGGAGCTGCAAGACCAACCCCTTCGGCATTATACATAGATTCGAACATATTTTCGATCAAATCTTGAAGACCTTCATAATTGAGATCAATATTCCCGGCAACTTTACGCAAAACAGGGTCGCCATAAACCGTGATTGGCAATATCATAAGTTATATATACTTTTTTTGTTCCAGATAAGATTGTAAAAGAATTGTTGCACTTACACCATCTATTGTTCCTTTGTCTTGTCTTTGCGATTTCCGCAGACCTGCATCGATCATGGATTGAAAGGCCATCTTTGAACTAAATCGCTCATCAACCTGTTTAATCTCAACAGAATATTTTTGCTGAAACTTTTGCACAAAGGGATTAATATATCTCAAAGCTTCAGAAGGCTGATTATTAAGCTGAACTGGATATCCAACCAAAACCAAATCAACAACCTGCTTCGAAAAATATTCATCCAAAAACCGCCAAATTAGATCCGTTTTCACTGTATCCAAACGGTTCGCGATAAGTTGTAAAGGATCAGTTACTGCCACTCCTACCCTCTTTTTTCCGTAATCAATGGCCATAATCCTTCCCATATTACCTTTTAAATTTTATGCAAAGATAAGGGATTCTAAAAACTTAAAAAATAGGTAACTAGAATCAGTAATAATCACAATAAATTAATACTAATTAAGAAACATTTAACACAAGGAAACGTTTAGAGAATATAATGTTTCCAATCTTTGCAAGCTGTTAAGTTAAATCGAATTATTTGAAAATGGGAAAGGATGATGAACAAAACAATAGATTTACGGAATTAATTGGACCTATCAAAGAGCTGTTCTATGCCTTTGGTCTAAAAAACCTCAACATGGATGAGATTAGTAGTAGGTTAGGTATCTCAAAAAAGACACTTTATACTTTCGTTAAAAATAAAGAAGATCTTGTGGAGAAGGTGTTTATGAGCGAGGATTCCAGAATGATGCAAATTAGTGAAGAAATTGACAAGTATCCAATTAATGCAATTGAAAAATTACTGAAAATCAGCGAACTGGTTCATGAAGAGCTAAAGCGTATTAATCCGATGATTCGTTTTGAAATGGAAAAATACTACCAACACACTTACGAAGCATTTACGGAGAAAAAGCGAAAATTTGTGTATGAAGGAATAAAAATTAACATGAAGCAAGGTATCGAAGAGAAGCTTTATCGAGATACTATCAACATTGATTTAGTTGCAACAATTTACCTTAACAGCTTTATCGATCTTCACAATTCTGATATCTGTAAAATATTGGATATCAACTTTATTCAGCTGTTTGAGGTATTATTCGAGAACCACATCAGAGCCATTTCTACGCCTACTGGTTTAGCCTTTTTTGAGTCTAAAAAAAATGAAATTATTGAATATATTAAAACAATTAAAAAATAGTAACTATGTCATTTTATTACCGTTATCTTATTTTGATAACCACTTTATTGCTCATTCTGAGTAACTCGAAAAGCGAGGCGCAAGATTCCCTTAGGGTCTCTTTGCAGGAAGCTCGTCGAGTTGCATTGGAAAACAACTCCTCCATTCGTAATTCCACTCTTGATATGGAGATCGCCAGAAAGAAAATATGGGAAACAACCGCGATTGGATTTCCACATATTGATGCAAAAGCGGCCTATCAATACTTACCTGTTGTTCCTACTTTGCCGGCAGGATCCTTTGGGCCAGGTTCAGCTCCAGTTGCATTAGGTGTTAAAAACAATGTCACTTTTGACGTAACAGCTTCTCAGCTAATTTTTAACGGATCTTATCTGGTTGGTTTGAAGGCGATGAAAACGCTTTATCTTCAAACCAATGAAAACACAGAAAAGACAATTCTGGATGTAAATGAATCTGTGATTAATACCTATTACTTGATTCTCGTTGCGGAGGAAAGTTTGAAAAACCTTCAGAGAAATCTGGTTAATGTAAAGAAAACAGCTTATGAAATTTCCGAAATGAACAAACAAGGATTTGTTGAAAAAACGGATGTAGACCAACTAGAGCTTACTTCGAATAATCTATTGTTTGCAATAAATCAGGTAAATGGCAATTTGGATGTTGCCTACCGCCTCTTCAAAATCATTCTTGGATTGGATATAAACGCAAAAATTAAACTCACGGATGCACTCGGAACAAGTTATTCCTTACCTGTCACAGTAACATCTCTGTTTAATCAGCCATTTAATATTGAAAAAAATATCGATTATCGAATCATAAATTCGGCAACAGATTTGTCTCGACTTGAATACCAAAATGCTATTGCTGCTTACATGCCGGTGATAACAGGATTCTATCAACATACTGAAAAAGCCAATAAACCCGCATTTGATTTTTCAATGAAAGATTTGTTGGGAATTAACCTCAGTTTACCCATTTTCAGTACTGGTCAGAGAATGGCAGCTGTATCTCAGAAGAAATTGGCTATTGAAAAAATGAAAAATACTCAAAAGCTGGTATTCAATAACCTGATGCTTCAAGCAGACCAATTCCAAACCGATTTGAAACTCAAATATGAGAAATTTGAAATTCAAAAGAAAAGCTTGAATTTATCAGATGAAATCTATCAGCGGACACTGGAAAAATATAAAAATGGAGTTTCTTCCAGTATGGATCTGAACAATTCA
>JBBQJE010000239.1:0-5398 GCA_038325635.1 Bacteroidales bacterium
GTCGGGGAAATACCGCTCTCTGCGGGAGTTTCAGCTTATCAAAGAAAAATATTTCTCCAACTGCAGGGAGCTTGGCCATTCAGACGAAATTGCTGGTGAAGTTTGGCGGCAAATCGAATCTTTCGCCGGATACTCCTTTTCAAAGGCTCACTCAGCCTCTTATGCAGTGGAGAGTTTTCAGAGTCTGTATTTGAAAGCCTATCATCCGCTTGAATTTATGGTCGCGGTGATCAATAATTTCGGAGGATTCTACCATACCTGGGTCTATTTCAACGAAGCTCAAAGACAGGGAGCGACGATAGAATTGCCTTGTATCAACAAGAGTCTGCTTACCACCAGAATTGTTGGAAAAACGATTTACGTCGGATTCATCCATGTTCAAAATTTAGAGACATTAACGATCGAACTGATTATCAGTGAGCGAAAATGCAATGGCAAATACCAATCCATTCATGAGTTCATAGATCGTGTGCCGATTGGCAAAGAGCAATTAGTTCTTCTGATACGACTTGGCGCCTTCCGAACGCTGGAAGAAAACAAATGTTCCTTGTTATGGGAGTCACAATTGTATTTGAAGAAAGCGCCAGTTCAGCTAAAATCTGCGAGTATGTTTCCAACGCAACATAAAACATTTGAAATGCCTGTGCTGGAATATGCTCCGATTGAGGATGCTTACGACGAAATTGAATTATTGGGATTTCCGGTTACTGTCAGCCTTTTTGACATGCTGCAAACGAATTTCAGAGGAGAGATTCAGGCCAGAGACCTCCTCCGGTATCTTGGCAGGAAAGTCAGAATGGTGGGCAGAATGGTGACCATCAAATACGTCCGAACAACAAAAAAAGAGATCATGCACTTCGGAACTTTTATCGACTCGACAGGTAATTTCTTCGATACCGTTCATTTCCCGGATTCGTTAAAGAACTATCCGTTTAAAGGACCCGGTATCTATCTCATATTGGGGAAGATAGTAGAAGAATTTGGATTCCCATCGCTGGAAGTTGAAAAAATGGCGAAATTGCCCTATAAACCCAATCCCAAAGCCTAACAAAAACTGCATCTAGCTAACTCCGATTTTGAAACATCGACTCAAATCTGAACGTATTAGTCACTATACATTAAAACTTTTAGTATGCATCTATCAAAATTATTTTCCAACTATACGCTAGGCAGAATAGTCCTGAATAACAGAATCGTAATGGCGCCCATGACTCGCTGCCGGGCAATTGACAATATTCCAAATGACTTAATTGCAGCCTATTATAAACAACGCGCAGGTGCCGGGCTTATTATTACAGAAGGAACCTCGCCATCCCCAAACGGATTGGGATATACCAGAATACCCGGACTGTTTAACGATGCTCATGTTGAAGGCTGGAAAAAAACCACAAAAGCGGTTCATGAACGTGGAGGTAAAATTTTTGTGCAGCTTATGCATAGCGGGCGCATCGGAAATACCTTGAATCTACCTGCAGGGGCAAAATTACTCGCCCCTTCGGCTATAAAAGCGGCAGGACAAATGTGGACCGATAAAGAGGGAATGCAGGAAAATTCGCAACCGGAAGCAATGACCGCAGAAGAGCTAAAACAAGCTGTGAAAGAATACGAAAATTCTGCCATTTTAGCGGTCAAAGCAGGTTTTGACGGAGTCGAGCTGCATGGTGCCAATGGATATCTACTCGAGCAGTTTATCTCACCTGTAAGTAACCAACGGACAGACAATTATGGTGGAAGCATCGCTAATCGTTGCCGTTTTGTACTGGAAGTTGTTGATGCGGTCAGTAATGCTATCGGGGCTGACAAAACAAGTATACGGCTTTCCCCGTTTGGCGTTGCCAGCGATATGCCACACTATCCTGAAATTGAAGAAACCTACACGTATCTCGCAGAGCAACTGAATAATAAGGGTATCCTATACATCCATCTGGTCGACCACAGCGCAATGGGTGCTCCCCAAGTACCCTTTAGCATCAAGGAAACTATTCACAAAAAATTCAAAAATACGCTGATCCTCACCGGTGGATACAACAGTGCTACTGCCGAGGCTGACCTCGAAAGCGGATTTACTGATTTAGTAGGATTCGGAAGGCAGTTTATCAATAATCCGGATCTTGCAGAACGGTTCTTAAATAACTGGCCATTAGCTGACAAATTGGATATGAACACATTCTATTCTTCGGACGAAAAGGGATATACTGATTATCCGGTGTATGTGAAGTAAAGGTTACGCTATAGAAGCTGCTAGAAGTGGCGCGAACTATTGAAGATTTTCTTGCCAGAAGGACAAGTGCATTATTCTTGACCACTAGGGAAAGCCTTCGGATCGCGCCATTTTTGCTGCGATTATGACCAAAGAACCGACTAAAAACGAAACTTGGGTAAATAATCAATTGTCCGACTATTGTAATGTGGCAAAAAATTATATTTTATCGTAAAAAATTTTAACCTTGCATTTAATTTTGATGTCGGAAAATTTCCGGATAGCCAAAATTTAAAAATCACATTTTGCTATTACATGGCACTAAACTATTTTTTACCTTAAATACGATGAAGAAGACCACATTCCTTTTCCTGATTCTGCTTCTATTGAGTAGCTTCGATAGTTTTTCTCAAAAGACCTATCAACCTACCTGGGAATCCATCGATAGCCGAGCCATTCCCAGTTGGTTTGAAGATGCCAAATTTGGAATATTTATCCATTGGGGATTGTACTGCGTTCCTTCCTACAGTCCAACCGAGAGAGACAGTGTTCCAATATACGATCGTTACGCCGAGTGGTACTGGAGTCGCTGGACAAAACCTTCCAAAACGCAGCACTTTTTCATCGATTTTCACAACCGGGTGTATGGTCCAAATTTCCAATACCAGGATTTTGCCAAGAGCTTCAGGGCGGAATTGTTCCAACCCGACGAATGGGCTGAACGATTTAAGGAGAGCGGTGCCAAATATATCGTTCTAACATCGAAGCATCACGAAGGATTTACACTTTGGCCTTCCAAACTTTCGTGGAACTGGAATGCCGTGGATGTTGGTCCGCACCGCGATCTATTAGGTGATCTGACTAAATCTGTTCGCGACAAAGGACTCAAAATGGGTTATTATTATTCTTTGCTCGAATGGTTTAATCCATTGTATAAGAAGGAAACCATCAGTCAATATGTTGATCAACACATGATTCCGCAAATGAAAGAGCTGGTAAACACCTATAAACCGGATGTGTTTTGGACCGACGGCGAGTGGGACTACCCTTCAGCCGAATTGAAGAGTACCACTTTTCTGCAATGGCTCTACAATGATTCGCCGGTGAAGGATTTCGTGGTTGTTAACGACCGTTGGGGAAAAGAAACCCGCAGTAAACACGGTGGCTTCTACACTACCGAATACGACCTTGTTCACACGGGAGATGCTAATAATACCAAATTTGACCGTCCATGGGAGGAATGCCGTGGTATTGCCGGATCTTTTGGTTATAACCGAAATGAAAATCTCGAAGATTATTCCAGTTCCGAAGAGCTGGTTCACATCCTGATCAATAAAGTTGCCAGAGGAGGAAATCTTCTGCTCAATATCGGGCCAACTGCCGACGGACGAATTCCGGTTATCATGCAACAACGGCTATCCGATATGGGAGGCTGGTTAAAAGTAAACGGTGAAGCAATTTACGGTACGCGTAAATGGGAAAAATCACCGGTAGTAACACCTAAAACGAGCGTGTACTTTACCCAAAAAGGGCAGGATTTGTTTGTGATTGTCACCAAATGGCAGGATCGTCCTATCGTTATTCAAGGAATTGGAAAAGCAACCTCTGTTTCCATGTTGGGCTTTCCTGGTAAGGTGAAATATTCGGTCTCAGGAAATAACTTGACCCTGACACCGCCCGCAATTACTCCGGGAAATAATCCATGCCCTTATGCATGGACGTTCAAAATTAAAAACGCATTGTAGGATAACGATACAATTTCATGAGAAACCAGGTAATCACAAAATTATATTCTGGCTTAACGGAAACAAGGAAAGTAAAATTCTGAATATTATTAACGACAAAGGGAAAGGAGTAAACGTTTCAAACAGGAAATCCACGATGAATTAATTACCCTATTCCTATCGCTACAGCACAAATAATTACGAATTATCGGCAAGTTTAAGGATCACCTTGTTGTTACCACCAATTTCTTCCCCTTTAGAAGTTCTTTGTGTTGAATAAAATAACCCTCAACCGGCTTATTATCATAGGTAATACTACTGATCTTTCTACCTGAATTCTTCTTGATAATGGTGAAATTCTTTTCCCCAAGTTTGAAATCTACTTTATCGAAAAGGGGCACTGAAATAAGATATTCGGGGTCGGCCGGAGAAAAAGGATATAATCCAATGGCAGTTGGATTTGCGCCTTTGTAGAAATAGCCGCAATTAAAAACAGAACAATGATGGTGGATTTTATTCTTGGGAATGCCTAATTTTTCGCACTTTTATACTGGATTAAGGATTCTATATTATTGGCAGAACATGAAGAAAAATATTGTAGTAAATATAAGTACGTTATCGACACGAAACACCGTGATATCCATTGCTATAATTGCATTGCTATTCTTCATTTTCGGATTTACTACCTGGATAAATGCCATACTAATACCCTACTTTAAAATCGCTTGCGAATTAAATAATGTGCAGTCTATGTTCGTGGCCTTTGCTTTTTACATCGCCTATTTTGTGATGGCTGTACCGGCAGGCTATTTATTGGAGCGAGTCGGTTTTAAAAAAGGCATTATGATCGGATTCTGGATTATGTCTCTAGGGGCGCTCATTTTTGTACCCGCTGCACTGACCAGAACTTTTGAGGTATTCCTGATAGGACTTTTCTCGATAGGTACCGGATTAGCTATATTGCAGCCTGCAGCAAATACATACATTACCATGATAGGCTCGAAAGAAAGGGCTGCCCAACGAATGAGTATTATGGGTGTTTGTAACAAGACAGCCGGGATAATTGCACCCTTGCTTTTGGCTGCTGTAATTCTCAGACCTACCGACACAGAGTTATTCAAACAACTACCGTTGATGGATGCCCTATCCAGAAACGCTGCATTGGATGAATTGATCAGAAGGGTCATTTTCCCATATACTATCTTGAGTGTTGTTTTGTTTGCTCTCGGCTTATTTATCCGATATTCCATACTTCCCGAGATTGATACGAACAACGAGAACCCTGCTGTTGCTGACGCCAATTCCGGTAAAACCAGTGTCATCCAATTTCCACATCTTATTCTCGGTGTATTCGCCATTTTCCTTCACGTTGGATCGCAAGTAACCGGAATAAATACCGTTATCGGATATGCCCAGTTTTTGGGGCATCCACTTTTGGAAGCCAAAATTTTTCCATCGCTTATTTTGGGCGTTA
>JBBQJE010000240.1:0-5382 GCA_038325635.1 Bacteroidales bacterium
GCTGTTAGTACAATGGGGAGGCTAGTTCCTGTTGCGTTTGTTAAGGAAGTAAAGCCCATTCCGACATCAAACTCGAGATCGTAAGCTGCAGCACCCTGAACTGCTGTCCAGGTTAAGATGATCGTATTTCCAACGTAATAGGTTGATCCATTAGCCGGTGAAGACAGATTCGGAGTTCCCAGAATGACAACAATGGTTCTAGAAGTACTCCAGTCACTATTTCCAGCGGCATTTACCGCCCGAACTTTCCAGGTATGGTTCCCAAGAACACTGAAAGCACGGGTGTAATTTGTGTTGGAAACTGTAATTGGGGGATCTGAGTCGAACTGAATCTGATAGCTGGTTGCATTCGGCACCTGATTCCAGCCGAAAATTGTTTGGGTTTCGAACGTTACAGTTGTGCCACTGGCAGGGAATTGAGTTGTTGGTATGGTAGGTAAAGAGACAACGGTATAATTTCTGATACCTGTCCACGGGCCTGCTACGGAATTTAGTTTGGCCCGAACTCTCCAGGTATGTGGGCCAACATGTTTGTCAGCGAGCAAAAGTGCCAGACTTGGCGTCGTAACATTGGTGAGGGTTTCGATTCCCATGCTTGTGTCAAACTCAATATCATACGAAGTTGCTCCGGGGACGGACGACCAGGAGAAATTCATGGTAGAACCAACGAAAAAGGTCGCATTATTGGATGGTGAAGATAAGTTGGGAGTATTCAAAGAAACCGTCAATGTTTTAGCTGTACTCCAGTCGCTGCTACCTGCAGCATTGATAGCTTTAACTTTCCATGTATGAGTTCCCAAAGAGGTGAATACGCGGTTATAATTTGTTTTTGTTACAGTAATTGGAGGATCGGCATCAAATTGAATTTGATAACTTGTGGCAAAAATTACCTGATTCCAGGCAAAATTTGTAATTACGTCGTAGTAAATAATCGTACCACTGGTAGGATTTGTTGTCGTTGGTACGTCAGGGATATCGGCAACCAGATAATTTCGGGAATTTGACCATTGTCCGATTGATGAACCATTTTTAGCACGAACATGCCAGGAATGCTGCCCCGCATTGGCTGCAGTGAGTGGCAGGTTTAAACTGGTTGCGGTTACGTTAGTCATAGTAGAATATCCCAATCCGGCATCAAACTCCACATCGTAAGCGGTTGCACCAGCCACTGTCGTCCAGGATAAGGTTATGGAGGAGCCAACATAAACGGTCGATCCGTTGGCAGGGTCAGCTAAAGATGGAATTCCCACGATTACTGTGAAGATCTTTGTGGCACTCCAGTCGCTGTTGCCGGCCTGATTAGTGGCAAGGACTTTCCAGCTATGAACACCCAGCGTTGTGAATGAAGCGGAGTAATTATTTCCTGAAACATTAATAGGATTATCATTGTCAAATTGAATTTGGTAACCGGAAGCATTCGCAACATTATTCCAGTTAAAACCTGTCGACATTCCATATTGAATTAAGGTGTCGGTAAAAGGATTATAAGTCGTTGGAACGGCAGGCATCCCAATAACCCGGTAATTTCGGGAGGACGACCACGCACTTAATACTGTGCCACTTTTAGCCCTTACATGCCAGGTGTGCGAACCAACATTGGAGGTCGCGAGTAGCATGTTAAAACTGGTTCCGGACACATTCGTTAAATATTCGTATCCTAAACCAGTATCAAACTCAACATCGTACGAAGCTGCTCCAGATACCGGTGTCCAGGTAAAGTTAACAGTAGCACCAACGTAAAAAGTGGTTCCGTTTGCAGGTGAGGAGAGCGATGGAGTAGTTAACTGAGAAAATGAGTTTAATGATAAAGCTAAAAATAATAACAGCAAATAGTTTGTCTTCATTCTTTTTCCATAAGTATGTTCAAAAATAGTAAATTCTGAATAACATGTACAAGGTTGAAAAATATTTTGCTGTAATCATCGTTCGGACTATCCACAACTTGAACAAAATGGCGGTATCAAGGTATGATCTAATGCTGTCTGTTTCCGAATACTATTCCGTAAAATAAAATAGACCCAAATTGAGTAACAGGACTTTCCAAATGCCATAAATAAATTAAAATTTGTCTATATTTCGGGACAATATTATTAAAAAAGATGAATTTGCATGAGACAAATAGGGGTGGCCTTAATCCGGAGGAGCTTTTCATTTTTGAGCGGATGGCTGCAGGTGATCAGCATGCTCTTCGTTTCTTTTTTGACAAATATTACAATGATCTGTGCAATTATGTGAATCTGTATATCCATAATCCATCTGCTTCAGAAGATATTGTTCAGGAACTTTTCATCTACTTATGGGAGAAAAGGGAGATTATCAAACTGAACACTTCTGTAAAAGCCTACCTTTTCCAGGCATCCCGCCACAAGTATCTGAATTTTCTACGTTCCGAAAAGAGTCATCATAAAATTGAGCAAGAGGTAAGCGTCAACGAAGAGGTTTTGGTCATGGAGGGTGATATTTCCCGTAAAACCTTGCAGATGGAAGAGATTATCAGTGCCTCTATCGAAAAACTGCCACCCCGCTGCCGCGAAGTTTACCTGCTTCATAAAAACGAGGAGCTTTCTTACAAAGAGATCGCCTCCCAAATGAATATTTCTGTTAAGACGGTTGAGAATCAGATGACGATAGCTCTGCGGAAACTTAAGGAGCTCCTAACTCCTTATTACGACCAGATTTTTGCATTGTTGTTGATTGGGTTTTTTGTGGCATAGAATTCTCAGACCTTCTTACCTAGATGCCTAATTGAATAAATGTTTATACAAAATGACATTGCATGGGAGAAACTTGAATTCAAACTATATTTGTTTCCTGAAATTTAACTGGCAATACAATTGAAAGAGGGACAGGAATATTTGTTTGCGCTGAAATTGGGAAGTGAAAAGGCTTTCAAGTTGATCATGGATCGATGGTATGCTCGTTTGTTCAATTTTGCCAATGGTTACTTGAACAATAGTGAAAATTCCAAAGAAGTGTTGCAGGATGTCTTTCTGCGTTTGTGGGATCACCGTAACAAATTGAACGACGATACCAGCCTGAATGCTTATTTGTTCACAATGACCCGTAATTGCTGTGTTGATTTAATCCGAAGAGAGAAGCTGATGATGCAGTTTCGCACAGATAAGCAAGTTGAGTACAGGCAATTGACGGAGAATTTAAATGCTTTGTCGGACCCTATCCTGGATGAAATCTTTGCCATGGAGTTACAGGAGGAAATAAGTCAGGTGATCAACAGACTTCCTGACCAGTGCAGGAAAGTGTTTATTTTGAGCAGGACAAACGGATTGAAAAACAGAGAGATAAGCGAAGCGCTGGAACTTTCTGAAAAGACAGTAGAGAGTCATCTAACCAAAGCCCTGAAAACCATCAGACTAGCCCTTGAGCGAAAATTTCCTGGCTCCATCCATCTGTTCATGATCCTGTGCAGGAAATTTGAGCAACCTATAGTATTGTGATACAAAACAATTGAAAATTCTATAAAAATAGATCGGATCTGACTAAGGGTAGATCGTCATTCTTTCGTTTTAAGGTTACAACAGCCAAAACAATGACAGACGAATTACTTTACAATTACATTACGGGTCAGACGAATGCCGATGAATCCAGGATGGTTCAGAAGTGGGCGCATGAATCGGAGGAGAGAGTCCTTGAACTATCCAGAATGAAGAATGCCTGGATTCTGGCAGGACTTGACAATGAGCTAGATCTCTCCCTGAAGAATCAGGAAATTGAGCGTATCTGGGGCATGATTCATCAACTGAACCTGAAAGAAATAAATAAATTCAAAAGGATCCGCTTCATAAAATATGCTGCTGCCATACTTTTTTTGATAGCGTTTTCAGGCACGGCAGGATATTTTATCTCCAACTCTTCATCCAGATCATATTCGGAATTAACGGAGATTATCGTTCCCAAAGGTGATCGCTCCTCGGTGGTTCTACCGGATGGCTCGAAAGTCCAGTTAAACAGTGAGTCCCGCTTAAAATTTGTATCATTTCATTCCGGGGAAAGAAGGGTTCTGCTTGAAGGAGAAGGATTCTTTCAAGTGACACACAACGAGTCACAACCTTTTGTGGTTGAGGCCCATGGTATTCAGATAGAGGTGTTAGGAACCACTTTTAATGTAAGCAGCTATCCGAACGATTCTATTGTCACGGCTTATCTGGTCAATGGAAAAGTAAAGGTAACAAACCGAAATGACGTAGTCACTCTTAATCCCCGGGAGGCCTATTCCTATAACAATACAACTCATGAATCGAGCAAGGTAGTAGTGGCCAATCAACGGCTAACAAATTGGACTAATGGAGTATTAACCATTGAAGGTGAGACAATTGCTGAATTATCAAAGAAATTGGAGAGGCGTTATAATGTACGGATTTTGTTTGGCGATGAAGAAGTCAAGAAGCACATTTACACCGGATCGATCCGTGATGAGGATTTAAGGGTGGTATTGGAGGCACTTGAATTTGCTTCTGCCATCAAGTATAAGCAAAAGAGTGACACCATAACTTTGTTCTCGAAGCGATAAAAAAATAACCGGAAAATGTTTGCTGCATTTCCCGGTTTTGTACAAATAATCAATTATCGTGCCTGGCGATTTGCGGTCTGAGGGCACAATGTTTAATTACTAAACTTTTCAAATTTATGAAAAAAAAACGAACGAAGGATCATCCTGGTTTATCCGGAATGATTAGAAAGGGGTTTCTAATTATGAAATTATCTCTACTATTAATGGTCTTTGGAGTGCTGCAAAGTGCGGCTTCCGTTTATTCACAAACCTGGCGCATTAACCGGAACGAAAAATCCACGACGGTGAAGGAGGTCCTTACCAGGATTGAAAGCACCAGTGAATTCAGGTTTTTCTACGAAGAAAAGAAAATTGATGTGGCCAAGGCAGTAGCTGTCGATTTTAACAATGCCACAATTACTGATGTATTGAGTCAGTTGTTTGACAAGGATGTGGTCGATTATAAAGTACTCGACAACAATTTTATTGTATTAAAACCGCATGGCGAAAAATCGGTATTTCCGACAGAAGACTCGCAACAGAAAATATCAATCTCCGGTAAAGTCACCGACAGCACAGGTGGGTCAATTCCGGGGGTTTCGGTAGTTGTTAAAGGAACGACCATAGGAGTGATTACCGATAATAACGGAAGTTACTCAATTTCCAATCTTCCGGGAAATGCCACTTTACGGTTTTCGTTTGTGGGGATGAAAACCCAGGAGATAGTTGTTGGAACCAAAAGTTCAATCAATGTTATAATGGTGGCTGATGCTATTGGGATTGAAGAGGTGGTGGCAGTAGGCTATGGTGTTGCCAAAAAGCGCGATTTAACTGGCTCCATAGCATCTGTTCAGGCAAAAGATTTAATTAATATA
>JBBQJE010000241.1:0-5355 GCA_038325635.1 Bacteroidales bacterium
ATCTCCATCGCCAGCCTCAACGCTTCGCGAAAATGGAAGGTATCGAGTGCCTTTTCAATATCTATCTTTAGTGTTCCGATGGTCGCTAAGACGTCCTCATCCTGAGGTTCAAGATTCCCGGCAACCGGGACAAATCCATCGTAATATTTGTTGGTCAGCACCACTACACGATTCACAAAATTACCCAGAATGGCCACCAACTCACTGTTATTCCGAGTTTGGAAATCCTTCCAGGTAAAGTCGTTATCCTTTGTTTCCGGGGCATTCGCGGTAAGCGTATATTTCAGCACATCTTCCTTTCCGGGAAAATCTTCGAGGTATTCGTGCAACCAGACTGCCCAATTGCGCGAGGTGGATATTTTATCCCCTTCAAGGTTGAGAAATTCGTTGGCAGGCACGTTATCCGGCAAAATATAAGAACCTTCTGCCTTTAAAATAACCGGAAAAATGATGCAGTGAAAAACGATGTTATCTTTTCCGATGAAATGTAGTAATCTGGTTTCCGGATCTTTCCAGTATTTTTCCCATTCGGGAGTTAGCTCTTTTGTAGCTGATATATAGCCAATTGGTGCATCGAACCAAACATATAACACTTTCCCTTCGGCCCCTTTTACCGGTACCGGGATACCCCAGTCGAGGTCTCTGGTCACCGCGCGGGGATTGAGTCCGCCGTCTATCCATGACTTACACTGCCCATAAACATTGGGCTTCCACTCTTTGTGCCCTTCGAGGATCCACTCTTTTAGCCAGGGTTCGTATTTGTCGAGCGGCAGGTACCAGTGTTTCGTCTCCTTCATTACAGGCACATTACCACTAAGCATCGATTTTGGATTGATCAGATCTGTGGCATTTAAAGAGGTACCGCAGCTCTCGCATTGGTCGCCATACGCTTTGTCGAAACCACACTTGGGGCAGGTTCCGGTAATATAACGATCAGCTAAAAACTGATTGGCCTCTTCGTCAAAAAATTGCTCGGAAGTTTGTTCGATGAACTCTCCCTTTTCGTACAAAGTCTTAAATATTTCGGAGGCTGTTTCGTGGTGAATCTTAGCGCTGGTGCGGGAATAGACGTCGAAAGAGATACCAAATTTTCCGAACGAATCTTTGATCATTCCGTGGTATTTATCCACGATAGCCTGTGCGGTGGTACCCTCCTTTTTAGCTTTCAGGGTAATCGGAACACCGTGTTCGTCTGAACCGCCGATAAAGAGAACCTCTTCCCCTTTCAGGCGGAGGTAACGGGCATAAATATCAGCCGGGACGTATACTCCGGCCAGGTGACCGATGTGTACAGGGCCATTGGCATAGGGTAATGCAGAGGTGATCAGAGTTCTTTTAAAATTGTTCATTCGTTATATATCTTTTTCTTGCGCTGCAAATTGAGGTGCAAAGATAAGCAATCGGGTTCATTTTGCGAAAAGGACACACTTCATTAAAAGATTGCTTAGGGTGCAACTTAAGTTAGTGACAGAAAGGGAATTTATTAATTTTGAATTCTCCCAATTTTGTGTATCTTATTAATTTGAATGTCTTTACTAAAGATGAGTGAAATTAAGGCGAGGTGTGGAAATATCTAACATTGGACTAAATGAAAAACGACATAAAAATATTTGAAGAGCGTAAGGTTCGCACGGTTTGGGACGAAGTGACTGAAGAGTGGTATTTCTCGATTGTAGATGTAGTGGAAACATTGACAAATAGCCCAAATCCACGCAAGTATTGGAGTGTGCTTAAAACCAGACTCAAGAAAGAGGGCAGTGAGTTGACTACAATTTGTAGTCAACTGAAAATGCCTTCTGCAGATGGCAAATTTTATAAAACTGATGTGGCAAGTACCATGCAACTCTTCCGCCTGATTCAATCTATTCCATCACCTAAAGCTGAGCCTTTAAAATTGTGGATTGCTAAGGTAGCCAAAGAACGGTTAGATCAAATTCAGGATCCGGAATTGTCCATAGAACAGAACTTTCCACCAAACGCATTTCCGAAACGACCGATCCCGATTCGTTCGAGGAACATTCGCAGGTTGCAAGACAAGGCGGCGAAATTGCACGAAATGCCCGTCTCGAACTGGAAGCAAAAACAGGAGAGAAAGTTATCTCATCGCTGAATGATAAAAAAAACTTAATGAAAAAAACACCTAACGAAATTGATTGAGAATAGAGAACCGTGCCGGGAAATGGTTTGGTAAGATAACGATCTCGAATTTATCAAAAGGAACCTTATATTTGCTCTAAATAATTTATAAAATTGCCACTACTTTAAAAGCATTTATTCACATGAGCATTCTTGACAGCATTATATTGGCCATCATTGAAGGCCTGACCGAATTCCTTCCGATCTCTTCCACCGGGCACATGATCATGGCTTCCAAAGTAATGAATATCGATGGGGAATTTGTGAAAACCTTCGAAATTGCCATCCAGTTGGGGGCCATAATGGCCATCGTGCTGATGTATGCCAAACGATTCCTGCAGAGTTTTACCATTTATCTGAAACTCGGTGTCGCCTTTATTCCTACCGGGATTGTCGGCTTTCTAGCTTACAAAACCATCAAAATGTACCTTTTTAATCCGTATGTAGTCGGATTTGCGCTGGTGATTGGCGGTATTATACTGGTGCTGATCGACAAAAAGGTTGTGGCAAAAGAGAGCAAAACGTTGGATCTGGAATCGATCTCTTATAAGCATTCCTTCTTTATCGGCCTGATCCAATGCATTTCCATGATCCCCGGCGTCTCCAGGGCCGCTGCAACCATCATCGGCGGGGTTTTCAACGGTTTGAATAAAAAACAAGCCATGGAATTCTCATTCTTGCTGGCTGTTCCAACCATGTTTGCCGCCACCGGCTACGAACTGATCAAAACACCGATCTCCTTCTCATCCCAAGAATACATGCTTCTGGGCATCGGATTACTGATCGCTTTTGTTACTGCATGGCTTGCAGTGAAGGTCTTTTTAAAAATCGTTCAGAATTACGGTTTTAAATATTTTGGTTACTACCGTATTATTATTGGCTTGCTTTTCTTGCTTTTTTCACATGCATTAAGCACACATTTTATTTAAAGTGAACTTAGGATTGTCCGGCTGGGATAAGAGTCAATTTTGATTAGGGTTATCAAGCTCAGAATTCAAATTTAAGGGAAAGAACACTTTGAGTATATACTAATTATATATACTTTTATGGCACTAAATTATGCGGCATGAAAACCATTTCACTTAAGATTGATGAATCCATTTTCTCTGAGACCGAAAAGATTCTGGCTCTTATGAAAAAGCCCAGGAACAGGTATTTCAATGAAGCTATTGAGTATTACAACAGGGTTCAGAAGAGAATGATTTTGGAGAAGAAACTTCGAAAAGAATCTGATATCGTTAAATCGGATTCACTTACTGTGCTTAAAGAATTTGAGGACCTTGGCTATGCTGATTAAACAATTTGAAATTTGGATTGCAGATTTGAATCCTCGAATTGGAACTGAAGCAGGAAAGACCAGACCTGTGTTAATTATTCAAACAAATCTGCTAAATAAAATACCTCATCCATCAACAATCATTTGTCCATTAACAACTAATATTAAGGAAGAAGCAGAAATTTTAAGGGTACATGTTACGAAAGGGACAGCTAATTTGCTGGAAAATTGTGATATAATGATTGACCAGCTGCGCGCAATTGACAATACCAGATTAATTAAAAAGATTGGTGATTTGCCAGTTAGTCTTTCTGCATTAGTAAAAGACAATATCGGATTAATTCTGGAAATTGAATAATGTAAAATTCCAGCAAAGTCAGTGATTCTTCTTATTAATGGCAAAAAGCAGGTTCAATAGGACAAAATAAATAATCTATTGAATGAAACGAACATGTTGCGACACAACACCCAAGGGTATGATACTAATTTCCGGCAACATGGAGTTCCATACTACCTTTAAAAAGCAAATTATTATTGTATCAAAGATGAACAGACTATTTGCTCACGATTTTCCTCTGTGATACAGGCTTTCTACTATTTTTGTGACCGCCGCTGATATTATTGTTATATTTGTTGATGAAGCACAAAATCCGGACTTATTGTTTCGTCAATGGTTAATGGAAATTTCAAAAATGATGAACAGGCTCTTTTGAAATTGGCAGACGGAGATTTGGCGGCATACCGCTATTTGTTCGATCGGTACTTCTCAGAGCTTTGTAATTTTCTCCGAATCTACCTGCATTCAAATGAGTTTTCAGAAGAAGTCGCGCTGGAAATATATGAATATGTCTGGGAAAAAAGGGAAACGCTTCAAATTAAAGTGAACTTTAAATCCTTTCTTTTTGCCTCAGCAAAAAATCGTGCTATCAACCATTACCGTAGGGAGCATAAAGCGATTTTCACTTCACTCGACCTGATTGATCCACCACTGTCTGAAGATTTGAACACTCAGAACTTTATGGAACAGAGTGAGCTTCGCAGTATTATTGAATCTGCTATTAACAAGCTACCGGGCAAAAGCAGACAAATATTTTTGATGGCCAGGGAAGATAATTTATCACACAAGGAAATAGCCGCCCAGCTTGGGATATCTCCAAAAACCGTTGAAAACCACGTCGGAATTGCCTTACACAAACTCCGTGAATCACTCAGGCCTTTTTACAAGCAAATTTTTATCACGGGCTCACCGGAAGAACGCTACGCTCGCGCGAGTCAGTTTTGGAATTCAAAGGATCCGAGCGCGCAGTCGACGGCGATAAAAATATGGCAGCGCATGACTAGTGAAGGGGTGCCGTACGCAAAACCGTATCTCATTTATGGGAACTACCTGTCGGCCGTGGATCCAAGGGGCAATTGCGATGAAATCGTTGAGCTGCGCAGGCGACTCATAGCAATTGAACCAGAAAACATCGAATTCAAGGATTATCTAGCTGGCAGCCTCTTCCTAGAGGGGAAATTGTTGTGGGACGATGGAAATAATAGTGCGGCGTTCGAAAGTTATATCGAAGGACTGCATCACTTCCTCGATACGGGCCAAGTCATGAGCAAAGCAGCCCCGGTTACCGCGCGCATTGCATTTTGTGCTTGTAGGATGTTCTCAAAACAGGCGCTCGAGCGAGACTCGAACGCCGACCTCGGTGTTCGTTTTTTCGATTGGTGCGAACGCGCAGGAATTGACGCGAACGAGGACATTGACATCTCCGACGCTAGAACAAAATGACTGCTTAGGCCAGCAGCATTCGAGGAGCGGCCGATTTTCCGTCTCAATTCGGATCCCACTATATAGGAGCTCATGGTGATTAAGAGTCAGAAAACTGGCGAGGCTGCGGACTCATTAAAGTCAATTTCAGAGCAGAGGTTGTGCCCATGCAAGCCATCGCATC
>JBBQJE010000242.1:0-5339 GCA_038325635.1 Bacteroidales bacterium
CATTCCAACAGTACATCATCAATAGCAGTGAGATAAAAATATTTAAAAAAAAAATCAAAGAAATTTGGTTTTCAACATAGAAGCACATTAGCACATTAGCACATTCTATTCAAATTCTTTCACCGACTTTTGAATCAACGAAATGGCTTCGAGCATTTGTTCTTCGTTGATGATCAGTGGAGGTGTGAACCGGATCGTATGTTCATGGGTTGGCTTCGCCAAGAGACCGTTTTTCATCATTACCAGGCACAGATCCCAGGCTTTTTTATCGTTGGAAGGACGGATCTGAATAGCATTCAGCAACCCTTTCCCACGCACTTGCTCGATCAACGGCGATTTGAAAGCACTCATTTCATCCCTGAAAATCTTGCCAATTTTCGTTGCATTTTCCGATAGTTTTTCATCCAGCAGGACGTTCATTGCTGCAAGCGATACCTTCGCTGCCAAAGGATTTCCGCCATACGTGGAGCCATGCTCACCCGGGCGGATTGTCAGCATAATTATATCATCAGCCAAAACGCAAGAGACAGGATACATGCCGCCTGAAGCTGCTTTTCCAAGAATCAGCAAGTCAGGGCGAACGCCTTCATGGTCGCAGGCAAGCATTTTACCCGTCCTGCACAATCCGGTCTGAACTTCATCGGCAGCTAACAACACGTTGTATTCTTTGCAAAGCAGGGCGGCCTTTTTTAGGTAGTTATCCTCCGGAACGTAGACTCCGGCCTCCGCCTGAATCGGTTCAACTAAAAATCCGGCCGTGTGCGGATGACTCAATTCTTTCTCCAAGGCCTTCAGATCATTGTATGGAATCTTGACAAATCCCGGTGTAAACGGACCGTAATCGGCATACGAATCCGGATCTGACGACATCGAAACGATTGTAATAGTGCGGCCATGAAAGTTGCCGTCGCACACAATAATCCGGGCTTGGTTTTCCGGAATTCCTTTTACTTTATAGGCCCATTTGCGGATTAATTTAAGCGCAGTCTCATCGCCTTCAGCTCCCGAATTCATGGGAAGTATTTTATCGTAGCCGAAGAGTTTGGTCATGTATTCTTCCCATTCGCCAAGTACATTGTTGTAGAAGGCACGGGAGGTTAGTGCCAGTTTTCCGGCCTGATCGACTAGCGCCTTCACAATTTTCGGGTGGCAATGTCCTTGGTTAACAGCCGAATAGGATGCCAGGAAGTCGAAATAGCGCTTTCCTTCCACATCCCAGACATAAATCCCTTGTCCCTTTTCCAATACTACCGGTAGCGGGTGGTAATTATGCGCACCGTAAAGATCTTCCCTGTCAATAAAATCTTGTGTTTTCATATCTTTTGCTTTTGAAATTTGTGTTTTGAAAATACTGAACGAAGCTAAAATATTTTAGATTAACAATCTATGACTTTGTGCAGGGATGAAGTAGTCGAGATTTGTGGCTAAATTGTTTTTCAATCTTATTACGATAAATTGTATATGAAAAAGAAAAAATGAATAGTCGTTTGTTTGTTTCTAATATGCACTATATTTGCTGCAAAATAGAAACAAATATGAGCTTTCTGGAGTTTAAAAACAGAATGTTCGACTTGGGTTGTTTTAGCATACATCAGGTTTATGCATGGAACCCTGGTTTCGACAGGAATAATTTTGTGCGCTGGGCAAAGAAGGGTTATTTAATCCGCCTGCGGCAGGGTTATTATACTTTTTCAGATTACAAGGGGAAACCTGACTTTGTATATTATTTTGCCAACCGCATTTACCGTCCCTCCTACGTGAGCTTACATACTGCCTTGGCATTCTATGGAATGATCCCTGAATCGGTAATTCAGATTACGAGCGTGACAACTTTGAAAACAGCTAGTTTTAGCAATTATTTCGGAGAATATAGCTATAAAAGTTTACGGAGCGAATTGATGTTTGGTTATACTATTAAGCCAATTGCTGACGGTCGGGCACTTCAGTTAGCAAAGCCCGAGAAAGCCTTGTTAGACTTGCTATATCTTTACCCTTTCTACAATTCCTTGCAGGAGATGGACGACTTGCGATTGGATGGGGACTTTCTTCATAATGATTTTGACCTCCAATTAGTAGAGGAGTATACCTTAAAATTCAAATGCAAAGCACTAGAAAATAGAGTGAAACTGTTCAAAAATTCATACGATTTATGATCCAATTAGAATTGATTCGGAATTATTTTCCTGCTGAATTACGAGAGAGACCCTCATTTCAAAAATATATGTTGAAAGAGTATATTCAACTGCTTATTCTTGATTTTTTGTCTTCAACGAAGTTTATTGAGAAAATTATCTTTATCGGAGGTACTAATCTTCGGCTAATTAAAGGTATTGACCGTTTCTCTGAAGACCTTGATTTTGACTGCAAGAATATGTCGAAGGAAGAATTTATAGAGATTACCGATGCTATTTTGAGTTTTTTACAACGCAGCGGAATGCGAGTAGAAGTACGTGATCGGGAAAACGAACGATTGAAAGCTTTTAGGCGGAATTTTCACTTTCCTGAGCTTTTGTTTGATTTAGGATTGACTGGCCATATTGACGAGAGATTTTTGATAAAAGTTGAATGTCAGGATCAGAAGATACCTTACGACAGCAAATTGGTCAATATTAGAGGTTGTGGTTTCTATTTTCCATTTCCCGTACCTTCAGATGAAGTATTATGTTCAATGAAACTTTCGGCTATGCTTTCCCGTCAAAAAGGACGCGATTTCTACGATGCAATGTTCTTATTGGCCCAAATCAAACCTGATTACCCCTTTCTTATCGAGAAGTTGGGTATTCATAACCTTGACGAATTCAAAGCTGCCTCAAAAGAAATGCTTCAAAAGGTTGATCTTAACAAAAAGAAAATGGACTTTGAACATTTGTTATTTAACAAAAAGAATAGCGAACGAATACTGAATGTTGGTGTATTTATTTCCGAGATGAAATGAAGGATTTTTTTCTCAAAAACTCACAGACATCTTCAAATTCACTCTTCTGCCAGTTAAATAATTGGGTACTGCGTGCATGTTGTTTTCGAAATCGGATACCCAATAATAGGAAATCGTATTGTTCAAATCGAAAAGGTTAAATATCTCAAATGAAAGCCATGCCTCTTTAAAATTTCTTTCCAGAAAACTTACGCTCTTTTGCCCGGACATACCAATCAGCATCTTCGAAATTCCGAGGTCAACCCTGCTATAGGCTGGCATCCGAAAGGAATCCATCCAGCGTTCGCTGTGCGGCGGACCAAAAGGTATTCCTGTTCCATAGAAAAGTGTGAGGTTCATCTTCAGCGAAGGGTTTTTGGGCAGGTAATCCTGAAAGAAGAGCGAGAAATTCAGTCGTTGGTCGGTCGGCCTGGGAAGGTAGCCAGGATATACGATTACATCCGGTCGTCCTGCTGCCCCTGCCTTAGAATAATGATCACCAAATAGGTCTTCCTCTGCTTTCATCAGTGTTATCGATGCCCAGGAGGTTGCTCCGGGTATGGGTTCTCCATAGATTCTCATCTCCAATCCGGCAGCATATCCTCTGGCAGTTTGTTCGGGAAAATACTGCAGATTGAGATTGTTAATTTTGTATGGAATCAGATTTTTAGCTGACTTATAATATACTTCTGTTGTAAACTTGAACGGGCGATCTCCCCATATAAATGGATAATCCATCCCAACAAGATAATGAATGGATTTTTGTGCACGGATACCGCCTGAGATTTCGCCGGTCCGATTTTTCAACTCCTTGAAAAATGGCATCTGTTGGTAAATCCCCCAAGCCGCATGAAGCTTCATTAGTTTCGTCTTATCCGGAAGATAGACCAATGAAACACGCGGACTAAAAATAGTTTGCTGGTTATAATCCCAATATTGCACCCGTCCGCCAAAATTGAAAGACAGAATCGAATTTTTAAGATCTAAACTAAAATTATCCTCCAAAAATGCGCTGTAACGCTGACTGTTTAATTGATTATTGGCCCGGATACTAAAATAGAGATCTGCCGTATGACCGTTATACGGAAGTGAATAGCCGGCAGAATCGCGCATTTCCCATTCGTTCATCTGGTCATGAATGCGTTCAGATTGGTACTTAATTCCCCATTGAATCCGGTGATTATTGAGGATGTATTTCCCGCGGTGTTCGATGTTCAAAATGGATGCCTGCAGAAAATTTCCGGCATGCACCTGAGAGGTTCCGACACCAAGTAAGGCCGTACTATCCGGGTTACTGGATGAACCTGATCCTGAAAGCACTTCATTTAGATAATATTGAGCCGGAATATCGTAGCGTTCCTTTTCATCCGAATAAAATGAGCTTGCTGTTAGTTGTAAATTCAGATTTTTTGTTGGATGGAAATTCATGGATAATGCGCCAAAACGATTGTTGAAATGATCTTTTTCCTTGCCCTCAAAGTAAATTTTGAGCAAGTAGGTCTGGCTCATTGTTCCATACCTGCTTTCCCTGGTTTCCGGCGTAAATGTGTAATCATTAATGGCTATATTCCCTAGAAAACTGATCGAAAATTTGGGTGTGAAATCGTAACCAAGCGATGTCTGCAAATCAAAAAATGCCGGATCATAATGTCCCTTCTGATCTAAGGTACCTAACAGATACCGATTGTCGCGGTAGCGAATTCCCGTTAGATGAGAAAATTTGTTGTTCAAAGCCCTGCCTTCCAAATGTACCGATGCACCCAATGCCCCGAGCTCAGCATTCCCGGCAGATTGAGTAGGGATTTTGTAATCAATATCCAATACGGATGACATTTTGTCCCCGTATGAACTTTCAAATCCGCCGGATGAAAAACGAATAGCCGAAACGAGATCCGGATTAACGAAGCTCAACCCTTCCTGTTCTCCTGTCTTTACCAAAAACGGACGAAAGATCTCTATTCCGTTTACGTAGAGTAAATTTTCGTCATAGTTTCCACCTCTGACACTGTACTGCGGACTTAGTTCATTTCGACTGCTTACTCCCGGCAACGTCTTGATCAATTGTTCAACAGCGCCTCCTCCAACATTGGAGAGGATTTTTGTGAGTAATGGATCAACATTTATCGTCTCTTGACTGCCCTTTTTTTCTTTTGTAACTTCAATTTCTGAAATATTGATTGAAACCGGTTTCATTACCTGTGTTATCTCTAGGTTCGATTTCGTCGTTACTGGCAATTCAATCGTTTCATAATTAAGGATGCTGAAAATTACGATTGTCTCGCTAGTGGCACTGATTTTAAGCTTGAAATATCCTGTTTTATCGCTGTAAGTGCCCTTTTGGCTGCCTTTCAATTGGATATTTACGCCTGCAAGAGGTTGGTTGTCAGTTCCTAGTATTTTACCGGAAAGAACTACTGACGACTCT
>JBBQJE010000243.1:0-5322 GCA_038325635.1 Bacteroidales bacterium
CGAACGCTCTTGATGCATTGTCATTCTTACCATCGACTTTGGCAGCAAGGCCTGAATTATACCGTTAACCTCAGATTTCACCAATCCGGCAAATTTTCCGATTCCGTGATCGGTGTGAACAACATAATCGCCTACCTGCAGTTTGCTTAACTCCTTAAGAGTAATAGCCTGCCGGGATGGTTTCTTTGTGCGGAGTTTATACCGGTGATACCGTTCGAAAATCTGATGGTCATTGTAACAGCAGATTTTCAGATCGTGGTCAATAAATCCTTCCCGCAAGGCAAATATCAAGGAATCAAACTTTTGCGGATCGCCTTTATCGTCAAATATGGCATGAAGTCGGTCGATCTGTTTTGAACTGGAAGATAAAATCAGATTATGATACCCCATATACCTGTTTTCCTTCAAATTTGCGCCCAAAAGATCAAAATTCTTATTGAATACCGGTTGTGGAGAAGTGTGAAATTCAGCATGAAGGTCGTTACTCCTCTTGTTCGATTTTAATTCTATCTGAATAAATTTCTTGAGAAAAGACTTGAATTGGTCGCCTGAAAGAAAATTTCCATTGAACTGATGTTCATTCTTACCATTTTCTTCAATGGCAGAGAAGCTTAATTCTCGTATAAGATTGAGAAGATGGTCAAAATCTTTCGTCACAAGGTATGTTTCCTTGTCAAGAAATTCAAAAAATGCAACCTTTTTCTCCTCCTCCAGTCCATCCTGAATATTCGGAATGATAGAAATTCTGGTATAGGGAACTTTGGATATCTGATCCTCGATATCGAAAGAACGAATAGTATCTACGACATCTCCAAAAAAATCGATGCGGTAAGGATCTTCATTTGAATAAGAGAAAATATCAACAATCGAGCCGCGAATGGAATATTGTCCGGGTTCAAAAACAAATTCGACCCTCTCAAATCCATATTCAAACAAGAGTTCATTGATAAATGATATCGATAGCTTTTCCCCTGTTTTTACATGAAGGGTATGTTTTTGAAGACCACTCTCAGAAACAACCATCTCCATGATCGCCTCAGGATAGGTTACAATCAGGTATTTCTTTTCTTTGCCTGAAAGCTTGTTCAGAACATCTGTTCGAAGTATAATATTTTCATTGTCAGTATTTTCGTGCCAGATATTTCGTTTGTAAGAGGAAGGAAAAAAAAGTAGATCGTCTTCGCGTCCAAGCACTTGCAGATCATCAAAAAAGAAAGCTGCTTCTTCACGATCATTTAAAATAAACAACGACTGATAGGGATACATTTCTCTCAAGACAGAAAAAGCAACCGTCGTAGAGGAACCGGATAAGCCGGATACTGAAATTTTCTTTCCTCCGGCAGTTGTTAATGATTCCTTTAATCCAAGTAGTGATGGATGGGAACGGTATAAATGTAGAAAATCTGTTAATTCCAATTTTTGCCTTTCTGTGGATTGGGCGAAGTTACTAATTTTGCAGATTATGTCTAACCGGAAACGCGATGTTAATGATTTTTGTTATTTTGTGAATTGATTTCTCGAAGGGTTTATAATCGAAATTTAGTGAAGATGAAGGTATTTAAATTTGGTGGAGCATCGGTAAAAGATGCAGCTGGCGTTATTAACACATCAGCTATTATTTGTAAAGAAAAAGACCAGTTGATCGTTGTCGTTTCAGCAATGGGGAAAACCACGGATGCTTTGGTCGCTGTTACCCGTAATTATTTTGACGGGAATGTGGAAGATGCTCGGCAAGGGATTATCGAGATGAAGAATTATCATCTTAAAATCGTAAAAGATCTTTTTAATGCAGAAAATGAAAAATTGAATCTCTCTATCAATGAAGATTTTGATGCACTAATAAAAAGGGTTGAAGTTCCGCCTTCCTTAAATTATAATTTTGAATACGACCAGATTGTTTCAACCGGTGAGATGGTCTCTACCGAGATTTTGGCTGCATACCTTAACCATCTTGGCAAAATAACAAAGTGGATTGACGCAGGTCACTACATTCGCACGAATGATACCTGGCGCGAAGGTGAGATTGATTGGGAGCTTACCAGGAAACTGCTTCCTCAGGCGTTTCAATTCAAGGAAAACAGTGTCTGTTTGACCCAGGGATTTATTGGTGCAACTACTTTTAACCTGACAACAACTTTAGGAAGAGAAGGCTCAGATTATACTGCTGCTATTCTGGCTAATATTATGAATGCAGAAAGTGTCACCATCTGGAAAGATGTTCCCGGTATCATGAATGCAGACCCTCATCGTTACGAATCAACCACCAAACTCGATATGCTTTCCTACCGTGAAGCAGTTGAGATGACTTATTACGGGGCGAAGGTTATTCACCCTAAAACGATGAAACCTTTAGTTGAAAAGTCAATTCCGCTCTATGTTCGCTCTTTTATCCATCCGGAGGAACCAGGTTCCCTGATTTGCCATATTGATCATCCGATGGATTATATTCCGGTTTATATTAATAAGGAAGATCAGATCCTTATTACAATTTCTCCAAAAGATTTCTCTTTCATTGCGGAAGAGACTATTGGTGACATTTATAAACTCTTTGCTCAGAATCGAATAAAATTGAATTTAGTCCAACAGTCTGCCATGAATTTTTCAGGTGCAATTGACAAACCGGAACATGGCTTTGAGAAGCTGATCGATGATTTGAAGAATAAATTTGTTGTCCACTACAACGAAAACCTTGAATTACTCACTATTAGGTATTATAATAATGAAATAATACAAAAAATGACAAAGGATCGTATAGTTTTCGTTGAGCAGAGAAGCCGAACCGCAGCCCGGTTCTTATTAAAGCAGTTATAAATTAATTAGTTTACTATCGCTAAACGTCTTGGTTAAATGAAAAAGTGAGCCTCTCGCCTTTATTTTGTTCAAAGAAAGTTCCCTTTTTACCAGGTACAAGATTCTCGTAAACCAAATTTCCGTTAACAAATGTCTGACTGATGAAGTAGTAAAAAGAATCTCCTTCGAAAGGTGACCAGTTACATTTAGCCTGGATATTATCTTTTGATACGATCCATTTTCCTGAATCAACTAATACAAGATCAGCTTTATACCCTTTTCGGATGTATCCTCGCTTTTCTACTCCGAAGAGGTCAGCAGGGGCATGACACATTTTCTCAACCACCTTTTCTATTGATATTTTGCCATTTCTGCACATTTCTAACATTGCCGTCAAAGAATGTTCTACTAATGGTCCGCCGGATGGCATTTTTACATAAGGACGGCTTTTTTCTTCTTCTGTATGAGGTGCATGATCTGTGGCAATCACATCAATTCTATTCTCGTTAACAGCTTTTATCAGGCTGGCTCTGTCGTTCGCCGTTTTTATTGCAGGGTTCCATTTAATCCGTGCACCATATTTTTCATAATCAGCATCACAAAACCAAAGGTGATGGACACATACTTCCGCAGTAATTTTCTTATTTTTTACAGGGCCTGATTCAAAAAGTGCAATTTCGGCGGCGGTTGAGACATGTAAAACATGCAAACGAGTGCCAAATTTTTTAGCCAATTCTACTGCTTTAAAGGAGGAATTGAAGCAAGCATTTGCATCTCTTATTTTTGGATGCTCACTAACAGGAATATCTTCTCCGTATTTTTCAATGGCGGCGGCAAGGTTTGCCTGAACGATGTTTTCATCTTCACAATGAACCGCGATAAGCATTTTGGACTTTTGAAAAAGTGAAGATAGTGTTACCGGATTATCAACCAGCATGTTACCTGTGGATGACCCCAAGAAAACTTTTATCCCGCATACAGTAGCGGCATCTGTTATTAAAAGTTCCTCCAGATTATCATTCGTAGCACCTATATAGAAAGAATAATTTGCCAGCGAAACTTCTGATGCCCTTTCATATTTTTGATTCAGTATTTCCTGGGTTGTAGCTTGTGGTATTGTATTTGGCATCTCCATAAAGGAAGTTATTCCTCCAGCAACAGCAGCTTTTGATTCTGAATAGAGATCACCTTTGTGCGTAAGTCCAGGTTCTCGAAAATGTACTTGATCGTCGATCACTCCAGGTAATAAAAATTTCCCGGAAGCGTCGATGATGTCTGCATTTGCTAAAATGGCTTTCGGAACGGCTTCCCTGAATATTTTTTCTATGATTCCATTTCGGATCAACAGGCTTGTATCACGTAAAATTTTCCCCTCATTGACAACCTTGGCATTCTTAATAAGTAGGTCCTTCATTTTATTTCTTTTTTCCGGGATTTGAAAAATAACTTGCGATTTTCATTTTTATAACTCCTTTAAACGCTTCGCCAAATATTCCTCCACTCATTTTAGAGGCACCTTCTTTCCTGTCGGTGAATATTATTGGTACTTCGACGATTTTGTACCCCAGTCTCCATGTTTTAAATTTCATTTCAATCTGAAACCCGTACCCCTTCATCTTTATACGGTTGAGGTCGAGGTTTTCAAGGACTGTTCTTTTGTAGCATTTGAATCCGGCGGTTGTATCCATGATGCTCATCCCTGTGACCAATCTAACGAATTTTGATGCCATGTAAGACATCAACACTCGGCGTAACGGCCAATTTATCACATTTATTCCCGAAATATATCTGGAACCGATTGCTAGGTCTGCACCATCTTCTGCACAAGCTTTATAAAGGTTTTGAAGTTCTTCAGGATTGTGTGAAAAATCTGCATCCATTTCAAAAACATACTGGTATTTATTTTCCAAAGCCCAATTGAAGCCAGCCAGATAAGCAGTACCCAATCCAAGCTTACCTTGCCTTTCCAGCATATAAAGTTGTTCGGGGGATTTTTTTTGCAATTTTCTCACAATTTCTGCAGTACCATCCGGTGAATTGTCATCCACAATTAGGATATGAAACGGCTTTGGCAGATGGAAGATTGTCCGGATCATCCGTTCAATGTTCTCTTTTTCGTTGTAGGTAGGAATAATAACGATGCTGTCAGACACTTTTTTTTTATTACTTATTAGTTGGTAAAAATAATACAATTGTGCTATTTCTGAATTAAAATGGAGTGTTTGAAATCTTTTTTTATTTTTTTTTGGTGGTTTAACGTCATAGATTTTCAAAAGGATAGCATCCGATTGATATTTTCTTACAACTATTTTTTTCAAGAAGGTTTGTATAGGAAAAAAAAGGCATTACATTTGCACTCCCAATCGGGCGATAGAATCAGAGATGATTGATAGCCGGGAAAGGGAAAATAGAAGGAAAAACTAGTTCATTGAAAAATATTAAGAAAGGTTAGAAGAGAAAAGAAGACTAGGTTCTGGGTATTAAATTTAGAATAGGTTTTAAGGGGGCGACTTTTTAGGATTTAGGAAAGAT
>JBBQJE010000244.1:0-5317 GCA_038325635.1 Bacteroidales bacterium
TTTAATGAAGTTACCTCCCCCATTGGCTTGGTATGCTTTCGTTTGTATAACTCCATCACCAATCGAATAAACAGGCGTCCCGGTAGGAGCAGCATAGTCAACACCAAAATGAGGCCGCACAATTCTTAAAACAGGATGCATGCGAGCTGAGGAAAATCGTGAACTAATTCTTGAGAATTTAAGCGGTGCCTTCAAAAATTCTTTGCGTATACTCCTGCCTTTATCATCAAAGTAGTTTTGGCCATCCTCTTGTTCAAAGTGGATGGCATAAAAATCCTGCCCGGATGAATTAAAAAGTGCTGCATGAATTTTGCCAATACCTATCTTCTCTCCTTTGACGATATCCTGGTCATAAACAACGGTGAAGTAATCACCTTTCTGTATGGCAAAGAAATCAATAGACCAGGCGAAGAGTTCAGATAATTGAATGGCCAGCATGGGATCGAGATTGTTCTCCTTCATGGAATTCCACAAGGACGAATTGATTACCCCGGTTGCAATTTTTCGCTCGGTGACAACCTCATTCTTTCCTGCCACGACGTTACATGAGTCGAAATTTAAATCGTATAAATAGTAGTTGACGGGATTTTCTGAATAGGCAAAATAAAGTGGTGTTCTCAGCGAATCATGAGAATAGAATACGGAATAATCATTTCCAACTTTCATTTTTCGAAGATCAAAAACGGATTGAGGTAAATGGGCCAATCGGTCAATTACCTGTGAAGATACTCCCCGATCCAATAATATATCAGACAGACTCTCATTCATCCTCACATTGTTCTCCTCAACATGAAAAGAATCAACAGGCAGGCCATACATAAGTTTTGGTTCAATAAGCAGGATGTCCTCCTTTTGATCGACTGTCGGAATCATGTAATTGTACCACATGATTCGGGAAAAGGTAAAAATCAGAAGAAGAAATAATGAGATTCCAAATATCCATTCTGGAAGATATTTCCTTCGCGTTGATCTTTCCCCTGCTTTTATCAGACGATCAAGAATTTTCAATTTATTGTCTGATTTCATCAAACCCCTTTCCATAAACTCCCATAACTGATCCTTGGGATATAAATGCCTCAGGATCAATTTGTTTTATTTTTTGAAAAATCAATGGTGATTCCCTTTTCCTGACAACAGTCATAATTATCTTTACCTTTTTCTTGGTATACCAGCCTATACCATCAATAATCGTCAATCCCCTGCGAGATTCCGTATTAATAAAATCTGCAATCTCTTCGTATTTCTCTGAAAAGATGAAAAGTTGAACGGATTGCTGAGCACCTGTGAGAAAAGCATCAATAGAATAGGCAACAATCCACATAGTAACGTATCCATAAACCAGAATTTCGACCGATTTAAGCACAAAATAGGAGGATGTAATTATAATTACATCACAATACATTATAATCCTTCCAGGACTGATATTTCTGTACTTATTTATGATCATAGCAATGATATCGGTCCCTCCTGTACTCCCTCCCTGGTTAAAAGTAATGCCCAATCCAACACCGCAAAGAATCCCCCCCAGCACGGATGAAAGGAAAAGATCTTTAACAAGTGGTTCTTTAATAAACATTGGCATAACATTGAGGAGTATAGATATGACCACCATACTAAAAAGTGTTTTCAATCCAAAACTGGTTCCTAAAATACGAATTGCCAATACGATTAGAAAGCTGTTTATGATAAAAAAGGGGTATCCTGCAGGGATGCCTGAACCATAAAATACCAGCATTGAAATGCCCGTAACTCCGCCAGCTGTAATCTTAACGGGGATAAGAAAAGCGGTCACCCCAAAAGCATATAATGCCAGTCCAATGATGATTACCGTATATTTTTGAAGTGCCGAAAATATTTTCTTACTCATGAGGATTATTTAGGAGTGCTAAATTAAATCTTTTTTAAAAATTTATTTAATTTCACAACGAATTAACAAACTAAACTTTTCAAGCGAACTATTCAACTGAACAGAAAATCAAATTTCCGCTATAAGTAAACTTATTTTAATTAAATTATATAGATATGAAGATTCACGAATATCAAGCAAAGGAAATTTTTTCCCGCTACCTGATACCTGTAACAAAGGAGGTTGTTTGCTACACTGTTGAAGAAGCCATCGCCGCTGCTGATAAATTAGGTCTTCCGGTAGTTGTCAAAGCACAAGTTCTAGCCGGCGGGCGAGGGAAAGCCGGCGGAGTAAAATTGGCTCGTACCAAAGAGGACGTTTCTGAATATGCCGGAAAAATCCTTGGTATGGATATCAAGGGTTATACCGTTGAGAAAATTTTGATCGCTCAGGGAGTTAAGTTCTCGTCCGAATTTTATGTCGGATTAACCATCGACCGTAACTCCAAATCAGTGATTTTCATGGCAAGTAGTGAAGGAGGTGTCGAAATTGAAGAGGTTGCAAAAGATAATCCAGATGCAATTCACAAATTTGTCATTGATCCTGATCTGGGTATGACACCTTTCCTGGCAAGAAAAATTGCTTTTGCCTTATTTACTGATTTTAATTTGGTGAAACAAGGAACTGACCTTTTCCAAAAGCTATATCGCATTTTTATGGATACCGATTCTTCCTTGGTTGAGATTAATCCGTTAGTTATCACAGAAGGCGGCAAACTTTTGGCCCTTGACGGGAAAATGAATTTTGACGACAATGCCCTCTATCGTCAAAGTGCGATTGAAGCACTGAATGAGCCAACTGAAGACGAACTGAAAGAAATCGATGCGAAAGGAAAAGGATTAACTTACATCAGATTGGATGGTTCAATTGGCTGTATGGTCAACGGCGCAGGTTTGGCTATGGCAACGCTCGACCTGATCAAATATTATGGTGGTGAACCCGCCAATTTTTTGGATATCGGGGGTAGCTCCAATCCGCAGAAAGTAATTGATGCCATGAACCTTATCCTCTCAGATAAAAATGTAAAGGTCGTTATGATCAATATATTTGGAGGGATAACTCGCTGTGATGACGTAGCACGCGGCTTAATAATTGCCCTGGAAAAACTCAAGGTTGAAGTCCCGATTGTTGTTCGCCTTTCAGGTACAAACTCAAAAGAAGGACTCGAAATCTTAAAACAGGCAAATTTGCCCATTGTTGAGACCATGAGTCAGGCTGCTCAAAGAGCCATAGAATTATGCAATAATATTTAGGAACCTACTTATTAATTAAGATATGAGCATTTTAGTCAATCAAAATACAAAATTATTGGTCCAAGGTATTACAGGTAGAGACGGAAGTTTCCATTCAGGCAAAATGAAAGCTTATGGAACTAATGTTGTAGCGGGGGTTTCTCCAGGTAAAGGCGGATCTTTTGTCGACGGCATTCCTGTATTCAATACGGTTGAAGCTGCAATAAAAGCCACAGGTGCAAACACATCAATCATTTTTGTACCGGCTCACTTGGCTGCCGATGCCATTCTTGAGGCATCAGAGGCAGGTATCGAACTTGTAATTGCAATCTCAGAGGGAGTTCCAACGCTGGATATGGTAAAAGTGATGCCCTATTTAGCCAAGAAAGGTACAAAGCTCATTGGCCCTAACTGTCCGGGTTTAATTTCTCCGGGAGAAGCATTGGTTGGAATCTTACCAGGAAATATTTTCCTTAAAGGAAATGTTGGCTTGATGAGTCGTAGTGGCACACTTACATACGAAATGGTTTATCAATTAACCAGCAATGGTATTGGCCAGAGCACTTGTGTGGGTATCGGAGGGGATCCTGTTGCCGGACTTTATTACCTTGAGCTTCTTCAGATGTTTCAGGATGATCCTTCTACTGAGGCCATCGTCTTAATCGGTGAGATCGGTGGAGATGCTGAGGAACGGGCTGCCCAATATATCCTGGAGCATGTCACAAAACCTGTTGTAGCATTTATTGCAGGACAATCAGCACCTCCAGGAAAAAGAATGGGACATGCCGGAGCAATCATTTCCAGCGGAAGCGGTACTGCAGAAGAGAAAATTAAGGCCTTCGAAAAGGTAGGGGTAAAAGTAGCTATGATCCCTAGCGAGATACCCGATTTACTCAAGCAAATCATGAAAAATGAATATTGAAAAATGAAAAGCGAAAAATGGAAGAAGAGTTTCTTCCATTTTTCGCTTTTCATTTTTCATTATTCATTCCTTGCAGTATTCAGTACTTCATTTACCGAACCATGAAGCAATAACAATCGTTTGGCTTTGTCCTCACTGTAACCCAACTCGCTTACAATCATGCGAGTACCTCTGTTGACTAATTTTTGATTGGTCAGCTGCATATTGACCATTTTGTTCCCCTTTACCCGTCCTAACTTAATCATGACGGAGGTGGTAATCATATTTAATATCAGTTTTTGTGATGTGCCGGATTTCATGCGCGTACTTCCGGTTACAAATTCCGGCCCTACAACTGCTTCGATAGCAATATCAACGTTCTTCGCAAGAATGCTGCCGGGATTATTCACGATGCAAGCAGTTAGTATCTTATTTTCTCTGGCTTTTTTAACTGCCCCTACTACATAAGGAGTCCTACCTGATGCTGCAATTCCAACGACTGTATCCAATTCGTTAATCTCTAATTTTTCCAGTTCTTTCCATCCCATTTCTTCATCATCTTCGGCGGCTTCAACCGCTTTGCGAATCGCCTTATCGCCACCTGCAATCATCCCTATGACCAAACCATACCCAACACCAAAGGTAGGGGGAATCTCAGAGGCGTCCAGTACTCCTAAACGGCCGCTGGTTCCGGCTCCCATATAGAAAAGCCTCCCACCCTTTTTCATTCGAGAATAAACCTGCTCAACGAGTAATTCAATTTGCGGCAATACTAAACTAATTGCAGGTAATACCTTTTTATCTTCCTCGTGAATATTAAGAAGTAACTCCCTTATCGACATCTTCTCTAAATCGTAGTACAAGGAATCTTGTTCTGTTATGCTTATGGTAGTCATTTCATTAAACTTAAATGTTTTTCTTTAAATGATATTTAACTAGGTCATCCATCGGCTCACGAAGGATGGAAATACAATTCATTTTAAATTTTTCACATACCTCCAATACAATCGCTTTGAAATAAAAAGCAACCGATCCAACGAAACCGATTGAATAAAAATTATAGCCAGGTATCTTGGTTATATTACGTTCAAAGAATTCTACTAAACTGTTCTTAACAAGATTATGTGCATAATCTTCAGCTATTTCCTCAGAGAGGAACGGTGCAAAGGAAGCCAGAAAATGGTTTGGTCTTTCAGTTTTGTAGACTCTTTGAAGTACTTCATCTCTGGTAAGATGATATTTAACTTCAAATTTCTCTCTCATATAATCAGGCATAAC
>JBBQJE010000245.1:0-5304 GCA_038325635.1 Bacteroidales bacterium
ATGATGCTTTTTCGAATTCCATTTTAATCAATGCAAAGACTGAATAGTTGATCATATCCATGTAGTTGGCATCTACGCCCTCCGAAATCAATGTTTTACCAAGATGGTCTTCAATCTGTTTGGTGCGTTTTATTTTCATTAAAATCAGATCGGTAAAGGAACTGATCCTCATCTGACGCCATGCTTCTCCATAATCGTGGTTCTTATCTAGCATCAATTTCTTTGCTTTCTCCAAATTAGCTAGGTACAATGCCTCCGCTCTATCGTGAGGCATTTCTTCCTCCTCTGCTCCAAGGTCGAGTTGAATCAAGGCAAGCGAGCAATAATTGATGATGCCGATAAATTCAGAACGTGCATCTTCATCTATTTTCGCTATTCCCTTTTCTTCGATGTTTCGGATTCGTTGAGCCTTAATATAGATCTGATCTGTCATCGAGGAGGGGCGCAAGATTCTCCAAGCAGTGCCGTAATCTTGCATCTTTTTTACAAAGACTTCTCGGCAGATATGGATAATATGATCGTATTGTTCTTTGGTTTTTTTCACTGGGATGTCATTGATTATTAATTGATTTTGCCACATTCATGGTAGAAGACCGCATGTTTAATTTTCTTTAAATACCACGTTTCAAATATATAAAAATCAGACTAATTTTATCCTTTTGCCTAACCTGTGTTTCAAAAATCCGGACAAATGATTTTCATAAACACGGAGAATTGAATTCACTTTTCAGAATTGTTTGCACAACAAATTTCAATTCGGATAAATCTGTTTGAATAATTTGCCAGACTGCTACCATTTTGATATTGAAATACTCGTGAGAAATCAGATTTCGAAAAGCCCTTACTTTGAACCACGGGTAATCGAATTTGTCGAGAATATCTGATTCAACAAAATTTATGGCTTCTCCAATAATTGAAAACTGGAATAATACAGCATCGTGAATTAAATCGTTGTCCTCAAAAGAATCGCTTGTTTCATTCGCAACATATTTATGAATGGATTCAATAGCTCTTATAATATGCTGAAGTCTTTCAAAACTATCGAGACGATGATTTTTCATAAATCAATTTTAAATCTGGTTTTATATTATTTAAGATGTAAGGTTTAAAGGAATCGATAAATCCGATATCGACTTTTCTGTTGGTCAATTTTTCAAGTTTAAATTGTACTTCTGCCAGATCAAAATAGCTAAACTTCCCTTCTGTATTGATGGCGATATCTATATCACTTTCTGGCGTGTCATCACCTCTTGAAAATGATCCATATATCCAACCTGCTTGAATATTAGTAAAATAGCTTAATGCAGAGTTCAACTGTTTTATAATATCCTCCCTATTAATTTTTTTGAAAGTGATGTACTTTATCTTTTTTTCGGCTAATTGTAAGGCTTCTAATGCCAATCTCTCATCTTCAACTTCATATACAATAGTATCAGACAACCAGGTGACCAGGAGATCATCTTGATTAATTTTGTAATAATCTGCAAGCTTGGTTATTAAGTCTCTTGATGCTTTTCGAAGTCCTCTTTCAATCTTACTGAGGATTGCTTGATCGATGTCTAGATGTGCAGAAACAATCCGCAAGGGAAGACTTTTCTCTAAACGAAGTTTTTTGATTGTTTCACCTAAATTTTCCATTTTGACAAAAATTATTTTGACAGATAGTGTCAAAAATACATCGAATAATTTGTATTTCCAAATCCAATTTCAGGATTCCTCCTTCTATTCTGAATAATTGAGGATTTTTTAAATTGGTTGTATGTCTTCAGAATTACTATTTTTGTGAAAAGCGATCAATTTTCATCTAAAATAATGCTCTGAAATCTATCAGATTCAGTATGATAGGAAGGTATTGATCGTTTTATCCAAGATTGATTTTATGTTGTTTCAAAAAATTGACAAACCTTTTTACCGCAAGAAAAGATCATTTCAGCTTGACGGTCAGCTGATTATGTTGGATCGACCTGTTGTTATGGGGATCTTGAATCTTACTCCGGATTCTTTTTATGATGGCGGATTCTATCAAAATGAGAAGCAGGTACTCCGTCGTGCTGAAGAAATTCTTGAGCAAGGAGGATTGATCATTGATATTGGTGCCGTTTCGACCAAACCTGGTGCTGCTAAGGTATCCGCGGAGGCGGAGATAGAAAGAATACTTCCTTCAATAAGAGCCATACGGAAACAATTTTCTGCTGCCATTATCTCGGTAGACAGTTATCGGTCTGAAGTTATTAAGAGGATTGTCGCGGAAACCGGTGATTGTATTGTGAACGATATTTCGGGGGGTAATTTTGATGACAAAATGTTTGAGACGGTGGCTCAGCTTAGACTCCCATATATTTTGATGCATATAAAGGGAACACCCCAAACCATGCAGCAAAATCCTGCTTACCAGGATGTTGTCAAAGAAATTTTGCTCAATTTGTCTGAAAAAGTCAATACTTTGAAGCTGTTAGGCGTCAACGATGTCATTATTGATCCGGGATTTGGATTTGGGAAAAATCCGGATCATAATTACGAACTTTTAAATAGGTTGGATTCTTTTCGTCTTTTTGAGCTACCTTTGTTAGTGGGATTATCGCGCAAAGCAATGATATGGAAACAGTTGAATGTAACTCCAAAAGAAAGTTTAAACGGGACGACCGTTTTAAATACACTGGCATTAATGGCTGGAACAGATATTCTTAGGGTGCATGATGTTCGGGAGGCGGTTGAAGCAGTTAAATTGGTGTCTAAATTGAAAAATGAAATAAATGGGTGAGTTCTTTATACATATCAAATTTTTGGATGTGCTCGATATAATTTTTGTGGCATTTCTGTTTTATGAATTGTATAACTTGGTGAGAGGGACAGTCACGTTCAGTATATTTCTTGGGATCTTCTTTGTGTTCATCGCCTGGGTGGTTGTTCGCGCTTTGAAAATGGAACTTCTCGGTAATATACTGAGTCAGCTTTTTGGCGTTGGAATGATCGCACTTATCGTCGTTTTTCAGCAGGAGATACGCCGATTTCTTTTGATGCTCGGGAATAGTTACCGTATGAACAAAAAAATTTCGATTGGATCGCTTTTCTCAGTTCAGTTCAGAAATATTTCTCCGACCGGCATCAAATCTATAGTTGACGCATGTATTCAGATGGCCAAGACGAAAACCGGAGCCTTAATTGTAATCTCACGAGATAATGAGTTAAAAGAATACGTGCGTACCGGCGAATTTATCGATGCTGAGATTCGTACTGATTTAATAAGTAGTATTTTCTTCAAAAATTCTCCTTTACACGACGGAGCCTGTATTGTTGCATCGAATCGAATTCAGGCAGTTCGCTGTATTTTGCCCGTTTCATCCAGTCAGGAGATTAGTTCAGCTCTGGGTCTAAGGCACCGAGCTGCTATTGGAATGTCTGAGGTGACGGATGCATTTACCATCGTTGTAAGTGAGGAAACGGGAAGGATTTCCATCTCTGAAAATGGTAAATTAGTTGAAAACGTTAGTCCCGACGAACTATTCCGAATCTTGCAGTCTGAACAAAAAGCATAACGTTCAATTTTCAACACGGACGATCACTTATGGTCGTTCCGATACGTTTCACTTGGACGACCACATAGAGTCGCCCCTGCATTAATTTTTCTGCTATTTTTGCGCCTTCATTTTAGATGGTATGATGAGACGTTTGATAGTAGTGATCCCCTTATGGATTTTGTGTATAGGAATGATTTCGCCAACATTCAGAGAAAAGCAGCTGAATAGTACCCGGGTTCGGGAAGCCTATGCTGACAAAGAGAAAATGGTTACCAAAACACTGATCGAACACGGCATTTTGCGTGAAAACATCAGGATCTACCTTCGAGCCTTCAAAAATGAAAAAAAAATTGAGATCTGGGCCAAGAATAATTGCGACTCGGCATATATGCTTATCCGTGAATTACCCATCTGCGATATCTCGGGAGACGTAGGACCGAAGAGACGTTCGCATGATTTGCAGGCTCCGGAAGGATTCTACCACATCGACGGATTGAACCCATACAGCAAGTATTATTTATCGATGAAAATTAATTATCCGAATGCTTCCGACAGCATCAGAGGTGTTCGCCGACACTTGGGAAGCCAGATATTTATTCATGGAGCTTGCATCTCATCCGGATGTCTGGCAATTACCAATGACAGAATCAAGGAGTTGTTCGTTTATTGCATTGAGGCGTACAACAGCGGACAAGAACAGATCGATATAACTATTTTCCCTGCCCGACTCAACGATGAAAAATATGCCTTTTTAAACGTTAGATACAGCAAGTACAAGGATTGCATCAGTTTATGGGCGGACCTCAAAAAGAGTTGGGATTTGTTTGAGAAGTACAAGATGCCGCCCACGGTTAGGTTTCTTCCCGATGGGAAGCATGAGATGAAAAATGAAAAATGAAAAGTGAAAAATGAAAGAAGCGCTTCTTCCATTTTTCATTTTTCATTTTTCATTTTTCATTTTTCATTTAATTACTATCCAGGTGCACCGACTTCACTGCTCTTCCACTCGGGTCGGCATTGTTGCGGAAGGAAGGATCCCAAGCCAGTGCTTCAGGTGTACTACAAGCTATGGATGGAACGGATGGCACACAGGATGCAGCGGTATCTGAAGGAAAATGCTCGGTAAAAATCGAACGATAGAAATACTCCTCTTTTGACATCGGAGTGTTAATTGGGAATCGAAATTTGGCACTTCTCATCTGATCGTCGGAAACTTTATCGGCAACCATCGCCTTCAATGAATCAATCCAATTGTAACCGACACCGTCCGAGAACTGCTCTTTCTGGCGCCATGCCACACTTGCAGGCAGATAATCCTCGAATGCTTTGCGAAGAATCCATTTCTCCATTTTGCCCTCTTTTGCCATCTTATCTTCCGGGTTCAAAGTCATCGCGACATCCATGAATTCTTTATCAAGGAATGGGACTCTTCCTTCTACTCCCCATGCCGCCAATGATTTATTGGCACGTAGGCAATCATAAAGATGCAGCTTGCTCAGTTTGCGGATTGTTTCCTCGTGAAAAGCCTGTGCATTAGGGGCTTTGTGAAAATATAGGTATCCCCCAAAAATTTCGTCTGCACCTTCACCTGAGAGTACCATCTTAACGCCCATCGATTTAATGACTCTCGACATCAGGTACATAGGTGTTGAGGCTCTTATTGTAGTAACATCATACGTTTCGAGGTGGTAAATTACATCCCGAATTGCATCTAATCCTTCCTGAACAGTAAAATGAATTTCGTGGTGCACAGTACCAATATGATCGGCCACTTTTCTGGCTGCAA
>JBBQJE010000246.1:0-5283 GCA_038325635.1 Bacteroidales bacterium
AATATCGCTTTCAGAAATATCTGCATTTCCTTTTAGATGACGACATTCCAAAATCATCTCATGGGCAACTCTTCCATTGGCTCCGGTGTAAAGGATTCCGTAATTATCTTTCAATCTGGCTGCTATATAGTTAGCATTCAAAATCGCAATTTTTGTCGCAGTGGTCAATCCGTCTGCCCCAAGCATTTTAATGTAACCATACGTAATTGGCAATACAGAGGCACTGCCCCAGGGAGCAGCCGAAACAGCATGCATTCCGATATGACCGTTGTTCATTACCGAATGTGATGGTAAGAATTCAACCAGGTGCTCGGCAACTCCAATCGGACCAACCCCTGGGCCGCCACCTCCGTGAGGGATAGCAAATGTTTTGTGCAAGTTCAGATGGCAGACATCTGCTCCGATTCTGAACGGATTAGTAAGTCCAACCTGTGCATTCATGTTCGCTCCATCCATGTAAACTTGTCCGCCGTATTGATGAATTACATCACACATCTCAACGATGGAAGCCTCAAAAACTCCGTGAGTTGACGGATAAGTGACCATAAATCCAGCCAAGTTCTCCTTGTTTTCTTCCGCCTTGACTTTCAAATCGTCTATATTGATATTTCCATTTTCGTCGCAGGCAACTACGATTACTTTATTTCCAGCCATAACAGCACTCGCCGGATTTGTTCCATGCGCTGAGGATGGAATCAGCACCACATTGCGATGTCCCTCGCCTCTGCTTTTATGATAATCCCGAATTACCAGAAGACCAGCGTATTCACCTGCTGCACCCGAATTTGGCTGAAAGGAAATATCAGCAAATCCGGTAATTTCGGCTAAGTCGCGGCGCATCTCTTCCATCATCTCATGGTAACCCATCGCCTGATTCTTTGGGACGTACGGGTGAATGCCGCTAAATTCGATCCAGCTTAAAGGCAGCATCTCGGTAGCAGCATTGAGCTTCATCGTGCATGATCCAAGTGAAATCATCGAATGCACCAGCGAGATATCTTTCTTTTCGAGCCGCTTTATGTACCTGGCCATTTCTGTTTCGGAACGGTATTTGCTGAAGACTTCCTGTTTGAGAAATTTTGATTTTCTGCTGAAATTATCGGCAATACTTTGTAATTCCGGCATGTTATCAATTACCGGAACCTGTTTGTTGGCAGCTTTCGCAAAGACTTCCAAAATCCAGTTAATATCTTCAAGATTAGTCGTTTCATCGATACTTATCCCTATTTCACCTTGTGTGAAATACCGGAAATTCATTTCCAGTGCGACGGAAAGCCATTCGATGTCTTCTTTTTTAACGTGTCGGGGTAAGGCAATTTTTAGCGTATCAAAAAAATCTTCCGACTCGCAGGTATATCCCAATTTTGTTACCTCAACGGCTATAAATGCAGCAATACTGTGAACACGTTCTGCAATATTTTGGATTCCTTCCGGGCCGTGATAGGTGGCATACATTCCGGCCATTGTGGCCAGTAATCCCTGTGATGTACAAATATTCGATGTTGCCTTTTCTCTTTTTATATGCTGTTCTCTGGTTTGAAGTGCCAGACGCAAAGCCGGTTTCCCATGAACATCCTTGGATACGCCGATTATCCTACCGGGAAGGTCTCGTTTGTATTCATCCCTCGTCGCAAAAAATGCGGCTGACGGTCCGCCGTAACCCATTGGAACGCCAAAGCGCTGGGTTGAACCAAATACGATGTCGGCACCCCATTCTCCTGGCGGAGTCAACAATGCTAACGAAAGTAGGTCGGCAGCGACGGCGATTTTTGCACCACTCGACTGAACCTTTTTGGTAAAATCAGCATAGCAGGCAATCACTCCATCCGAATTGGGATATTGGACAATGGCACCAAAACATTTATCATTAAGTTCCGCAATTTTATAATCACCGACTTCTATTACAATGCCTAACGGCTCAGCACGGGTTAAAATAACATCGAGCGTTTGCGGCCAAATTTTTTCATCAACAAAGCAGATATTTGCACCCGACTTTTCCTGTGCTCTGGAACGAAGGGCAAACATCATGTGAAGTGCCTCTGCAGCTGCAGTTGCCTCGTCCAACAAAGATGCATTCGCCAGGGGCATGGCAGTCATTTCGCAAACCATGGTCTGAAAATTCAGCAATGCCTCCAGCCTACCCTGCGAAATCTCGGCTTGGTAGGGAGTGTAGGAAGTATACCATACAGGGTTCTCCAGGATGTTGCGAAGAATAACCGCCGGAGTGATGGTATCGTACCATCCCATTCCGATATAGGTATTAAATACTTTATTTTTCGATGCCAGATGAAGGATACGGCGATAGTATTCCCGTTCAGTGAGTCCATTAGGCAGATTTAGAGGCCTTTCCAGTCGGATGTTAGACGGAACAGTCTGATCGATTAGCTCATCAAGTGAGGAAACACCTATAATTGCGAGCATGTCATTGATATCATTCTCTCTCGGACCGATGTGACGGTTTACAAATTTGTCTATTGCCATTATTGTTCGGTTTTTATGCTTTTGTTATAAATAAGTGACTAAAGTGAGCTAGAGTGACTAGAGTTCTCAAAATTAACATTTACGTTCTGATGCAAAAAGAACTTTAGTCACTTTAGCTCACTTCAAATAAGGATTAGTTCTTTTCTCCCAGCCCACAGTTGTGTCTTCTCCATGTCCGGAATAAACCTTTACCGCATCGTCTAAGATCATCAATTTCTCTTTTATACCGTTAATAAGCTGAATATGATTACCTCCCGGCAAGTCCGTTCTGCCTACCGAGCCCTGAAATAGGATATCGCCAACAACAAGTATCTTATCCTTTTCAGAATAAAAAGCGACGCCGCCTGGAGAGTGTCCGGGCACGTGGATTACTTTTAATTCTGAATGACCAAACGTGATTAAATCACCTTCTGAAAGTAGTTCAACTTCTGAAGTTGGATTCTTCATGGTAATGCCGAAAAATAGTGCATGTTGCTTGGCCTGATCGGTCATGAAGGCATCACCAGAATGAATTTCGCATTTCAAGTTCCATTTCTGAGAGGCAAAATTATTACCCATGAGATGGTCAAAGTGACCATGCGTATTCAGTAGGTGAACAATTCTCAACCCTTGATCCTCAACAAATCGACTCAACTCTAGTTCCTCGTTGGGATAGAAACAGGCCGGGTCAATCAAAACAGCCTCCATGGATTCATCCCAAAGCAGGTATGCATTAACTGCTACCGGATTAAACGTAAATTTTTTTACTGTGATCATTGTATTATGTGTCTCATTTTAAATTGAATAGCAATTTTCCATTTTCTACTTTTTATTTTTCACTATTCATTTTTCATTTTTCATTTTTCACTATTCATTTTTCATTTTTCACTATTTCTACTTCTTATCGGACAGCCCTGGAAGTAAAGGCACAAAAACAAAGCTCCCTGCTTCCCGCTCTGAATATTCATTTTCACTTTTTCTGATAATAATTTTCATAATCTGATTCTGTCTCTGCCCGACCGGGATTACCATTCGGCCACCAATAGTTAATTGCTCTTTTAGTGCTGGCGGAACTGACTCTGCTCCGGCAGTTACAATTATTTTATCAAATGGCCCATAAGTTGGCAGACCCAGGTAACCATCTCCATAGAAAAATTGAGGGTGGTAGCCTAATTTTGGAAGCAACTGGCTGGCAAATTCAAATAGTGCCCGCTGTCTTTCAATAGTAAAGAGTCGAACGCCCATTTCGCATAAGATTGCTGACTGATAACCGGAACCTGTACCCACTTCCAATACCTTATCGAGCTTCTTGATCTGCAATGCTTCCGTCTGAAAACCAACAGTGTAAGGCTGCGAAATTGTTTGTCCGGCAGCGATTGGAAAGGCTTTGTCGACATAAGCAAAGCCAACAAAACTATTATCCATAAAAAGATGCCTTGGTACTGCATTGATAGCCTTAAGAACAGACTCATCCATAATGCCTTTGTTCCTGATCTCGTCGGCTAGCTTCTTCCGCAATCCCTTGTGTTTAAAGGTATCTTCCAATTGGTCACTTTTTTGGTATTTGTACGACAAAATTACCATTCTCATCGGGTTTTTCAACATCTAAAAGTTGATAAATAAAAGTAGATGTCCAAAGTAGGTAGTATCTGAGCCTAAGCAAAAAACTACATTTACAACCAGATGATAAACGGAGCCCTTATATATCCCGGAGAGGAAAATGATCTATTCATTGCTAAACTTCAAACCATTAGGTATGTGAAGTGGAGAACTGTTTTAACTTCCGGGAAATTACAGGAAATGGGGGATCGCCATGATCTTTTACCTTCTAATTGCAACATGGTTACGGTCTTAGATCCTGATTATACTTCATTCAGCTATTTATCGGGTTTAATTAGGAAGGGTTGCCATCTCTTCCTAACAGAGAAACAAAAGATGACTTCAGAAGAAAGGGCTCAACTTATTGAACTGGCAGAGGAAGGAAATACGCTCATACAAATACGCAATGATTTGCTTTTTCATCCATCACTTTCCATAAATAGCAAAATCGAATCAGCGTCGAAACTCATCGAAATTCATCACTCCGAACCAGGCAAAGCAGCTGCACTCCAAGAAATGTTGTACAGTAACTTACTCATGATACTACGAATTGTTGATTCTGAACCGGCACGAATCAGTGTATGCTCCATACCAAATTCGGGATATCAGCCGGATGTTGTTAATCTGCATCTGAATTTCCACAATGGGTCGGCTGCCTCACTGACTCTTTCCTTCACCGGTGAGAAAAAAGAACATCTTTTGTCTGTCCATTCACCGAAAGGAGTTAAGCATTACACCTTTAACGAAAAATTGAATATTAACGCTGAAGTCATTCCTGGATTTGAAAAATCGCAATTATATAGTACAGAGCTCCTTTTCAAACAAATTACCAATTTTGCAGAGTGTATTGTGAGAAAGAGTTATCACAAATTTGGCTTAAGTGATGAATCCAGGACCTTTTTGCTGATGGAAAAAATCAATCGAAAACTGGAATTCAGCCTTGCTTAACAATCAGATTGCGCTAATTAAATCAGTCCCAGATCAATCTGCATAATGATGTACTCGATCAGGCGATCCTCCAGTACCGGATCGTATTGTGCCTTGAGATCGTGGCCAAATAGCTTTGCAATAGACTGCCAGAAAAAAGCGGAGAATCCACCCTTAAACTCTTTGATGATTTCGAAAGAAGAATTACCGGTCTCTCTGTCGAGAAGCTTTATCAGGATACGTCCTTCAGAAACCTTCATCGTTTTTAACTCCTGTTCGTATTCATTAAACAGATCC
>JBBQJE010000247.1:0-5247 GCA_038325635.1 Bacteroidales bacterium
CCCAGAATTTTACGCCTTTGGTTTTCTTTTCATCGAAAGGTTCGGAGGTCATTACCACTCCGTTGGCATATTTGAAAGTCATGTAATCGGAGCCATCCCCGATAGGAGAAATCTCGACTGGACCATTTCTGTCCATTCCTAATCCCCATTGAGCGATATCAAACATGTGAGCACCCCAGTCGGTTGTGAATCCGCCGCCCATTTCAGTATACCAGCGCCATGCACCCCAGATTTTTTCATTTACCTCGGGATCAATGGTAATTGGCGGATCTAATTCGTGGTTAAAATGAATTTTTGCCGTGAGTGAACCTAGCCACAAATCCCAATTCAAATCGGTCGGTAAGGTTTCTTCAGGAAGATTGTACGGTTTTGGAGGGGCACCTACATAAGCATTTACCTTTTCTATTTTTCCGATGGCACCTGACTGCACAAGCTTAACGGCATTCTGGAAATTTGGGGTTGATCTTTGCATACTGCCGACGGCCAGAATACGTTTGTTATCGCGAACGCATTTAACTAATTCCTGTCCTTCTTTGATGGTAAATGTTAATGGCTTTTCGAGATAGACCTCTTTACCAGCTTTTAAGGCTGCAATCGCAATTCTGGCGTGAGAATGATCCGGGACAGCAATAACGACTCCATTGATATTTTTATTTTTTAGCAGATCTTCAAATTTCTCGTAGGTCTCGATTTTCGCAGTCTTACCGCTTTTGGCATAAAAAGCCGTAACCCTTTTTTCAAATCTTTTGCGTTTGATGCCATAAACATCACATCCGGCAACTATCTCAACGCCCGGAAGAGCCATAAAACCATTCAGCAGGAACATTGCTTGCTGTCCCATCCCGATAAATCCGAGACGAACATCAGCAGGAGCAATAGAAGGATTTGAAGGCGAGCTTGTTACTACACCTGGAAGAATGGCTAATCCGGCGGCACTTAGCATCGTTTTTCCAAAGAAAGAACGACGATTCAATTTTTTCTTTTGATTTTCTGACATAATTTGAGAATTTTAGTAGAATTTTCTCTAAAAATAGTGTTTTTTTTTGCAACCTATCGTGAAATATGACGTTTAGACACATAGAAATACATTTAATTACAACGAATGAATAGTAACGTTCCATCCAATCAAAAAGTGCCTTTTAACCTCTTTTTGGAGGATTTTCGCACCCGAAGCAAACATGCTTACAGGGTCAGAGCCGATATTGATCAATTGAGTACCAAACGGGGAATGCCTCCTTTTGTTATGCGGGAGGTAATGTCGGGTAATCCGCTTTCGATCAATATTCCTGAACAATATGGAGGAAGGGGTGGTAAAGTGGAGGAGATTTTAGCGTTACTATCTGCGGCCTCGTACGAATCGTTGGCACTTTCGCTGACATTAGGTATCAACTCAGCACTTTTTCTGCAACCGTTGGCAAAATACGGATCAGAGGAGGCGAAAAAAAGGGTTTTTGAGCGCTTCATGACTGCCCAAAATATGGGCGGACTAATGATTACCGAACCAGGTCATGGCAGTGATGCACTAAATATGCAGACTTCTTTTACTTCCAAGGGGGATGTTTACAATGTCAAGGGTACCAAGCACTGGGCCGGATTGACCGGATGGGCTGATTTTTGGCTATTGACGGCCAGGGAGCAGATGAAGAACGGTGATTTGAAACGTGATATCGATTTCTTTGTATGCGATGTGAATCAGGATCGTCAGCAAATTGTCGTAGAAGAGTTTTTTGACAATCTCGGATTGTATCAGATACCTTATGGTCGGAACAGAATTGATGTGGATGTTCCGCTTTTGTACAGGCTGCAGCCACATTCTACCGGACTGAAACTGCTACTGGATCTGTTGCACAGAAGCAGGTTGCAATTTCCGGGAATGGCGCTCGGTTTTATTCAGCGTATGCTGGATGAAGCACTTGCACACACCAGAGAGCGATCCGTATCCGGCAAAATGTTGGTCGAATACGATCAGGTTCAGTACCGGCTCACCAATCTTCAATCCTCTTTTACTATTGCCTCCGCGATGTGCGCCAGCAGCAGCGAAAAGGCAGGAATTGAAAATGATCTTTCCGGTAGTGGGGTAGAGGCGAATGCTGTTAAGAGTTATGTAACTGATTTGATGCAGAATGCAGCTCAATCACTGGTGCAGTTGGTCGGTGCGAAAGCCTATCGGTTGAGCCATATCGGTGGACGAGGGATTACTGATAGCCGTCCATTTCAGATTTTTGAGGGGTCGAACGACATGCTCTATTCTCAGATATCGGATGCAATTGTCAAGCAGATGAAGCAAATGAAAGAGTCGAATATGTTCAATTTCTTAAAAGCTAACGATCTGACAACCAAGGCCACTGACTATTTGAAGGAACTACTCGATTTTGATCTGAATTTCGAATTGCCTCAGCGTAAAATGGTGGAATTGGGTCAGGCTCTTTCCAGGATTATTACGATGGAAAAGGTGCTGGATTTGGGCGAAAAGGGGTTTCGAAATGATTTAATCGAGAACAGTATATCTACCTTAAAAAAGGAGATATCTGCTTTAATTGGTCATTTCAATTTCTCTGATCAGGCAAAATTGATTGAAGATTATCAGGAGAACAGTACCTGGTATTCGCTGTCACGCTGACTGCTTTGGTTTAGCGTCCTTCATTGATAATAAAAAAAACCAGCCTTGGCTGGTTTTTTTGCTTTTATTCGTCGGGGTACCAGGATTATTATTATTATCTATATAATTGATAATCAATTATGATTTTCTTTACCACTTTTCGTCTATTATCATATTTTATACCACTATTATTTTCTTATATAATTATTAATCACACATTTGTATCGTTACAAAATTACAATTAATAATTTTTACCACTATGCAATAAGTATTGATCCACATGGTGCTTATTGCAAAATCCGGATCAAAACGGACAATGATTCCGTTTTAAAGCAGACACAAGTACCAGAACTGAGGGAATAATATTCACCTTCCATTGAAAGGTTGGTAGTATCATAAACTGTTTTGTTCATCAACCAAAGTGTGAGTTCGGCTTTCCTTGCACCTTCTGGCATTCGATTCTGATTCTGAAATCTCTTGTGCAAAACAGTGTCAGGTACTATATCGTATTCAATTTCTCGATTAGGAGTATTCAAAAGTAAGCATGCGGTGAACTCCGTCTTGTTTTTGTAAAAATCAGATAAAATTTTCATAGTTTCTCCTAAATGTTCAGAGAACTTTGCAAGACCTTGGAGATTTTGGTGTTAAGATAAGGGTTTATGCGCAAAGTTGTGAGGAAACTTCTGGATTTGTTCAGGATTACCAAAACTTGTTCGTAAAATCGTTGAATCGCCAAAAAAATGACTTTAACAATACTAACTTCGAATATTTCTAATATAAATATATGGTAATGCTCACTAAAATTACCGCCATAGCAGTAGATATTGGTATTTAGGTTAGAGAGGCTGGCTGTTTGTGTAATATTTACCGCCACAGCAGTAAAATACTGAATAAAACTTTGTTTTTACAAATATTGTGTGTATATTTACCGCTATAAAGGTAAAAAATATGGAACAGTCTCAAGAATTAGCTATTGTAATAAAAACTCATCGTAAGACTGCTAAATTGAGTCGCTCTCAATTAGCAGAAATGGCAGGTGTTGGGAAAACTGTGATTTTCGATATTGAGAAAGGAAAAGAAACTATACAGTTGAACACTTTACGTAAAATTCTCAAGATATTAAATATCAAGATTGAGTTGAAAAGTCCATTAATTAATCAAGGACAAATATTGGGAAATGAGAAAGGCTAAAATATTTGTAAAAGGTGTTGAAGCGGGCATATTGACTGAAGTGAAACGAGATAATGAATATGTTTTTGAGTATCTCGATAAATATGAAGGCCTAGAAGTCTCACGTACGATGCCATCAGATGTTCGGGTATATAAGTTTAATAAATTTCCACCATTCTTTGATGGATTATTACCTGAAGGAATCCAATTAGAAGGATTATTAAAGATTAGGAAAATTGACAAAAATGATTTCTTCTCACAATTAATTGCAGTTGGAGATGATCTAATTGGTGTTATTACTGTAAAAGAAATTTTTGAATGAATTGTCCGATTACATATTTGTCATGTGGGGATAAACGATACAGTCCAGAAGGTCTAAAGTTATTGAACTCACGATTAAAATCACTAAATGACCTCGAATATACAGCGGAAGAGCAACGTATAGAGGCTTATAATCGTGCTGCAAAAATGTCAGTGCAAGGAGTACAACCGAAATTAAGTGCAGTCTTAAGCATTAAAGATCAGAAATTTGAATTTGTGGATAAGGGTGGAAAATATATACTTAAACCTCAACATCGTATATTTTTACAAATGCCTGAAAATGAGGATTTAACAATGCGATTGGCAGCTTTGATTGGTTTGGAAGTTCCAATTCATGGTTTAATCTGGTCAAGGGATAATTCTCTTACATATTTCATTAAGCGGTTTGACCGAAAGGGTCAGAACGAGAAAATTCCAGTAGAAGACTTTGCCCAACTTGCTGGACTGAGTCGAGACACCAAGTATGATTATAGTATGGAAAAGATAGTAAAATTAATTAATGAGTATTGTACATTCCCAGCAATTGAGAAAATTAAGTTTTTTAAACTGGCTATATTCAACTTTTTGATCGGGAATGAAGATATGCATTTAAAGAATTTTTCCATAATCACGAGAGAAGGCAAAACAACTTTATCTCCATGCTATGATTTAGTTAATTCAACAATTGTATTAAAGCAACAAGAGGAAGAGATTGCTTTACCTTTGAGAGGTAAGAAAAAAAACTTAACTTACAATATTTTAGTTGATTATTTAGGGATGGAGCATTGTGAATTGACAGTAAAAAGCATTGATAATGTTTTGGGATCAATTTCATCTTCAATTTCAAAATGGAACGATTTGATTGACTCGAGTTTTTTATCTGCTGAGATGAAAATTAAGTACCATGACTTATTGAATGCCAGATTAATCACATTAAAACTCAAATAGGGTTATTCAAATATTGGATTTCTTTAATTACTCTAATCGAGATATTGGTATACACTCCCTCTGCTAATCTTCAATTCCTTGGCAATTGCCATAATGCGCATCACTGAAGACTCCATATTTTGAATTTTTTTAATCTTGGTTTCATCCCATGATGGACGTCCATCTATTCGTCCAGTAATTTTGTTTTTGGCAAATCCTGTTCTAAACTAGTTTATTGCCCCATCCCAATC
>JBBQJE010000248.1:0-5192 GCA_038325635.1 Bacteroidales bacterium
TCGTCTCCTCTTTTGAATTTATCTAACTCCTCCAGTACAGTTATTGGAATCACCACATCATTGTCTTCAAAATTGTATATACACTCACTGTCGTGCAAAATGACATTGGTGTCGAGTACAAAAGTTTTAGGCCGTTTCATATTTTTTTGAAAGTATCTAAATTATACATTGCCAGGCTTTCAGCTGTTAGTTTCGGGTAAAATAAGGCATTGATGTTGCCTTAAATCCTTCTTTTTCGCTTGCGTCTGCGGTGACGCTTAAAGATAATACTAAAACAATGCGAAGATAGTTTGGGACAAAGGTTTTTTACATCTTTGTATTTGCAATTTGTTAGAAAAGTTAAGCTTATGAACTACGAAGCTGTTCTGGATTATTTATATGAACATCTGCCTTATTACCAGCGTAAGGGACCCGCAGCCTATAAAGGTAGCCTGGATAACACGCTGGCAATCGATAAACTTTTTGAATATCCCCACCGGAAATTCCGGACGATCCATGTTGCCGGTACAAACGGAAAAGGTTCAGTGTCTCACATGTTAGCAAGTGTCTTACAGCAAGCAGGTTATAAAACCGGATTGTATACTTCGCCACATCTTAAAGATTTTAGGGAACGAATAAGAGTGAATGGCGCGATGATACAGGAATCCTATGTGGTTGATTTTGTTGAACGGTTCCTGGTTATGAATAAAACAGCCATGCTGGAACCTTCCTTTTTTGAACTGACTGTTTTAATGGCATTTGAGTATTTTGCTTCAGAAAAGGTAGATGTTGCAGTAATTGAGGTGGGATTAGGGGGTCGGCTTGATTCAACCAATATAATTAGTCCGGAGCTCTCTATTATTACTAATATCAGCCTTGATCATGTTGCCTTATTGGGAGACTCCCTGGGTAAAATTGCGCTCGAAAAGGCTGGAATCATTAAACGATCCGTTCCCGTGATAATTGGAGAAACTCATCCCCAGACATCAATAATTTTTGAAGGAATTGCGAATGAAAATCACGCTCCAATTCTCTTTGCTGACCAAATTTTAAAAGCGGAGTATTCAATGATTTCCATCGATCAGAAGCAACTTTTCAATGTGAAAGACAAAGATGGAATACTTTTTGAAAATCTTAAGCTTGACCTACTTGGCAGATACCAGGCAAAGAACATTTGCACCTTATTCTGTGCCGTTATTGAATTGCGAAATTTGGGATGGAATATCCCGGAAACGGCAATTCGTGATGGCTTGGAAAATGTGACCGGCTTAACCGGATTATCAGGACGATGGCAATCTATTGGTGCCAATCCCCGAATTATCTGCGATACAGCTCACAATGAAGGTGGAATTCGCGAAGTTGTTGCTCAATTAAAGCAGACTCCGCATAGAAATTTGCATATTATTATCGGAATGGTCAACGATAAGGATATTGGCGGGGTATTGGCGTTGCTACCAAAAGAAGCTATTTACTATTTCACCAAGGCATCGATTCCACGAGCCTTGCCCGAACATCAACTGATGCTGATGGCTACCTATTTTGGACTAAATGGTGCTGCTTTTGAGGATGTTCCGTCTGCATTACTGGAAGCAAAGATGTATGCAGGCAAAGATGACCTGATCTTCATCGGTGGAAGTACATTTGTCGTAGCAGAGGTACTTCCGTAGCCAGATATTTACGAATTAATCTATATTGATATTATTTTTTATATTTAACCTTCGATATATCGTAAACCAGACAACTTTATAAATTATGGAAAACAAAAAATCATGTTCGCGCAGAGGCTTTATTGCCTCGTCTGCAGCAACTGCTGCTGGTTTGACAATACTTCCTAGTCAGGTAGTTAGTGGACTTGGTCACAGTGCGCCCAGCGATAAACTCCATATTGCAGGAATCGGCATTGGAGGGAAAGGTCAGGTAAACCTGAAAAACATGAATTCCGAAAATATTGTTGCCTTGTGCGATATTGACTGGAATTATGCAGCTAAGACGCTTAGTCAATATCCTTCGGCAAAACGGTTCAAAGACTACCGTGTCATGTTCAAGGAGATGAATAAAGATATCGATGCAGTTTTAATTGCAACGCCCGATCATACGCACGCAGTTTGTGCATTGGCTGCCATGCAGTTAGGTAAACATGTTTATGTTCAGAAACCTCTAACCCATACTGTTTACGAATCAAGAGTATTGCTCGAAGCATCCAGAAAATACAAAGTGGTGACTCAAATGGGAAACGAAGGGCACAGTAGCAATACCGTTGCCGAAGTTTGTGAACTTATTTGGAGCGGTGCTATTGGTGAGGTCACGGAGGTTGAAGCCTGGACTGATCGTCCTATCTGGCCTCAGGGATTGACCCGTCCAACCCAGGGAATGTGGCTGCCTGAAGGCCTCAACTGGGATCTGTTTATTGGTCCGGCAGCTATGCGTCCATATCATTCAGCCTATCATCCCTGGAACTGGCGCGGTTGGTGGGATTTTGGAACAGGAGCCCTCGGCGATATGGCCTGCCACGTGCTGGATGTCGTGAATGCCGCATTGAAATTGGGGCATCCAACCTCTGTCGAAGCCTCTTCTTCTGCCTTCAATAACGAAAGTGCGCCAAATTCTTCCCTGATTCATTATGATTTTCCCGAACGTGAAAAAGTGGGAAAAATGAAAATGCCTGCAGTTAAAATTACTTGGTTCGATGGCGGAATAGTTCCTTCCCGCCCTGAAAGTTTGCCTGATGGTGTTGAGCTCGGTTCGGGGAAAAATGGAATTATCTTCCACGGAACAAAAGGGAAACTGGTTTGTGGAAACTATGGCAGTAATTATAAACTGTTGCCGGAAGATAAATTTGCAAACCATGCCAAACCAGCTCAAACAGTTAGACGAGTAACCGTAAGTCATGAAATGGATTGGGTTCGTGCCTGTAAGGAATCGCCTATAAGCAGAACTTTACCAGCTTCTAATTTTGAATATGCCTGTCCGCTCAATGAGATGGTGGTAATTGGTAATCTTGCCGTTCGTATGCAGGGGTTACGCAAAAAACTGAAATGGGACGGAGTTAACATGACATTCACTAACTTATCCGACGATGATAAAATAACGGTTATCAATGGAAATTCCGGAGTAGAAACAAAGAAACTTGAGCTAAATGCAAAACAATATGCTGCCGAGTTAATCAAAACGAACTACCGCGAAGGCTGGAGTCTAAAGGTGTAATTATGACCAATACGATCGATGTACTAGACCATGTGAGATTAAACTTCTCTCCGGCAGGCTTGCTTTTTCTTAATATCGCTCTTGCTTTTGTGATGTTTGGGGTAGCGCTGGATATCAAAGTTGAGCATTTTACGAACCTGCTAAAAAAGCCAAAATCGGCAATTGTCGGATTCGCAAGTCAGACATTTCTGTTGCCTGCATTCACTTTTTTATTGGTAATATTCTTGAATCCTTCACCAACAATTGCATTGGGAATGATTATGGTTGCTGCTTGTCCGGGAGGAAATATCTCTAATTTTATTAGTTCCATGGCCAAGGGTAATGTTGCTCTGGCAGTTAGTCTGACTGCTATCTCAACCATGGCCGCCATCTTTTTTACTCCCTTCAATTTTGCATTTTGGGGCAGTCAATATGTTCAATTTTACAATGCACATAGTGCTGCCGGATTGGTAAGACCCTTGGAAATTGATACCTATCAGATGTTTCAGACTGTTTTTATCCTATTAGGAATACCTGTTGTAGCCGGATTATTCTTTCAAAAGAAATTTCCGAAGTTTACGGAGAGAATAAAGAAGCCAATAAACAAAGGGTCATTACTCTTCTTTGTTATCATGGTTATCACTATGTTAGCCGCTAATTTTACTCAGTTTATGTCGTACATTCACTTGGTATTCTTGTTCGTTTTGCTTCAAAATGGCATAGCGATGTTAACTGGCTATACGTTTAGTTCGCTTTTCAAATGTTCTCAGCAGGATCGTCGGACGATTGCTATTGAAACCGGGATTCATAACTCCGGACTTGCTTTAGCACTTTTGTTCAATCCTAAAATATTTCCACCCGAAATGGAATTGGGTGGGATGGCTGTGATAGCCGCCTGGTGGGGTATTTGGCATATTATCAGTGGACTGGGAATCGCTTGGTACTGGTCACATAAACCTGTAAATGAATCTTATGACACAGCGGTCGAGAGGTTATGAAGCCCTAAGGTTGTATGTTCGTTTTGCCTTTTGGCTCACCCACAAACGAATTGTAGTCACCTGTCGGGATAATATCCCGAAGGGGAAACCAATTATTTTCGCAGCCAACCATCAGAATGCCTTGATGGATCCTTTGGCACTTGTCTGCACGAATCCATTGCAGACGTTGTGGCTTGCCCGCGCCGATATTTTTAAGAGTAAGTTCACACAACCAATTTTGAAGTTCATGAAGATGATTCCAATCTATCGTATTCGCGATGGCAAGGACAATCTATCGAATAACGAACAGATTTTCAATCAGGTAAATCAGGTGTTGGAGGATAATGAGTCTGTTGCACTTTTCCCGGAAGCGGCACACTCCGGAAAACGGCAGATGCTTCCCCACAAAAAGGCAATCCCGCGTATTGCCTTCGACGCCGAATCGAAAAATCACTTTAAACTTGATTTGCAGATTGTTCCGGTTGGAATCTATTATGATCATTATTGGAAATTCAACCGCACCTTGATAGTCAATTATGGCATGCCTATAAAGATTGGTCCATACGAGGATCTTTATTCAGAAAATTCGCAAAACGCAATGCTTGCCTTGCGGGATGAAATTCACGACCATCTTGCACCACTCACACTCCAAATCAATAGTGAAAAATATTACCAGGATTGCGAGAATATTCGAATGGTTGCGGGTGATGATTATGTTCGCAGGCAATACTTCTGTCAGGATCCGATCTTGCAACGCTATAAATCCGATCAGGAACTGATGCTGAAAATTGGTCTCCTTGAAATTAATCAGCCGGAAGCTTTTGACCTGATTAAATTGAATACCAATCAGTATATTAAGGAGATAGAGAAGGTCGGAGTAACAGAAAATCAAATTGTCAAAGCTTCAAAATCATCCTTCTTTTCACTATTTGTTCAGATGGTTGGAGCCGTAATTTCTATTCCTGTTTTTGCCTTCGGATTTTTATTCAATTTCATTCCTTACTTCCTGCCCCGATTAACCCTTACCAGGAAGGTCAAGGATAAAGCTTTCAT
>JBBQJE010000249.1:0-5179 GCA_038325635.1 Bacteroidales bacterium
AAACATCTTGATAAAAAAAGGAACAGTGGCATTGATGTTGTTGGTTATCTTTTGTATATCAATTTCAATGTCCTGCTTATCCCCCGTTAATCCCTTAAAAATATAGTCCCTAACATATTTGGATGGCGGAATATTCCACGAATTGCTAAATCTATTTTGTTCATTTTTAATCTGTTGGATGAATCTGTCAACTTTAATTAAATGTGGAAAGAGCTCCATCTTCAAATCCAGATCAACTTCATAGAATAATTCTGACTCAATAATTATTTTCTTTTCTCTCAATCCTACTAAAACTAGTTCAATATCTCTTTGAGCTAATTTAGGGAGGATATTTTCCTGCAATATTCTTTTGACGTCATATTTGGAAAGAGGAATAAAAAGAACCACCATTGTATCTACCGCTTTTCGGTCGAGATCAGGCAAAGCATTGTATGACTTTAACAAGTCGGAAATAATTAATTCATTCATTATTAGGCGATTATACCTGAAGGATGTTTAGATTACTATCAGGTTTGATAACTATTTGCTTTTTCATCATCGAACTCCCCTTCCCACCTGGCTATCACGGTAGTGGCCAAACAGTTTCCGATAACGTTGACACCTGTTCGAGCCATGTCGAGCAATACGTCAATTCCCAGGATAATCATCACCGGCTCTACGGGTAAGCCGAAAGTGGTGACAGTTCCCAGTAAAATAACAAAAGATGCCCTGGAAACGCCTGCTACTCCTTTGCTTGTGAGCATCAGCGTTAGCGCAATTGCAAATTGCTTTTCGATGGAAAGGTCAATACCGGCAGCTTGAGCCACAAATACAGCAGCGAGGGATAGATAGAGCGTAGACCCATCCAGGTTGAAACTGTAACCCGTTGGTATAACAAACGATACAATTTTTCGAGGCACGCCGAAATCCTCCATGGACTCCATAGCTGATGGCAATGCAGACTCTGAATTGGCGGTTGCAAAGGCGATAGACGCAGGTTTCGATACCGCATTCATAAATTTTAAAACCGGTATTCTGAATAGCAGTGCGATCGGAAATAGTACTAGCAACAGGAAGGCGATCAGTGCCACATACAAAGTTAACAGCAATTTTAGTAGTGTAAAAAGCACGTCGGTGCCCATGTGACCAATCGTGAAAGCAATGGAGGCAAAGACTGCTACCGGAGCGAAATACATGACAATATTTGTAAATTTGAACATGACCTCGGTCAGACTGGCCGTAAATTTCAACATAGGCGATTTGTACTTATCACCCAGCATGGAAAGAGCTATCCCGAAGATGATACTGAATATCACGATCTGCAGGATGTTTCCTTCCACGATCGCTTTTGCAATGTTTTCGGGGAAAATATGCAGAATAAATTCTTGCGTAGTTTGCATTTTCGCAGCGGCAACCGGGATGTTTCCAGTCATCGAAGAGAGATTAATTCCAACTCCGGCCTTCGAGACATTGATGGCAATCAGTCCAATAAAAAGAGCAAAAGTCGAAGCAATTTCAAAATAGAGCAACGATTTCCAACCCATTCGACCCACCTGTTTCAAATCGGTATGTCCGGCAATACCGTTAACTAAAGTGGCAAACAATAACGGAGCAATGATGGTCTTAATCATTCGAAGAAAAATCTCGCTCAGAAACCCCATAGAATTAGCCACTTTGGGTAAATCAAAACCAAATTCAGCACCGGCAACCAAACCAAACAAGATCCAAACAGTTAATGATTTTTTACGCCAGGCTGTGAGTCCGAAAGCCAGAATAGCGATCCACCTGCTGGTTGTTAAAAGCTGTTCATTCAAATCGATCATCTTAAATATCTTCAAAAAGGAGAGCAGAACAGCGATCGTTAAGGTGACGATCAAAAACCAGGAAACCCACGAAAGGGATTTTGAATCTTTTACACTATTTTCCAATGTATCAATTTTTTTCACGTTTGTGGCAGTAAATATAATGAATCTAATTAATTTTCTTCAATCAAGTATACGTGTTCAAAAAAAGACACATTGAAAAGAAGACGCATTGAAAAAAACATGATCAAAAAAAGACGCATTGAAAATAAGACGTGTTCAAAAAAAACGTGTTCAAAAAAAGACGCATTGAAATGCGTCTCAACACGTTCTCCGATCAAACCTTCCCTTTGTTTTAACGTATAGATGGTATATTTTTGTCCTTTTTTAAAATGAATTCGATGGATTTTAACAAATTCTCAGTATATCGTCCCAAAATGGAGTACCGCCGCTTTGGTAAAACAAATAAAATGGTGAGTGTCATCACCCTTGGCGGGATGCGCTTTAAGCATGGCGATGATGAACCTCGCGAGTTGATACCGGAAGATACGCTGGCGCAATGTCGGGATACGGTCGAAAAAGCATTGGCACAAGGCATCAACCTAATAGAAACCGCCTGGGGATATGGAAAAAGCGAACACGTTTATGGACGGGTTTTGAATGAGGAACTAAATATTAAACGAGAATCGTATTTCCTGATGACCAAGGGAATACCTAAAACAGCAGTAGAAACGCGCAAAATGGTCGCCCTTCAGTTGAAGGCATTGAAGACGGATTACTTCGATTTCTATGCCTGGCACGGCATTAATACCATGGAGTTGATGGAAATGGCCTGTGCCTCAGGCGGTCCGGTTGAAGAACTTCTAAAATTAAAGCAAGAAGGTGTTATTGGCCACGTTGGTTTCAGTACGCATGGACCGTTGGATGTGATCCTGAAAAGCATCGAAACAGATCTTTTTGATTTCGTGAACCTGCATTATTATTATTTCTTCCAGCGCAATAAAGCAGCCATCGATCTGGCAGCCTCCAAAGATATGGGCGTATTTATTATCTCTCCGAACGACAAAGGCGGACAACTGATACGATCTCCGCAAAAATTGAAGGATTTCACTGCGCCGCTTCATCCTATTCAGTGGAATGCCCGTTTTTGCCTGGGTCATCCTGAAATTCATACCCTTACGTTCGGATTGCCTGTAACCGCGAAGTTTGAGCACCTGAACGGCATTTTCCCAGCACCTGCTCCAATGTCGATAGAGGATGCTCAAATTCAGAAGAATCTCGACGATCAAAGATCCCTGTTATCTTACGCCAATTTTGATGCTTATTGCCTGGAAAATGATCCTTCGGGACTTAATATTCCCGAAATACTGCGTTTCAGAACACTGTGGAAATGTTACGACATGAAAGATTTTGGACTCTACCGATACAACATGTTTCAGGAAAAGGGTCATTTTTTCCCGGGTAGCTTTCCCACTGAGGAAAATCTGAAAAAAATCGATCTTTCAAAGTGCCCTGCTGATATTCCGGTTGTTGAACTGATCCGCGAAACACACGAGGGATTATTTAGAAGAAAATTATGAGTTTTGCGGAATGAGAAATTTTCACATTATTTAATAAACTTTTCTTCCCTGTACTCCTTAAAGGCTATATTCAATTCAGCCTCGGTATTCATCACGATCGGGCCTCTCCAGGCGATGGGCTCGCCAATCGGCCTACCGGATAATAAGATAAATCTGGCTTTTGATCCCTTTGTGGTTACTTTAATTTGAGATCCCTTGCCAAACAGTGCTCCCTGACCGGCACGAAGAGGTTCTTCCCTGCTGCTGTCAAATTGTGCGCTACCCTCAAATAAATAGGCAAATACAGTGTATCCGGTGTTAACAGGAATACTGAATTCAGAGTTGGCAGGCATCTCAATATCAAAGTATTCAGGATCAGCAATAATATTTTCGACCGGTCCTCTGGTATTTTTGAATGTTCCGGCAAGTACTTTAACCTTAACGCCATTCTCTAAGGAAACCACCGGAACTTTGTCTGCAGGAATATCCTGATAGTGAGGCTTATCCATCTTATTGGCAGCCGGCAGATTTACCCACAATTGAAATCCACCCATCCGACCCACTATATTCTGAGGCATTTCCTGATGAATTATTCCACTTCCTGCTGTCATCCATTGGATATCACCTTTGCCAATTACACCGCTATTACCCAGGCTGTCGCCATGTTCCATTTTGCCATCAAGCATATAAGTAACAGTCTCCATACCCCGATGCGGATGCCAAGGAAAACCGGCAATATAATCTTCCGGATTATCCGTACCAAAATAATCGAGCAACAGAAAAGGATCAAGAAGTCCTTGTTCGTAAAAACCAAATATCCGCGTTAAACGAACGCCAGCTCCATCTGAAGTGGCATGTCCGTGAATGATTCGACTAATTTTGCGGTCGTTTTCCATGTTTCAATATGTGTATATTTGATGCGATGAAGTTAGAAAAAATGTCTTCAAAAGAAAAATCAGGATTGCATCCCCGCAGCCTGCACAGGGAACGTTACAATTTCGGTGAATTAATAAAATGTTGTCCGGAGCTAATTTCTTTTGTAAAACTTAATCCTTACCAGGATGAATCGATCGATTTTTTCGATCCTTTGGCAGTTAAAATGCTGAACAAAGCCTTGCTTATTTTCTTTTACGACGTCGACTACTGGGATATCCCGCCTGGATACCTGTGTCCGCCGATTCCGGGAAGAGCAGAATATATTCATCATATCGCTGATATACTCGCTTCCGGTAACCAGGGAAATATCCCTGTTGGAAATCAGGTTCGATGTCTCGACATAGGTACAGGAGCCAATTGCATTTATCCTATTATTGGCAATAGGACCTATAGCTGGTCGTTTGTTGGGTCGGAGATCGATCAGGTAGCCATCGAAAATGCCAACAATATCATTTCAAAAAATAGTGCCTTAGACGGAGTAATAGAAATCAGGTTACAAAAAGAGCCAGCGAACCTATTTCAGGGGATCATTCAACCAAATGAATATTTCGATTTCTCGATTTGTAATCCTCCATTTCATTCCTCCGCAGAGGAGGCTATGTTAGGTTCCAGAAGAAAAATCAGCAACCTGGGAAAAAAGAAAATCAGTAATCCGGTGCTAAATTTTGGGGGTAGGAATAATGAACTCTGGTGCAAAGGGGGTGAAAAGCAGTTTGTTCAACGCATGATTATTGAAAGCAGAAAATTCACGACAAACTGTAACTGGTTTTCCACTTTGATTTCCAATAATACACATTTACCTGCTATTTACCATACATTAAAAAAAGTAGAGGTACTGGATATCAAAACGATACAAATAGAACTAGGTAATAAAATCAGCCGTATTGTAGCCTGGAAATTTTA
>JBBQJE010000250.1:0-5169 GCA_038325635.1 Bacteroidales bacterium
ATGTGCTGCTGATATCGCCGATCGCAGACAATTTGCAGCAGAAGCATTTGCCACATCCTCCCATTACGACACACGCATTTTCAACTATTTTACCAACGACTCAACCGAACTTTTTCGTCAGAGTTTCAACACCTCAAAACCACTTCGTTACGGTGAAAACCCCCACCAAAAGGGTGTTTTCTTTGGTAATTTCGAAGAATTGTTTGAGCAGGTTCAAGGCAAAGAAATTTCGTACAATAATCTTCTGGATATCGATGCTGCTGTAAACCTCATCGCCGAGTTCACCGACACCACCTTTGCGATTCTCAAACATAACAATGCTTGTGGATGTGCCTCCCGTGTCAATGTCAAAGAAGCATTTCTTGCAGCCTTGGCCGGCGACCCTGTGTCTGCTTTCGGTGGTATTTTCGTCACGAACAGCGAAGTTGACCTGGCAACTGCTGAAGAAGCAGCAAAAATATTCTTCGAAATAATTATTGCACCTTCCTATTCAGAAGAGGCACTCAACCTTTTTAAAGGAAAGAAGAACCTGATCGTATTAATTAAAAAGATGGAAGAACTTCAGGACTATCAATTTAGAACCGTTTTAAATGGTGTAATTCTTCAAAACAGAGATACTAAAAAGGAAACTGCGGCGGATCTCCTTACAGCAACAACCTTATCCCCTGAGAAAAATGAGATTGATGATCTTTTATTTGCCAATCGTTTGGTAAAACAGTCAAAATCTAATACCATTGTATTAGCAAAAGGCAAACAATTACTGGCAAGTGGCGTTGGACAAACATCCAGAGTAGATGCATTGAGACAAGCAATTGAAAAAGCAAAATCATTCAATTTCGAACTCAAAGGTGCTGTAATGGCTTCAGATGCTTTCTTCCCGTTTCCCGATTGTGTAGAAATTGCCCACAATGAAGGTATTACTTCCGTTATTCAACCCGGAGGATCAATCAGGGACAAAGAATCCATTGAATTTTGTAATAACCATCAGATGTCCATGGTTATAACAGGTTTTAGACATTTTAAACATTAGAAAAAATAAAATATGAGTTTCTTTTCATTTTTAACCCAAGAAATTGCAATCGACCTTGGCACAGCTAACACGATCATTATCTTCAACGGTAAAGTTGTGGTAGACGAGCCTTCTGTTGTAACAATCGATACCAAAACAGAAAAATTGGTGGCGATAGGCGAAAAAGCACGACAGATGCAAGGCAAGACTCACTCGAACTTGAAAACCATACGCCCGTTGCGAGATGGTGTTATCGCTGACTTTAATGCTGCTGAACAAATGATTCGGGGGATGATCAAAATGATGAATCCAAAGAAGCGTTTTTTTTCCCCAGCTTTAAGAATCGTTATTTGTATTCCATCTGGGTCAACCGAGGTTGAGATCCGCGCCGTTCGTGACTCTGCAGAGCATGCAGGTGGTCGCGATGTTTACATGATCTATGAACCGATGGCTGCCGCAATTGGTATCGGTCTGGACGTTGAAGCTCCTGAAGGCAACATGGTTGTGGATATCGGTGGTGGCACTACCGAGATTGCCGTTATCTCTTTAGGTGGTATTGTCACAAACAAGTCAATCCGGATAGCCGGTGACGATTTAACGGCCGACATTATGGAACACATGCGCCATCAGCACAATGTTAAAATCGGCGAAAGGACAGCCGAAGAGATAAAAATTGTCGTTGGATCGGCAATGACCGAGCTGGACGATCCACCGGCCAACATGATCGTTAAAGGGCCGAACCAAATGACAGCAATGCCTATCGACGTGCATGTTTCTTATACAGAGATTGCTCACTGTTTGGATAAGTCAATTTCCAAAATTGAAACTGCCATAACCAATGCATTGGAACACACACCGCCTGAACTTTATGCCGATATTTACAAAAGGGGTATTTGGCTTGCCGGAGGTGGTGCCTTGTTACGCGGATTGGACAAGAGGCTCTATGAAAAATTCAATATCCCATTCCGTATCGCAGAGGATCCATTAAGAGCAGTTGCCCGTGGTACTGGTGTAGCATTAAAGAATGTGGATAAATTTTCTTTCCTGCTTCGCTAATCAATATCTCAATAATAAAGCCATACGTATTGTTGCTGAAATATGAGGAATCTTTTCAGGTTAATCCTAAAGTATCATTACATATTCCTGTTTTTGATTTTAGAAATATTTTCGCTTTCTCTTGTTGTTTCCTATAACAACTATCAACAGGCAAAATTTCTGACTTCCAGCAACGGTATCAGTGGCTACTTCTTTGAGAATTTTATCGGCGTATTTCAGGTATTTGACCTCAAAAAAGCAAATACAGAGCTTGCCGAAGAAAATGCGCAATTGCGTACTGCACTGCAGCACTATCAATTACGTTCCGCAAATAATTCACGTCAAAGCTATCTTTTAGAGCGTAATCCTTTGATTTCAATGACACGCGATTCGTTGAATAAGATAGTCTATTTCTTCACAACCGCCAGAGTAATAAATAATTCCATTAATCAGCGCCATAATTTTCTGACGCTGAACAAAGGACGATATCAAGGGGTTAAACCTGATATGGGTGTCGTCTCCGCCGGCAGAGTCGTCGGATTGGTGACCGATGTAGGTGACAATTACAGTACTGTTATTTCCATTCTAAACGAGCGGTGGAAATTGAGTGCTAAAATTAAACGCAACAACTTTTTTGGATCTCTTTCGTGGAATGGGCGGGATTATCGTAAAGTTCAATTAAATGAAATCCCCTACCATGTTCCGGTGCAAAACGGAGATACCGTTGTAACCACCGGATTCTCTTCCAGTTTCCCGGAAGGACTCGAAATTGGTATTGTTTCCGATTTCACATTGGGTTCCGGCAGTAATTTTTATAAGATTGATGTCAATCTGGCCGTAGATTTCAAGAGTATCGTTCAGGTAGCTCTAGTCGAAAACAGACAGTTAAAAGAGATCAATAAACTTGAATCATTGAACAACGATGGTAAATAATCTGCTAAAATATTCGCTAATTTTTATTGTTGTCGTACTTCTTCAGGTATTGGTGCTAAGCCATATTCTGATTTTCAGAATGATCTCTCCCTACTTTTACCTTATTTTCCTGCTATTACTTCCCTATGATACGCCTCGCGCCATGTTGATTTTACTTGGGTTTATCCTGGGGCTCTCTATCGATGCTTTCAGCAATACCCTTGGCGTACACACTGCCGTTTGTGTATTAATAGGTTTTATAAGACCAGGTGTTCTCAATAAGATTTCCACGAGAGAGACTCGTGAATCAGTCACTGCACCAAGAATTTCAACGATGAGCCTCAATTGGTTTATCAACTATACGGCCATCTTCGTTGTCATTCATCACCTTCTGCTATTTATGCTTGAAGCATTTACTTTCCAGGGAATCCTTTTCACGTTGTTAAGAGCTATTTTAAGTGGAATTTTATCTATTACTTTGATAGTTATAAGTCAGTTTTTATTCTTCCGAAAATAGTCCTAAAAGTGGATACTTATTCCAAAAGAAAATACCTGTTAATTGGCATATTTAGCTTGGCTTCATTGATTATGACGGTCCGGCTTTTCTATATTCAGGTTATCGATTCCTCTTACAAAATTTCTGCTGCCAGCAATGTCTTACGCCGTCAAATCAATTACCCGGCCAGGGGATTAGTATATGACCGAAATCACAAACTAATCGTATACAATCAGGCAGCTTATGATGTATTAATAACGCCGCGTGAAATGAAGGCCTTCGATACGCTGGCGTTCTGCAGGATTGCCGGTGTTGAAAAGACAGAGCTTGTAAGTGAGATAAAAAAGGCAAGAGCCTATTCTATGTACAAGCCCTATCCAATCATCAAACAACTCTCTTCCCACAGATATGCCGTGTTACAGGAACAATTGTTTAAGTATCCGGGATTTTATATCCAGGCACGTACGTTAAGGCAATATCCAGCCACTATCGCTTCGCATATTTTAGGATATGTTGGCGAGGTGGATCAAAAGAAAATTGATGATGACAAATATTATGAAAGTGGCGATTACATTGGCAAATCGGGAATAGAACAAGCCTACGAGGGTGAATTGCGAGGCGTTAAAGGAATATCATACATGATGGTAGATGTGCATAACCGCGTCAAAGGTTCATTTGAAGGGGGTAAAATGGATACTTCTGCCGTCATAGGAAGAAATCTAATCTCCACATTACATGCCGATCTTCAAACTTATGGAGAAAGACTATTAGCTGGAAAAGTAGGTAGCATTGTTGCTATTGAGCCCTCCACAGGCGAAATTATGATCATGGCAAGTTCTCCCTCTTTTGATCCGGGAATGTTCGTCGGCAGAGAAAGAACAAAAAATTACATGACCTTACTAAATGATCCATTGAAGCCGATGCTTAACAGGGCTTTAACGTCTTCCTATCCTCCTGGCTCAACCTTTAAACTCGCCGATGCCATCATCGGTTTGGAAGAAGGGTTATTAGGTCCTGAGGTGCGTTACTCGTGCAATGGACCACGAACTGCTCCAATAAAATGTACCCACAATCACGAAACTCCACTTCCGTTAGAAAGTGCCATACGAGAATCATGTAACTCTTATTTCTTCCAGGCTTTCCGGGCTATCATCAATAAATACCCAAATGCTGAAGATGGCTATGAAGCTTGGCGTAACCATCTAATGGATCTCGGCATCGGACACCGGATCGGTGGAGATTTACCGGCAGAGAACGCCGGAAGTGTTGCCAAAACCACCTATTTTGATCGAATTTACGGAAAAAATCACTGGAATGTAATGACTATTCGTTCTCTTTCAATTGGTCAGGGTGAGTTGTTACTGACCCCGCTCCAGCTGGCAAACATGGTTTCAGTAATTGCTAACAGAGGATATTACATTGCACCTCATGTCGTTCGCAGTATTCAGGATTATGATAAAACGGAAACAGCGCTTTCCTTCGAAAAACATGTCACTTCGGCAAATCCTTATTTATTTCAGGTAATTACTGATGGAATGGAAAAAGTGGTAGAGGCTGGAACAGCACGAACGGCAGCAAGAGTTGAAGGAATAGCTATCTGCGGAAAAACGGGAACGATTCAGAATCCACATGGTGAGGCACACTCTGCATTCGTGGCCTTTGCTCCTAAAGACAACCCCAAAATTGCTATTTGCGTATATGTTGAAAATGGTGTCTG
>JBBQJE010000251.1:0-5156 GCA_038325635.1 Bacteroidales bacterium
GCTGTTCTTCTTCTTAATATGCTTTCACTGAAAGCACAGGATTTGCCAATTCCATATACTCAAACAGATAGAGACCGATTGGTGCGAGTCGAAACAAAAGTGGAAGGGTTAGATAAAAGAATGGATATTTTTGAATCCAAGCTGGACAGAATGAGAGATATGTTCGACAAGTATTTCATGTGGGGTTTTGGGCTGGTATTGATGTCAATTTTTGGACTGATCGGATTCATTATTTACGACCGAAGGACAACATTAGCTCCAGTCGAAAATAAGACCGAACGAATGTTGAAGGCTTTAAGAAATGTTGCAGAAAGAGATCCTATACTGCGTGAGGCACTTAAAAAAACCGCATTGTGGTAGAAAAAAGCATTAATTTCGCACAAATTTAAAAAGAACGATGATCGAAATTTGTGCGTTAGCTTCAGGCAGCAACGGAAACTGCTATTATATTGGTAATGAAAATGATGCTGTATTAATTGATGCAGGACTATCTTTCAACCAAATACTTAAAAGGTTAGAATCAAAGGCGCTAGATCCGAAAAAAATTAAGGCCATATTCATCACCCACGAACACGGTGACCATTCGAGAGGCGTCAGGGTACTGAGTAAAAAGCTGGATATCCCCGCTTTTATGACCTATGGAACTTTCACCGCATCCTACCATAACTGGAAACCTGTATCCTATATCCCTATCGAAGATAATATTCCGGTAGAGGTGGGAGCTTTTACGATTTATCCTATTCTAAAGAACCACGATGCCGCCGAACCTACCTCTTTCCGAATTGAACACAAAGGAATGAATGTAGGCGTTTTCACGGATATCGGTTCTCCTTGCGAAAATGTCAAAAATCATTTGGCGCAATGTCATGCGTTATTTCTGGAAACAAACTACGATCTCCGGCTTCTTCTTGATGGTCCATATCCGCACCATCTCAAAGTTCGAATTGATTCTTTAGTGGGTCATCTTTCCAATGTTCAGGCTTACGAATTACTGAAAGAGAATGCTCATCCTGAACTTCAATGTGTGTTTCTAAGTCACCTGTCAGCCGAAAACAATCGTCCCGAATTGGCTTACGATGAATTCAAATCGCTCGAAGAAAGATTTCTGATTAAACTGACTGACCGGTATGCCGCGAGTGAGATCTATGTAATTAATTAACCCGGGAAAATTTTCGATTTTCATTTTTCATTTTGGCTCTCCGAAATAAAATCACGACACAAATGGATTACCATCTCGGAAAATGAATTTATTCCATTTTATAATGAATCAAAATGTTGCCTTTCGCCTCATTCCAAAATCCAAAATCCAAAATTTTTTTGTACTTTTTCGCACTGAACAATAAATCAAAAAAATGAAAAAAATCATGCTCCTTCTGGTTGTTATGTCATTGATTTTAACGTCTTTTCAAGCGAAAGACAGCAAACCTTCTGTGGCAGAAAACCCCCTGATGAAACCTTTTACTACTCCGTTTCAGGTTCCTCCTTTTGGCGAAATCAAATTAGAACATTTCCTCCCGGCTATTGAGGCAGGCATGAAAGCCAACTTGGCAGAGATTGATGCTATCGTAAACAATACGGCAGCGCCTGATTTTAACAATACTATTCTTGCTTATGACATTGCCGGAGATCAGCTTTCCGTGGCTACACGAATATTTTCAAACCTCAACGGGGCCAATACCAATTCGGCGATGCAAAAACTGGCTCGTGAGATTACCCCAAAATTGACACGTCATCGCGATAATATTTCCTTAAATCCCGAACTTTTCAAAAAGGTGAAAGCTGTATATGAAAAACGGAAATTAATGGGATTGAATGTTCAACAAATACGATTAGTAGAGAAATATTACAAGGATTTTGAACGAAATGGTGCTAACCTTTCGCCTGAAAATCAGTCGAGAATGCGCCAAATTAACGAAGAATTATCTAAAGCAGTTTTACAATACGGTGAAAATTTGTTGGCAGAAACGAACAAAAACTTCAAAATGGTTGTCGACAAGAAGGAGGATCTCTCCGGACTTCCTGCCGATGTGATTGAAGGTGCAGTCGTCGAAGCAAAGAAAGACAGCTTACCCGGCAAATGGGTTTTTACGCTGGCGAAACCCAGCATGTTACCATTTCTAACCTATGCTACCAACCGCGATTTGCGCGAAAAACTATACCGTGGCTATTTTATGCGTGGTGATTATAACAATAAATTCGACAACAAAGAGCTGATAAAAAAAATGGTTTTGCTTCGTGACGAGAAGGCAAAATTGCTTGGATTTAAGGATTTTGCCACCTACGTTATCGACGAGAATATGGCTAAAACACCTGATGCTGTGTACCAGTTCCTGAATAAACTCTATGTTCCGGCACTTGAAAGGGCAAAGAAAGAGCGTGACGATATGCAGACTATCATTAATAAAGAAGGAGGAAAATTTAAGTTGAAATCTTGGGATTGGTGGTACTATTCAGAAAAAGTCAGAAAAGACAAATACGACCTCGATGAAGCTCAATTGAAACCCTACTTCTCCCTTGATAATGTTCAAAAAGGAATGTTTTATGTGGCTAATAAACTATATGGTATCACTTTCGAAAAAAGAACTGATCTGCCTGTTTATCATCCTGAAGTCGTGGCTTATGAGGTGAAAGACAAGGATAAATCACACCTTGCTGTACTTTATATGGACTTTCATCCAAGAGATGGTAAAAGAGTTGGCGCCTGGTGTACAGGATATGGAAGTCGCCAGTACCGTAACGGCAAGAAGATTGATCCGATCATTTCGATGGTAATGAACTTTACGCGCCCTACCGGGAATGCCCCGGCTCTGCTGAGTTTTGAAGAAGTAACGACTGCCTTTCATGAATTTGGACATGCCTTACATAGCGTTTTTGCAGATGGTCCTTACGATCGCACCTCCAGAGATGTGCCACGTGACTTTGTAGAACTACCATCTCAAATTAACGAGAACTGGGCTGCCGAGCCACAAGTCTTAAAAGTTTATGCCAAACATTTTCAAACTGGAAAAGCCATCCCGGATGTACTAATAGACAAACTGGAAAAAAGCGCTCAGTTCAATCAGGGATTCATCACAACTGAATTACTCGCAGCTTCTATTCTGGATATGGACTATAATACCCCCACCAATCCCGCGATCAGTGATGTCAGAGCCTTTGAGAAACAATCAATGGATAAAATCGGATTGATCGATGAAATTTTGCCAAGATATAGAAGTACCTATTTCCAGCACTCATTTAGTGGTGGGTATACAGCTGGTTATTACGTATACACCTGGGCGGCAGTTCTAGATGCCGACGCTTTTGACGCTTTCAAATCGTCAGGCGATATTTTTAATCCAGTATTAGCTGCGAAATTCCGCGATTTGCTTACCAATTGTGGTACGGATGAGGGAATGAATATTTACACTAAATTTAGGGGAAAAGATCCTGACATTGTGCCTTTGTTAAAGAAAAGGGGACTTCAGTGAAACAAATAATTTATCTTTGGGCAATAAATAAACAAAGATTTGAACCTTGATACGGTTCGTGTTGTAGCATGAAAAAAATCAGATTGAAAATTCTCGGGCTTTCTTACAGTCAGGATCAGTCGGGTGCTTATGCCCTTGTTCTGGCCGAAACTGATGGAAACAGACGAATTCCGATAATTATTGGAGCCGTTGAAGCCCAAGCAATTGCAATCAACTTAGAAGGATTGAAGCCTCCCCGTCCATTGACGCACGATCTTTTTACCACGGTTCTTTCTACCTTTGATATTCAGATTACAGAAGTCTTTATTCATTCTTTTGAAGAGGGTATCTTCTATGCTGAGATGAAGCTTACTAGTGAAAAAGGAAATTTCAGTATTGACTCCAGAACCTCCGATGCGATTGCCCTCGCACTTCGCTGTAGCTGTCCGATTTATACAACAGAAGAGGTCATGAGCCAAACAGGCATCATCATCGATTTTGAAGATTCGGCGGAAGGGGCTGATATCAAGGATGAACTGGATGAACATTCAATCTACGATGAATTTATTCTCGATGAATTGAATGAGATGCTCGAAAAAGCCATTCACGACGAAGAATACGAGAAAGCATCTGTGATAAGGGATGAGATAACCAAGAGAGGCGAATCAACATCAGAATCAACCGAAAAATAATGATTGAATGAAACAATATCTCGACTTGCTAACTCACTTGCTTGATACCGGAAGTGTGCGCTCCGATCGCACCGGCACAGGAACGATCAGCAGGTTTGGCTACCAGATGCGTTTCAATCTGGAAGATGGTTTTCCGGTTGTGACCACCAAAAAGTTGCACCTGAAATCGATCATTTATGAGCTGCTCTGGTTTCTGAATGGAGATACTAACGTAAAATATCTCCAAGACAATGGAGTAAAAATCTGGAACGAATGGGCGGATGAAAATGGTGAACTTGGACCGGTTTATGGTCACCAATGGCGTTCATGGTCGACGCCTGATGGCAGAGAAATTGACCAGATCACTCAGCTGATCGAACAGATAAAACACAACCCATCCTCCCGTAGACTAATTGTAAGTGCCTGGAATGTTGGCGATATTGATAAGATGAAACTGCCGCCCTGTCACTTATTGTTCCAATTTTATGTTAACGACGGAAAGCTCTCCTGCCAATTGTACCAGCGCAGTGCGGATGTATTTCTGGGAGTACCGTTCAATATTGCTTCGTATGCATTGTTAACTATGATGATAGCACACGTCACCGGACTAAAACCCGGCGATTTTGTGCATACTTTTGGTGATGCGCATATTTATAATAATCATTTGGATCAGGTTAAGCTTCAACTTACTCGCGTACCTTATCCGCTCCCGCAATTGAAAATAAATCCTGAAGTAAATAGCATTTTTGACTTTAAATATGATGATTTTGAGCTGATTAATTACCAAGCACATCCTCATATTAAGGGAGATGTTTCGGTGTAAAATTGAAGTTCATCCCTATTTCCTTTTTATTCACTTTTATTTCAATTGTGCTTCCAAAATATATTTCTAATTATGATTCAATGTCGTTTAGTTAACAAATATATCTAAAAGTCCTTATTTTATTGGGGTTTTAGCGAAAAAAGTTCATTGAAATGTTTGTAGTTCACGAATAGTTTATTATCTTGTAGGGAATAAAGGGGGTAACCCAAGTATTAA
>JBBQJE010000252.1:0-5142 GCA_038325635.1 Bacteroidales bacterium
GAATCCAGATGTTCGCTGAAACGATTGTTGCCTCCCATCTTTTGAATAAGTGTTGGTATATCTTGCGGAACATAAAGGGAATAATTCCATGAATTACCTTCAATGAATCCTTCGTTTGCCGTGTGCATCGGGTCGAAAGGAGATTTCCAGTTTCCTTTACTGTCCTTTGCGCCAACAAATCCGGTTTTATCGTTGAAGAGAATCTTCCAATTGTTGGAGCGCTTCTCAAATTCCGCAGCAATATCATTCTCTCCCAACGATTTAGCCATTTGGCTGATGGTCCAGTCGTCGTACGCATATTCGAGTGTCATAGACGAACCCACGGCATTTTTATCGTATGGAACATAGCCAAAATCCATGTAATCGCCCAAATTGCCATAACTCCGATGCTTCGCGGAAGCCACACAAGCCGCCAGCGCTCGTTTTCCGTCAAAACCCCTGATGCCGTTCATCCAGGCATCCACGATAACCGGTACGGCATGGTAGCCGATCATGCACCAGTTTTCGTTTCCAAAATGGCTCCATACCGGCAACAATTTATGGACACTCTGGTCATAATGTGCCAACATGGAGTTGATCATGTCGGAAGCTCTATCCGGTTGAATTAAAGTAAACAACGGGTGAAGTGCCCGATAGGTATCCCAAAGTGAAAACACAGAGTAATTTACAAACCCGTCTGCCTGATGGATATTATGGTCGAGGCCGCGGTATTTACCGTCAACATCCATGTATTGAATTGGATTGATAAATGTATGGTAGAGCGAAGTATAAAAAGTGATTTTCTTCTCTTCCGAAGCCTCCACCGTGATTTTGCTCAATTCACTTTGCCATTTACTTTTAGCCTCTTGCCGAACCTGCTCAAAATTGAAATGCGGCACTTCTGCCTGCAAATTTTTTAAGGCACCTTCTGTACTAACGGCTGAAATGGCAAATTTGATTTTTATTTTCTCTCCTTCTGTGGTAGCAAAATCGAAATGTGCTTTCAGGTTTTTGCCGGCCATCTCCGGAAAATTGTGTTCCTGATCGAATTTGCGCCAAAATCCTTTGTAGACAAGATCCTCGAAATTTTTCCCTCCGTAACTCTTAATTGGTTTCGAGAATACCATGGCAAAATAGAGGTAATTTGTTCTGGCCCAGCCGCTGGTAATCCGGTAACCTGTAACCAGTGTGTCATTTTCGACCCGAATATACGACCACAAAACTTTCCCATCATAATTGTAGATGCCGTGGTTGAGATCAAGAATTACATGTGAATCATCACTTTTTGGAAAAGTATACTGATGAAATCCAACGTGTGTGGAAGTAGTCAATTCCGCGTTGATCTTGTAATCGTCCAGCATGACCCGGTAATAGCCAGGTTCAGCCTTTTCCGTTTTGTGAGTGAAACGAGAGCGATAGCCAGTTTCGGGATTCTTTGCCGTACCCGGATTTAGCTTCACCTCTCCAACGGTAGGCATCAACAGAAAATCGGCTAAATCGGAATGCCCGGTTCCGCTCAGGTGGGTATGACTAAATCCAACAATTGTTGGGTCATTGTACTGGTATCCGGCACAATAACGGTAAACCTCGCCGTTGTATTTGCCATTTACGGCATACGGTATCGTATCGGTATCCGGACTTAGCTGTACCATTCCAAATGGGGTACAGGCGCCCGGAAATACATGGCCCATTTCTTTGGTGCCAATTAGCGGATTCACATAGCGCGTCAGATCCTCGACCGGTTGCTGGGCTGCTAACATCAAACTTCCTAAAGTGAAACAGGTTATTGAGAATAGTTTCTTGAGTTGAATTGATCTCATTTTAATTATATTTTACTAACTGATTACTTTCCTGAATTCATCAACATACAATCCCATTTTGTCAAATGGTACAGGGTTAAAATCCGGCAACTTTTTAAATACTTCAGAATCTTGACGTAGCATGAAATTTCCACCTTTAAAATCGACAAACCCCGGATCATTTTTGGTCTGAAAATTAGCAACATTCTCAAAAACACCCGTTCCATTTTGTCTGATTCGTATCAAATCTTCATTTCCACCAATTATTACATTGGTTGACAAGACATTTCGTTTGGTTCTCATGCCTTCCCACTCTTCCCCCTCAACAATAACATCCATGTAATTTACTAATTCAGGGTAACGTTCACTATAAGGAGGTTCCTTAATGTTGATATCCTTTAACAATCTTTGATCAAATACTTTCCCCTTTCCAAATGTGAGCGGTGCTTTCCCTTTGTACCATGTAAAATAATGGGGACTTAATTCGACGGTGAAATCTTGTGGGTTAATCACAATATTGTTTTTCACGGTTAAATCTCTGCCGCTATTGCTGTAAAATACCCCGTAACTGTTGTGCATATTAAAAAAGACATTGCCAAATACGGTAACCCCGGCAGTTGAGTCATCGCAATATATCCCCATGGTCATGTGACTAGGATTACCACAATCGTGGAAATAATTATATCGGATAATAAGTCCCCTGTCGCTGGGATTTCTCCCGGTGTACCATGCCGACACATCATCCGAATTCAAGGTAACATGATGAACGTTGTTGTACTCAAACAAATGTTCGGGGCCAACGCTAAAAATACCGTGAAAATCAGAATTATAGATCTCACAATGTGATATCTTATTACCGCAGCCATCAACGCTGACTCCGGCCCACCGAAACTTATTCCTTCGGTTATAATCGTGTATCTTGCAGTTTACCACCTCATTATTTCCTGAAATGAGCTTCCGCTTGTCTCCTCCACTTAAAATAATGCCACCAGAACCGGTATTGTAAATATCACAACTTTGAATCTTGTGGTTGATGCCTGCTTTCCGGTCCCAAGTCGTATATTTATACATCTGCATCGAATAATTACCAATCATCCGTGAAACAGGCACACCGTCGTAGTCATCCACTGTTACTCCCGGGAATGTTTGACGGGCTCCTTGCCCCATGCTTATCCCGCTCGTTCCAAAATTACGGATGGTACACCCTGCTATTAAATTGTTCTGACCACGTTCCATGTAGAGTCCCATTCCACGTCCATATTCCAAGGTGAAATCACGAAAAACGATGTGGCTAACCCCTTCCAGACAAACAAGCGGTTCTTCCAAGATCGAAATCATTATTGTTCCTTTTTGTAAATCAGAAGGAGGCCAGAAATACAACATCCCCGTTTTTCGGTTGAGGAAATATTCACCCGGCCTATCTAATTCATCCAGAATATTTAAAGCTATATAATGCTGGTAATCTTTCCCGTTTCGGACACCATAAATGTGAGGTGAAGATAATTTTACCTTTTTGCTGACAGTGTCAATTTTTTCTACAAGAATCTGGTCATCAGCATATCCATTATCGAATGTGCCCTGAAACCAGACGTCATCATAGCCAGCCCATACTGCGTGGCGCTTGTCAGTGTATTTAAAGGTGGCACCCCGGTTTGAATAGTCACCATTACGAGGAATTGAACCTCCATCAATTACTTCACCTATCGGGATAAAACCTTCGTTGGGATATCTGGCTAAAGTCATCGGCTCATGATTGAAAAATAATTCCAGCGGAGCAGTATAGACAGGTATTGCATGTCCAATACGTTGAATCGTTCCGAAATTTGTTATCCCCAATGCTTTCAAATCAACACATCGTACATTTAGAGATGCAGTAGGTGTAAGTCGATCCCGAACTGATTTATCGTCAATTTTATGAAATGCATCTGTTGATATTGAAATTCCTCCGCTTATACTCACTTTTTCACCTTTTACAGCTCGCCAAACAACAGGCGCACCGGGCGTTCCAGAATCATTTTCGTTTAAAACAAAAGGCTCTTGCTGGTAATATTTTCCTCCTGAAACCCAAACAGTTATTTCCTCGACAGGCAAATCATGAATCGATTTATATTTCCTGACTAAATCGCGGGCGGCAGTAAAAGTCGAAACAGGCAACTCTTTGGTTCCCGGATTTTGGTCGTTCCCAGATGGTGACACATAAAAATTCAAATTTCCGGCAAACGTTGCAGAGGTAAAAACAATATAGATTAGAATGCTTAGCTTGAGCTTATTCATGATACCTTGGATTGAGATTATACATTTTTGTATTATTCGTTCTCTAAAATTAGCTGTTTTAGTTGATCGTTTTCATTAGTCCAGCGCTCCTCTTTGCATTTTCTTTTTTGGATTAGCGGCATTCATTTCCCCCACTTTCCCCTTTACCTCAAGCTTTATTACGCTTGCTATTTGGTTTGGGGCTATTGCCGGAATGCTGATAGTTAAACCATTTGTTGTAAGTTTCGTTTTCAACCGGGTTTCGGTTGCCAACAGTTTTGCCGAGAAGACTTTGTTCTCAAGCCCGGGAACTATAAGTACCCCATCCTTAGGCCAATCGAATACCGAAAGATATAATGCAGTGGAGTTTTTTGATTCCTTTTTGGTGCATTCGCCCCAAGGCAAGACAGCTAAAGGGCTTGCAGTTGTTCCATAAATAGCTTCTCCGTATACTTTCATCCATTGACCAATTTCTTGTAAACGCTGAATACTCTCCTCTGGGAAGGTTCCATCGGGTTTTGGCCCGATATTTAGTAAATAGTTTCCTCCACGGGATGCTATTTTAACCAGATTGCGAATTAAGGTTTCAGATGACTTCCAATTGTTATCGTTTTTTCGGTAACCCCACGAACTGTTCATGGTCATGCACGTCTCCCAGTTTTGCCCATTCACTGCATCCCTTTCGGGGATTGCCTGTTCCGGTGTTTTCGTGTCGCCACGAAAATTTGGGTGTAACCGGTCGTTGGTGATAATATTGGGTTGGAGAGCCAGTAATTCATCCAGCTTGGCTGCTCCTTCCGCACTTTTCATCTGAGCTTCGTAATCCCACCATAAAATTGAAATTTCGCCGTAGTTGGTCAGCAATTCTTTTACTTGCGGAACCGCAACCTTGTCTATATATTCATCGAAAGTGGCTGTTAACTGTACAGGATCCCAATGTCCATCGTGTTCTTTTGTATATTGGTCGATGCGGGCTGAATCAGGATTTGGCCAGCCTTCCTTCATTAGTCGCCGCGCAGCAGATCCTCCAGGATTGGTCCAGTCGACAGCCTGAGAATAGTAAATACCAAGTTTGACTCCTTGTTTTTTACAGGCTTCAGCCAGCGGCTTT
>JBBQJE010000253.1:0-5106 GCA_038325635.1 Bacteroidales bacterium
ATCTGATGACCAACTCCAGGCAGGATATCAATACTGACATTGGTATATCCGTGAGCATCACATGTTTTTTTCGCATTCATAAATTGTTGCCACATTCCTTTGCCTGTTGTAACTCCTATCTCAGCTACTGCATCAAGAGACCCAGTATACTGTTTAACAGGGAGATTGATTCTTTCCGGTGCATTTGAGACCCCTTTACTTGTCATACCTCGTCCTAAATCTGCCGGATCTGGTCCACCGGTCCCAAGATAATTACAGGCCGAACAACAAGCCGCAGCAATATACTCAGGTCGCCACATTACCAGAGGCCAAAAAGAATGGCCACCGGCAGAGAAACCGTCCCAATAAAATTTATCTTCCCCATTGTAATCTGCCTTTATTTGCTTGAAAAGTTCGATTACTGCTAATTCATCAAACAATTGATCAGAAGTAGCTCTACAGTAGTCATTTACGTCATCTGGATAACTATTTGCCACACCTGCTATATTTAAAGTTTTCACTGACACAATAATAAATGGCATATTACCTCTTTTCTGCGCAAAAGTCTGAGGTCCATTATTTGGGGCAGCATCTCCTCCTTCACGTATGTTATACATGAAAATCGGCCACTTTTTGGTAGGAGTCCACCCGACAGGCAAAGAGATATAATATTGTGTCGGGCAAGTTCTTCCAATTAACCGGGCAGAGGTACTGCTTGAAAAATCTGTTCCACTATTAGATACCAAATCTGGAATATTGCTTGCTGTAACCGTTATCTGATCGACAAAATAAGTATCAGAAATCGTACTGCCACAATTTCTGAACAACATTCTGGAAAACTGACTAGGAGCAATGGATTGGTTTTTCCAGGTAAGTGATTTTTGGGTCATCTTCGTGCCGTCGACAAAAACATCATACGTCTTAGCAGACAAATTCAAAGACAATTTAACGGTGTACCATTGATTCGTAATAATCTTAGGAATTATGGTGAAATTATTTCCTGTATTTTCAATGGCAGTCATTTTTCCCACATCGCCAATAATTACACCTGCAATTTCGGTAGTAGAATTTGCCATAAGTGTAAATTGCTTCCAATGAAATGCATCCGTAATCCTCACTTTAGCCTCAACCGAAACAGTGCCTTGTACAATTGGAGTAAAGTCTTTATATGTAGTGAGTTGACTAGTGGAAAGAGTTGAAGTCTTGTTTAACTGCAAGCATTGGTTGGAAGAATTAGCAGGATCGTTTTCAACCGTAAGTGTTCCACCCGTCAATTCAGAGTTAGTCATAACAACCGGTGCGACCCCTTTTACCCCGAAATCGAACGAAAATTGAGCATATTGAACTTCTTGCTTTTGATTTTGCGAGATATCGGAAATATCAGGCACGACAGGATTTATCGCCGAATGGCAGGATAAATTAATTACAAATAAAAAGATCAAAAAGGATTTGGTTAAAAAATTTCGGGAATCCATTATTTGAACATTTGAGTATGCAAAATGTTTAAAATGACATTTTAGAATAATCTACTTTGGAAATTGAAATCAAAACTACTAATTTATTTTTTCCAATGTGACCAAAGTCCTTGTACAAACTAATTTTTAGTGATTTTCTAATAGAGGTGAAGTATCTGGTGTGTTTGCTTCGAATAAGACCGATAGCATCAACATTTATGCGTTACAAGCTTTTGCCCTATCGAACATTCCAGACATCGCTTCGGTTCACAATACTCGTGGTGGAGATGCAGTAAGGCTTGAGATTCGAGTGCGTTGAAGGATTGAATTCCGGCTGACGCCCAGTGCCGCAAAATGGTGTTATTCTCTGAGGGAAGCTCTTCCATGATTTTTAGGGCACGATCTTTTAGCTCCTGTTTGCTGTTTCGATCTCCGTATAGGAAAAGAAAAGGCACTATTACGTTGACTAAAATTAATTGAAATGACTCCTCTCCCATTTCCTTTGGTTGATCTTTCGAGGATTTGAAAAATGTATAATGGGTATTCCAGTAAGGGGATGCTTCAACCTTGAAGAGTGAACGATATTCATCGACTGTCTTCAGCTCTAATATAGAAGAAAAAAGTGACGGTGAACACCGCAGAATACCTGCAAACTGAGCAATCCGGATGGTCGGAAAGTTTAAAGGATGCATCCGCATAAATTTCCAAAGATGTCCGGCTATTGAATTCAGTTCGTATTTGGAAGATAGGTATTCATATTCATTACGGAGTGATTGAGCGGAATCATCCTGTATCAATGACTCATTGAGCAGTCCGGCCTGACCAAACAACAAGGCCTCCAGTTGAAAAATTGATTCTCGGTGTTTCTGAATTACGGACAAGGGCAGGGATCGTGCTAACATCTCGAATGGGTCTCCATTTTGGCGAAACCCAAAACTCCGGGCTAAAAACCAATAAAATGTTTCATTCCAATCTTCTTTTGAATCGTGCAATAAAACCTCAATAGAGGCAATTTTTTTCTGAAGGCGCTCAATTGCTAATCCGTTTAAGAAAAAGCGAATTCGGAAAGGATCGATTCTATTCAGTTGTGAAGCACAGTTAACCCAGTCGTGCTTTTGCATCAAAGAGGTATAGTTGTATTCTATCCAAAGTGGCCATCCAATCTCCACAGTTGGAATCGTTGATCCGGCGCAATTTCTCACGGACAGATCGTATTCAGCAACCACATGCAGAATCGTATTTTGGTAGAGTGGGTCTGATTGGTGACCATGCCGGTTCCAATCTGAAGCTTTTAAATGAATCTCTACATTACCGGCCCAAAGTGTTTTACCAATGCGGATACGTGCATCAAAAAAATCAGGACCGGCATGGATATTGTGCCTGCCAACCTGAATTATCTCAACTATTTCTTTCTCATTAGTAATCAGTTGTACAGGTTCATACAACCTGTTTTTCCATAGAAAATGGAGAAAATCTTCCTTCATAAAATTTAAATGACAGTTTCTATAAGTTACGTCATTTTTAGAAGAAAAAAGAGGCGGATAAAAATTCGGCAATTCGGCAATTCGACGATTCGGCAATTCGACAATTCGACAATTCGGAAATGCGACCCACGAAAACGGGTGCAACCCATGGAAACGGATCAATACGAAATCTTTCTTAGCAGCGTCATGCCGTCGCGGATGGGTAGGATTGTCGCTTCGATGCGCGGATCATTTTTCACAAAATCGTTAAATTCCAAAATTGCCAATGTTTGCTCGTCATTTTGGGCGATTTTACCTACTACTTTACCTCCCCACAGGGTATTATCTGCTATGATCAACCCTCCCGGGGCCATTTTCGGAAAGATCATCTGATAATGTGAAAGATACAATCGCTTATCTGCGTCCAGGAAAGCCAGTTCAAACACTTCATCCAATTGCGGCAGAATATCAGTCGCATCACCGATATGTTGAATGATTTGTTCTTTCATTCCCGTTTCGACAAAATAATCTGCCGCAAACTGCTCCAGCTCGTCATTGATCTCGATGGTATGAAGCAAACCATTAGTTGCGAGTCCTTTAGCTAGGCAAATGGCAGAATATCCCGTATAAGTCCCAACTTCTAATATCCTTTTAGGAGCAATTAACCGGCTGATTAGGGCAAGAACAGAGCCTTGTAGGTGACCGGAACACATGCGTCCGTTAACTAGCCTTAAATTTGTTTCGCGATACAATTTTTTCAGGATCGGATCCTCTTCAACCGTATTTGAGAGGATATAACTTTCGAGTAATTGATCGATTTTCATTGTTGGTAAATCAAAGTCGACAAATTTTTAGGTTCCAATACCCGGTTTGCCACATCCATTAATTGAGATGCCGTGATTTCACCGATTTTCTTGTAAATATCTTCCAAATTCTCCACTTTATTGAAAACCAACATGCTTTTTCCGATGGCCAGCATCAGATCTTCATGGTTTTCCTGCGACATGGCCAACTGACCAATTAGCTGCTTCCTAGCCTTACTCAATTGAAGATCACCAAGTGACTTGTTTTGTAGCATCTTTATTTCGCGGTCTATCAGCGTTAGTGCCCTTTCTAAATTCTCCTGATCGGTTCCAAAATAAATAGTAATGGTACCGGTATCCGTATAAGCGGTATAAGATGATTCCAAATTATACGCGATGCCATTTCGTTCGCGTAAACTCAGGTTTAATCTCGAATTCCCGGATTGTCCTCCCAAAATGCTATTTAATAATACCAATTTAAGCCTGTCCGGATGATAAACATCAAAAGCTTCGCCACCAATTATGCAATGAGCCTGGAATGTATTTTTTTCAACCCTCTTTTGCTTAGGAAGGTAGGATATGAACCGATCACGTATACCTGGCCTGTAATTAGGCTTAAACCGCTCGAAATAGCGTTGTGTGAGTTGAAAAAATTTTTTAGCGGAAATATTACCTGCTGAACAAATTACCATCTGATCAGTATGGTAATTATTCGCCATGAAATTTCGGATATCCGACGATTGGAAGCCCCTCACAAGCTCCGGAGTACCCAGGATGCTTCTTCCCATAGGGTGACCCTCGTAAATCAACTCCTCAAATTCATCAAATATTAGTTCAGAGGGCGTATCGTTGTATGAATTTATCTCATCCACAATCACTTCCTGCTCTTTTTTTAATTCCTTGTCAGGGAAAGTGCTATCAATCAGGATATCGCTAAATAATTCGATGGCTCTTTCATAATATTCGCACAAGAAAGATGCATGAATGGCTGTTTCTTCCTTTGAAGTATAGGCATTCATTTCGCCACCAACATCCTCCAGCCTGCTTATAATATGGTAAGCCTTTCTCTTTACTGTTCCTTTAAAGATCGTATGTTCAATGAAATGAGCCATTCCGTGTTCGGCTGGGTTTTCGTCGCGCGAGCCGGTATTGATGACGACTCCACAGTGAGCAACAGGCGAATCTACCGATGCATGGATCAGGCGAATCCCGTTAGGTAATGTCATTGAAGTATATTCCATAGAAAAATATCAGGTCGGCAAATATAGCAAAAAACAAAACCTGTCAGGGTTTGAAGTCTGACAGGTTTGTGGTGCCACCAAGAATCGAACTAGGGACACACGGATTTTCAGTCCGTTGCTCTACCAACTGAGCTATGGCACCTTATTTTATTGTGGGTGCAAAGAT
>JBBQJE010000254.1:0-5105 GCA_038325635.1 Bacteroidales bacterium
TTTTTCAATGTTGTCATAACATTTCCTTTATTTACACTAATATAAAGTCAATTTTTTGAAGATTTGACACCTACATGTTTCATTAAACGATGAATTGAATTTGATATCTTCTCTTCCACATTATTCGCAAAGGGACCTGGAAGTCCGTAGTATATCATGCTTTCATTTGCTTCATAACCACCCTCTTCGAGTATCCGCCTAGTTGGTATGTAGCACAACACTTCGTTACAGTAACCGGCCACAAACAAATTCTCATTTTTAAACTCCTTTTTCATTTTCAGTGAATAGTCTACTACTACTTCGCCACTCATGGCCAAAATTGTCAGATCCTTATTGAAGCGTACGACTTGTAGCGGATAATGCAAATGGCTAACATCCCATCCTTTATTGTATGCTTCCAACAACAGTTTAGCCCGACGATGTAAATATCGATTAGTGCCTAGGATGTCATTTTGGTATAATTTGAGATCGAATGGAGAAAATTCCAGTTCAACCGTTGCATAGTCCGTTCGAATAGGAGGATGAACCGGATGAAGCTCACCAGCTAATACCTTTTGAACTGCTTCGGACAATGCTTTGCCATGTTGCATGGCAAGTTCTATTGTTCCACGAGGCTGAGGGTTCTGATCTCCGCCACAGCCCATGAAGAACATTGCTGTAACTCCGGGATACATTTTCTGGAGATCAATTTGTGCAAATCCGGCATAATCGCCGCTTATTTGATTGATATTCAACGTTGTATTATGACATGCATAGCCAAATAATATTGCTTTCAATACTCCATCAGGCGTTGAAAATTTCAGCACTGGAACATCATGATCGACAGGCCCATTTATGTTTTTGCCATTTACGATTCCTTTTTCAGTGGGTTCACGTCGGTTCATAGCGAATTCAGCAGAACCATGGCCACTCCACAAAAGCATTGGCGTGAGATGAATCATTGCCGAATCAATCAATGAAACGATATCATCTGTTAATTTCAAAGTGAATCTCTCCGCAGCTTGCTGCTCCTCAGTATTAAAGTCAAAAATCACACTAACTGCCGGCCATACTACTGGTCCTGAATGTGTATGTGATGAATTTAAAAGCAACTGTGAACGAGTAATTCCGTACTTTTTGTTGATTCGTTCTGCAATGGATTCCGATACTTCATGAGTAAGTCCTAAAAGGTCGGTGGTTACTATTACAACGCGACTTCCTGAATTTTCTTCAATAACTACGACTTTGGCCCATATATCATGCAAAATCTCTGTGGCCGGTTTGGTTCTGCTTGCATAGCCGGTCAACCAGAAGGGGAGCATCGGTGTAATCACACGGGATGCTATACCCACCTTAATTTCACCTCCCAGTACGGTGAATGAAATCAGTATCAAGACAATAATAAGTATATTTTTCATCTGTTTATAATTTTGCTTTTTAACTATCCGATGGAACTCCCAGTAATCATTCCCTTGTGTGAAATAGGTTTTCTCATGGTCGTTTCATTAGATGATTTTAATAGTATAAACTCATGTTACATTTGAAATAGTTTATAAACATATAGAAATATTTTATAGTATTAATACGCTCAGAATTTTGACAATATATTACAAGCAAAGTAGTTGAGGGGTATGAATTTTCATCCATGTTTGAAGTTGTTGGATATCTTCTTCTGTAGCACTTGTATAAGTTCCACGTGAGCGAACGTTCATTTTAAGAAATCCTGTTGCAACCCCCATCATGTGGTCAAAAGCAGTATCGGTGAAACCCTTCTGCGCAAATGGAGCTAGCCCCTGATTGGTCAGCTTGTTCACTAAATCTGTCCAAGGCTTTAACTCATCCCATTTTTTCTGCCTCAACAAAGTGAGCATATAAAGAATAACCCGCGGGTTCATATATACAAGTGCACTGGCACAACCATTTGCACCATGTGGACCAAGACGGCTCCATTCTTTTTCGCCAACCCAAACATTGACAAATTCGCTAAGCTCTTCACATCCCTGAGGTGTACAGCCAATTGTGAGTGCATTTGATTTCACAGCAAGGTATGACTTGGTAACATCTTTGATAGCACGGTGTTGATTTATGGTGAGCGTTTTTTTTGCGCGCATTGTTTCGTAAATAGTCAGTGCTAACTGCGGGCAAGCGTCGCTTATAGCCTTAAAAAAAGGAACAACGTGAGCATCATCCAACTCCATCCAGAAAGGCATGGCGACTTGAATCGCATCTGCACCAACTTGGGTGGCATATATAGTGCGACGCAACGCTCCTATCAAGTAAGTTGAAGTAACTCCGATCATCACAGGAGTTCTATGCTTCTTACACTCCTCAATAGTTGCCTTGGTGATAATTTTCCATTCATCAAACTCCATAGCATAGAACTCCCCGGTAGTGCCTGCTGTATATACTCCGGAGACACCCGACTTGCAGGTGCGCTCTAAATCAGCCCTATAGGCATCTTCATCAAACGCCAGATTTTTATCCCATGCCACCGGTAGTCCCGCCCAAACGCCACTCATTTCTTCGCTAGATAACATACTATTTTTTCTTGTATAAATAATTAATTTGAATTTTCACCTCGCATCAATCGTTGATTTTGTCCTTATCATAAACAACAGAATACCACATATCATCATCATCAAAGATGCGAACAGGTAAATTGTACTAAGATCAATGTTCGAGTCACGTAAAACACCACCGGCGTAAAGCGCAGTGCCACCAACAATTCTCCCGAAAAAATTTAAGACCCCATAACTTTTCGCTCTATAACGAGGATCGACCACCATGCATAGCATTGGCATCATATTAGAATCTCCAAAGGCTCGAGTGATAGCATAAAACATAAAAGCAATAATTGCTATTGGGAGAATTGCTGTGCCACTGGCAATCAAAACAGATGGTGCAGCGATGCAACAACCTATAGCAGGCACAAGTATCCTGGCACGCATGTTCGTTCGACTCCACCTGTCAGCAAGATAACCACCTAAAAGTAAACCAACAATTTGCGCAGGATATAAGTATCCAGTTGCATAGAGACCAGCAATACCCTGAGAAAGTTTGAAATGCTCCTTGTAATAGGTAGGAAGCCATCCAATAACCAACCAACCCACAATTCCTAAAAGACTCCAATAACCAAGCATCAAGATGAAAGATCTTTTTCTGAATAACTCACGGATACCTTCAAAGAAATTTATTTTGTCTTCAAGTTTATCGTTAATGGAGTCATGCGCAGTTTTGGGCAGATCCCGAAGAAATAATGCGATTACTAAGGAATATACTATCCCCAAGATGCCGAAAAAAATGAATACATAATTCCAAGAATGATTTTCCGCTATAATTCCGCCGAGAAAACCAAGGCTCGAACCCACCATAATTCCGGTCATGTGTATACCAGTGGCAAGAGAACGGGTAGTATTTCGGTGGTAATCCGCAATTAGTGCCAAAGCTGCCGGAAAATAACAAGCTTCACTTATTCCCATGAGAATGCGTGTTGCCAATAATTGTTCATAGGTTTTAGAGTAAGCAGTTAACCATGTTACAATAGACCATACCAATAAGCTTACGATAATAATTCGACTGCGTTTAAATTTGTCAGCAAGAAATCCTGCAAGAGGACTCAATAAACCGTAGGTCCATAAAAACGCTGATGTCAGAAGCCCAAAACGGGCGTCGCTCATAGGCAAAGCTTCGATGATTGAAGAACGCATTGTGGTGATCATTATGCGATCCAGATAGTTTAATGCACCTATAAAAAAAAGCAATGCAACTACAAGCCATGCTCCTTTTGGCAATTTCAATTCTGGTGTATGTATCATTGATGGAGTAGTAAACATCTCTTAAATATTAGAAATTTTCATTTCGAATTTGCCTTTACTGCACACTTTTGTCGACGGTCTATCCAGAGAATGGCACTTGAGGCGGCAATTGCAATGTCTGGACTTTCATTTAGTTTATTACGATTAAACTCTCGAATTATTGCTTTTAGTTGCATTAAATCCTTTAGCCCCCCTATCTCTCCAATGATGGATATTGCTTCAGTACGCCCTGCCACACCTGGCGTAATCGCGATTTCTTTCAATTTTTTCCGGCAATATCTAGCTCTTACGGTATTAAGTGAATCTTTTGAAATACTTGCCAAGGCACTACATAAAATATAGGTATAAGCTATTGACGTAACAGGTTCATTTATTGCAATATTCAATATGACATTCTGATCTTCCTTTTTAATTTCTTTGATAAAGCGCAAGGAATAAGCGGCTAGTCTTCGAACATCAGCAGATTCCTCTGAAGAATTTAATATTTGTATCAATTCTTGTTTAACTTGTTTTTCTTTACTTGCAGAGGTAAAAGCTGTTCCCCATAATGTAAATAACCACATTGGATTATGAATACCACTTAGAATAGAATCAGTCACACCTCGATTTATTTCATAAGGAGATATCCTTAGTTTTGCTAAAGTTTCAACAGCATGAAGAAGTTATGGTGAATTTGGTGATGAGAAAACGGATGCAATAGAATCAATCCAATGTTGCTTATCTTCTGACTTTAGCGAAGCCTGTGCCAAGACTCGCCAGATACCAATCCGGTAATAAATTTCATCTCCTTTTTGCTCTTCTTCTTTTAGGAAAGTTTCATATACATTTTCGGGATAACCAAGATTAAGTAAGAATTCGGCGGCATGCACCTTTTCCCATTCAAAATTGCTACTTAACGTTGAATGAAGCTGTTCTAAAGCAGCTTTCTTCAGCTTTTCAGAGGCAATGCTTTCAATATTTGCAGTAGAGCAACAAAAGAAGATGACTACGAATATGATAAGTTTCACGATTAATGAATTGTTTTTACCTAGAATGAGTTGTTAGATTTGAATGGCGAAAAATATATTTGGGTGGTATTATCTCTATGACCCATAAAATGCTTGAAAATTTAACTTCTTGATTATCAGCTGCTGGTTGAATATATTTTAATTTCTATCTATTTATTCAATTACTTTATTTTTTCCAATGGAATGACGGTCAAATAAATGGATGTTTTTTCTTCATGGGAAGAATAGTATGAGATCCAAAGTTTATCTTGATAAACAAGAAATCCCGGATAGCTTGTATCCCCTCCTGATGGCAATTCAAAGA
>JBBQJE010000255.1:0-5085 GCA_038325635.1 Bacteroidales bacterium
GATGACAGGATGAAAACGGAGGGGGTTTCAGAAGGAAAAAGGAATGAATTGCCCAAATATCTCCATAAAGTACATCGAGCCAATTATCAAGCATTGGAAAATTACATACTGCCGATGTATTCTGGCAAACTTCATCTATTCAGAGCAATGGATCAAACATTTTACATCAAAGATCCTATTCATTACGGCTGGGATAAGTATGCCCTCGGTGGAGTTGAGATTTTAAATATTCCCGGCGAACATTCCCGGATTTTCGCTCCACCTAATGATAAAATTTTTGCAGAAGCTTTGCAAAAATGCTTGAATGAAACCAATATTTCAAAATAATTTATACTTTAGGATGCAATAGGAGAGTCCTATTACTAGGTTCATAGTTGTTTATCCAAAATTTTCATATATTGAAAAACATGAATACTAAATTTCAGGAAAAAGAATCTATATCTGTTTTAATGACAGATGGGGAGTGTTTCTTTGCTATACCAACAATACAATGTCTTGGCAGGGTAAAGAATTTAAAAATTTATGTACTGGCAAACGACCCTGCAGCAACAATTCGCTATTCCAGATATACCTATAAATTTTTCAGCTTTCCGAAAGAAGAAGGGCACGCCGGAAGGTTAGCGGCCATCAAAAAAATTCTTAATACCGAGAAGATTGACCTAATTTTACCAATCGACCAACCAACAATTCGCTTCCTTTCGGAGAACGGGAGTGAACTATTAAAATATGCACCAATATCTCTTCTTCCAACCCCTGAAGCATTTGATATTGCTGCGGATAAATGGCTATTGGCTGAATGGCTGAAAAAGAATAAATTACCAGTTCCATTAACTCTTCTGTATCAAAACAACGAAACCTTTGAACAAAACCTTTTGAACTTTTCGTTTCCTGCATTAATAAAACCTTTAAGAGGAGATGGAGGTATAGGAATTAAATTTTTTGATGACCCCGAATCTTTAATTGTCTACTGCAAGGATCGGATACCTTCAGAAGAATATATGGTACAATCCTTTATCATGGGATATGATATTGATTGTAGTGTGTTATGTCAGGATGGAATCATTCTTGCTAGTACCATACAAAAGCGAATCATTGCCGATCCATTCTATTTTGGCCAAACAATGAACATTGACTTTCTCTTCGATAATAATGTTTATAACGTTGTAAAAGAAGTAATTACAGGATTAAATTGGTCTGGGGTTGTTCACTTTGATTTAAGGTACGATGAAAAGGACAACCAAGTTAAAGTAATTGAGATGAATCCCCGATTTTGGGGAAGCGTTGTTGGGTCTATGAATGCAGGTGTGAACTTTCCACATTTAGCAGTGCTTTTGGGATTAAAACGTGATTTCCCTGAAATAAAATATCAACATATAAGATACGTTGATGGGGCAACTGCTTTAAAAATATTACTGCGCAAAATATTGCACAGAAAGAGTTCAATTCAATATTTTGATCATTCTAAACTGGATAATCACCTGAAGGATCCTGTTCCTATGATAATCTCAGAGTATATTCAATTTCGCAAAAAAATTAGAAATGTATTCAAAAAGAAAACTACATGACCACCACTAATGCAGTTTACGAACCCTTCACAGTACTGATTCCTGATGGGGAGAGTTTTTTTGCTTTACCTGTCTTACAATGTTTGGGAAGGATTAACCATTTGGAAATTTATGTTCTTTCAAATGATCTATCAGCAAGTATTCGTTTTTCCCGATATACTAAAAAGTTCTTCAGTTTTCCAAAGGAAGCAGGAGAAGAAGGTAGATTTATCGCAATTACGGATATCGTCAAAAATAGAAAGGTCGACCTGGTTTTACCAATCGATGAACCCACGATCCGTTTCCTTTCAGAGCACGGAAAAACACTTTTACCGTTCACCGCATTTGGCCCCATGCCAAAGGCTGAAACATTTGATATAGCCACAAATAAGTGGCTCTTTTCCGAATGGCTAAACAAAAATAACTTCCCAACTCCAACCACAATATTGTATCATCCTGGTGACGAATTTGAAGAAGCACTCTCATCCTTCGCTTTTCCTGCCCTGATAAAACCATGCAAGGGCAATGGTGGCATTGGAATTAAATTTTTTGATGATCCGGTATCCTTAATCAACTATTGCAAAGATCATGTTCTTCCGGAAGAAGTTGTTATTCAATCGTATATAAAGGGTTATGATATTGGCTGCAGTGTATTATGCAAGGATGGAACTATTATTGCATGCACCTTCCAGAAAAGAGCATCCTATGAACCCCACATGTTTAGCGCTTCGACCAACATTGATTTTTTGTTTGATAGTCAAGTCTTTGAGGTCATAAAAGGAATAGTCCAAAAATTGAATTGGTCAGGTTATTCAAATTTTGATTTACGATATGACGATTTTGATAAAAAAATAAGGGTACTCGAAGTCAATGCTCGTTTTTGGCAAACAATTCTCGGTTCCTATTATGCCGGAGTAAATTTTCCCTACTTGGCTGTCCTTCTTGGATTAAAGCGTGATATTCCGGAGATTAATTTTCAACATATTCATTATGTTAATCCTGGCACTGCTGTAAAATTAATGATTAAAGGTATTTTTCGAAGCAAGAATTCGGTTCAGCACTTTGATTATTCTAAATTGGAAACTCACATAAAAGATCCTCTTCCTTTGCTATTCAACAAAATTTACAAAATATATAGAAAATTGGGGAGTTTGCTTCGCATAAAGTGAAAGTAAATTTAATTTAACGTTTTGACGCTTGCATCAATTAGCTTATACGATTTGAAATACAAAATCTAGTTCTGAAATATTATGATAATTAATAATACTGCCGTCGAATTCCCCCGAGAAAAATGTATTCATCAACTGTTTGAGGAACAGGTACTAAAATCGCCCAATTCCATTGCAGTAGTATATGAAGACGAACAGCTAAGCTATTCTGAACTAAACGATCGATCGAACCGACTTGCCAGCTATTTGCATAAACAAGGATCCTGTGAAGATCAATTTGTTGCGCTATTCGTTGAGCGAAGTATTGATTTGCTGGTAGGACTGCTTGCTATATCAAAATCGGGTGCCTCCTATGTCCCACTCGATCCAATCTATCCAAAAGCCAGACTATCACTTATCGTTAATGATGCAAAGCCTGTAATCTTCCTCACTCAGAGAAGTTTACAAAAAAACATTCCTGAGACAACCTCCAAAATAATTTTTATCGATGATATTATTGATTACGAAAATGAACCGGTTGGAAATCTCCAATTAGGTAATCCTTTATGTCCTGCCTATATTCTTTACACCTCTGGTTCAACAGGAATTCCAAAAGGGGTGCCAATCAAACAACATTCGTTGGTGAACTTGATACTTTCGATGAGCAATCTTCTAAAAGTTACATCAGACGATATTCTTCTTTCTGTAACGACTATTGCCTTCGACATTGCAGAAATGGAAGTCTATATGCCGCTTTTGCATGGTGCAAAGCTTGTAATTGCTTCGCAGGAAACTGCAACGGATATGGACTTGCTGATTAAGAAGTTCAGACAATCAGATGCTACGATATTTCAGGCGACACCTATCACCTACAAAATGCTGCTCATTAATAAATGGGAGGGGAAAAAAGATCTTCGAGTTGTTTGCGGTGGAGAGGCGCTTTCAAAGGAATTAGTAAGAGAATTACTTTTACGTTGCAAAGAAGTTTGGAACGGATACGGCCCTACCGAAACGACCATCTATTCTGTGGTAAAAAATCTCGCGAATGAGGATGCAGTTGGCGATGGGTATGTTCCTATTGGTAGACCAGTAGCTAACAATACGCTATATGTTTTGAACGAAGATCGGATGCCTGTTGCTAAAGGTGATGAGGGTGAGTTATTTATTGGGGGCGAAGGCCTATCGAAAGGATATCTAAACCTGCCGGAAATGACGAAAGAGCGGTTTATTCCAAATCCCTTTTCTGAAGATCCTGATGACCGAATATACAAGACCGGAGATCTGGTAAGATACATGGAAAATGATGATTTAATTTTCATCAACCGTGTTGATTTACAAGTTAAAATACGTGGTTTTAGAATTGAATTAGGTGAGATAGAATCAGCAATCTCGGGCTATGATGGAATCAGCGAGAATGTTGTGATCGTTAGAGAGGATACTCCTGATGACAAAAGATTGGTCGCCTACATCATAAAGAAGGATACTATAACAATTGATTTTTCAGATTTACATCACTATCTGAAATCAAAACTTCCTGATTATATGATCCCCGTTTCGTTTGTATATCTGGACAAGTTTCCTGTTACACCAAATGGAAAGATAGATCGTAAAGTTTTACCCATTCCAGACGAAAGTAATAGCCTTTTATTAACGCAATATGTGGCGCCTACCTCTGATGTTGAAATTAAGCTTGCAATGCTTTGGTCCGAAATTCTCAAAGCGGGACAAATTGGTGTAAATGATAATTTCTTTGAGTTGGGAGGCAATTCTCTCTCTGCAACGATTCTAATTTCCAGGATGAACCAAAATTTCGGAATTAGTTTACCCCTTCGATTGCTATTCGAGAAACAGACTATTGCAGAAATTTCACTCGAAATACAAGCTAAAGCATCTTCAGGCGAAAAGGCATTAGTTCAAAAATCAATTTTTCACAAACAAATTTCCGAGAAATTATTTCCACTTTCCTCCGGTCAAAAGAGACTTTGGTTCATTGATCAATTTGAGCAAGGAAATAGAGCTTACAATCTGCCATTTGACTATAACATTGCCGGAGAAATTGATCCTATTATCTTAGAGAAAAGTATCGAAATACTGATCAGAAGGCATGAGTCGCTCCGAACAATTTTCATAGCACCAGACGGTTTACCATTTCAAAAGATTATTGACTTAGACTTTTTTAAGCTCGAAATTGTTAATCTGGATGGCCTCTCAGAAAATGAGAAAAAGATTGAAGCAGAAAAATACTCTTTGCAAAACGAGTTACATCAATTTAATCTGGAGAAAGGACCCTTGTACATTTTCAAATTATTGAAATTATCTACAACGGAGTGGACTCTTTTATTTAATTTCCATCATGTAATCTCTGATGGCTGGTCTATCAATGTTTTCCTTGA
>JBBQJE010000256.1:0-5082 GCA_038325635.1 Bacteroidales bacterium
AGCGGGTGATTTATTGTTGCTTGACAGAGGCTATCCTTGTTTTTGGTTGCTTTTTATGCTGAAGGCACGAGGCATTGAATTTTGTGTAAGGTTGAAGGATGATTGGTGGCTCAAAGTAAAGGATTTTACAGAGAGTGATGACATCGAAAGAATTGTAACTTTTAGCCTTCCAAAAAAGGATCGTAAAAAATTGGCTGAATATCCTCACATGCAAGATTCAACAATAACTTGCCGTTTGATTAAAATTGTACTGGAAACCGGGAAAAAAGAGATTTTATGTACCTCATTAACAGACTCAGAAAAATATTTGTACGAAGAATTTGATTCTTTGTACCATTACCGCTGGAACGAAGAAGAGGCATACAAGCTGCTAAAGAGTAGAATAGAACTGGAAAACTTCTCGGGCAAAACTGCCAAAGCCGTAAAACAGGACTTTCATGCTAAAGTGTTTCTAATGAGTCTATGTTCGGCTTATGCCCATCCAATTGAGGAGAAAGTGATTGAGGAATACAAAGCAGATCAGGAAAGAAAATATGACCAAAAAATCAATCGCACCAATGCATTATCAATGACTCAAGATATACTGATCGCCGTATTTATAAGACGGGAATTTGATAAGGCTCTAAAAGCCTTCGATAGTGTAGTGGAAAAAACTCGGGAAATAATCAGACCTGGGCGCAATGTGCCGCGAAACAAAAAACCGAAGCGATGTTACTCAATGAACTACAAACCATTATAGAATTTTCTTAACTAAACGACATTGAATTATGATTAGTCAAAATATTTCTATAATCGTTGCCGTAGCGCAAAATTTTGCCATCGGATTAAATAACGACCTTCTTTTTCATCTTCCTGAAGACTTGAAAAGGTTCAAAAAAATCACTACCGGGAAGGCCCTGATTATGGGCAAACGCACTTTTTACTCGCTGCCAAAAGCACCGCTTCCCAACAGGCGAAATATCGTGGTAACGGATATCCCAGGTGAAACATTCCCGGGCTGCGAATCGGCAGAATCGATTGAAGAGGCCATTGAATTAGTCAAGAATGAGCCCGAAGCTTTTATTATTGGAGGCGGGATGATTTATCGGCAGTTCTACCCCTTAGCAGGAAAACTCTACCTTACCTTGGTTCACAAGGATTTAGAGGCAGATACTTTCTTCCCAACTATTGACTTTAATGATTGGCAGGAAACAGCACGTGAAGATTTGTTTGATGAGAAAAATGGATTTTCGTATTCGTATCTCGATTTGGCAAGAAAATAAATATATTTTATTTGATGGAATACCACCATTCCAATTTTTCACTTTTCATTTTTCACTTTTCACTTCTATTCTTCCTCAATCGTCCAGCACCAGCATCTTTCCTAAATTATCAAAACGGTTGCTGTAATCCTGAATGGAAGTCCGGATAACTTCGAGAGCCTCGTCCCGATCATAAACTGCTTCGATGACCGTATTTCCCTCTTCACCTGGGATGTCTTTGTAGGTTAAGAAATAGTGACGCAGGCGGGTAATGATGTGTTTGGGCACATCATTCAGGGACGTAAAGTGCCCATAGACGAAGTCGTTATTAAGTACTGCGATGATTTTATCGTCAGCTTCATCGCCATCGATCATTCGTAATCCACCGATAGGTTTAGCCGTCACCAAAATATCACCATGGTGAATTGATTTTTCGGTCAGTACAACGATATCAATTGGGTCGCCGTCTCCTTTAATGCCTTTTTTTCCAGTCTTTCTGGAGCACAAATCGCCAACCAATTTACCACAGTAGGTCTGCGGTATAAAACCATAAAGCGCCGGACAAACATTCGAATATTGTTGCGGACGATCAATCTTAAGATATCCGGAGTCTTTATCAACCTCGTATTTTACCGTATCCGTTGGTACCACCTCAATAAAAGCAGTAACTTTTTCCGGAGCATGGTCTCCAATATGAATACCGTGCCAAGGATGAGACTTATACCTCAATCCCATCAATCGCCCAATCGGGTCTGAAAATTTGTCAGCCATAACTAATTTTTTTAATCCTATTACAATTATAGCTCTATTTTGCATGAATTGCAAACAGTGATTTTACGACCCCCATCCCTCCCGATCCAAACTGCGATATTGAATTGCTTCTCCTAAATGATCTGGTCTAATGTTTTCAACACCTTCCAAATCGGCAATTGTTCTGGCAACTTTTAGAATGCGATCATAAGCCCTGGCAGATAGTCCAAGCTTTTCCATGGCATTTTTTAGCAGGGCCTCACCAGCTCTGTCAGGTGAGCAATAGAGATGCAGCAGTTTTGTACTCATCTGGGCATTGCAATAAATTCCGGCTTCCTCAAAGCGAACACGTTGGATCTCTCTGGCCGCAATGACACGCGTTCGAATAGTCTCACTCGATTCTCCTGAACTCATCTCAGATAGTTTATTGAAAGCTACTGGCACAACTTCCAAGTGGATATCAATGCGGTCGAGCAACGGGCCGGAAATCCTATTAAGGTATTTTTGGACGATACCCGGAGCGCAGACACACTGCCTGGAAGGGTGATTATAAAATCCGCAAGGGCATGGATTCATGGATGCAACTAACATAAACCCAGCCGGAAATTCGACCGAACTCTTTGACCTGGAAACGGTGATAGTCCGATCTTCAAGCGGTTGGCGCATTACTTCAAGCACAGATCGCTTGAATTCAGGCAATTCATCCAGAAATAGCACACCGTTGTGAGCCAATGAAATTTCTCCGGGTTGAGGTATAGAGCCGCCTCCAACGAGGGCTGCGTCTGAAATTGTATGATGAGGACTGCGGAATGGCCTGCTGATCATCAGTGAAGTCTTGTGCTCTATCTTCCCGGCTACGGAATGGATTTTTGTTGTTTCCAAGGCTTCTTTCAGCGTAAATGGCGGCAATATCGTAGGTATCCGCTTGGCTAACATGGTCTTGCCGGCCCCTGGAGGACCAATCATAATTAAATTGTGGCCGCCGCCGGCTGCTATTTCTAAGGCTCTCTTGACATTCTCTTGCCCTTTCACCTCTGAGAAATCTACATCAAACCGATTCTTACGCGAACTGAACTCCTCCCTTGTATCAATGACCGTTTGCTTGAGCGGAATAGCACAATTGAAGAAGTCGATTACTTCCCGAATATTTTCGACTCCAAATATTTTCAGCTTATCGACAACTGCTGCTTCCCGAGCATTTTGAATTGGCACAATCAATCCCTCAAAGCCTTCCTCTCTAGCGCGAATGGCGATAGGCAATACACCCTTAATTGACTGCAATCCACCATCAAGGGATAGCTCACCCATCATCACGAACTTGCCAATATCTACCGCATTTATTTGCTCCGATGCGGCCAGAATACCCAAGGCAATTGGCAAATCATAAGCGGATCCTTCTTTGTGGATATTGGCCGGTGCCATGTTGATCACCGTCTTCTTCCCAGGCAGTTTAAATCCGTGAAAACGCAGAGCTGCATCTATTCGCTGCTGGCTCTCCCTAACCGCAAGATCAGCAAGGCCAACCATACTGAACCGTATTCCTCTGGATACATCCGTCTCAATCGTAATTGTGTATGCATCGATACCATTTACTGCACTACCGTAGGTTTTTACCAGCATAATTATTCAATTTTTCTCAAATTATTGGATTCTCTTAAATGTACCGATTTTTGAGGAGAAAAAGAAATTACAAGTTGGTAAAGATCTAATCAAGATCATTTTTACACCTCTTTCAAAGCCTGAAGTCCTCAAAATATCAGCTATATTTGCCCTACAGTATAAGGGAATGATCTTTTCATTTTTAATTTTTAATTTTAATTTATTTCCCGTGTCAGATATCATCCATCTTTTACCCGATTCAGTTGCCAACCAGATTGCTGCGGGGGAGGTTATTCAACGCCCCGCATCAGTCGTTAAAGAGCTGGTAGAAAACGCCATTGATGCTAGAGGTGATTCAATTACCATCAATGTTAAAGATGCTGGGCGGACACTGATCCAGGTTACTGACAACGGAAAGGGAATGTCGCCCACAGATGCAAGGATGTCCTTTGAGCGTCATGCTACCTCTAAAATCAAAGAAGCAGTCGATCTGTTCTCCGTTCGCACCATGGGATTTCGGGGCGAAGCATTGGCATCGATTGCTTCCGTCGCTGACGTGGAATTGCGCACTCGCCAGCAGGGTGAAGAATTAGGTACCTATTTGCATATTCTGGGTTCTGTTATGCAAAAGCAGCAAACCGACCATTGTCCGGAGGGATCCAATTTCTCGGTTAAAAATCTGTTTTTCAATGTGCCTGCCCGACGCAAATTTCTAAAATCGAACAGCTACGAACTAAAAAATATTATCACCGAAATTCAACGTATTGCTCTTGCAAATCCGGAACTGAATATCTCCTTTTTTCACAATCAGTCACTGGTTTATGAACTGCCGTCAGAAAACATCCGGAAGCGGATTGTCGGGTTATTTGGCAAAGCGATTAACCAAAGTCTCACACCTGTTGACGTAGAGACAACATTAATCAAGGTTTCCGGCTTTATTGGTCAGCCAAAATTTGCCAAAAAAAGTTTCGGGGAGCAATTTTTCTTTGTGAACGGTCGCTTCATGAAGCATCCATTCTTCCACCGGGCTGTGATGCATGCCTACGATCGCATTTTGCCTCCAGATGCTGTCCCCTCTTATTTTTTGTATTTCGAAGTCGATCCGGCAACCATCGATATCAACATTCATCCAACAAAGACGGAAATAAAATTTGAAGATGAACAGGCGATCTGGCATATCATCAGCGCCTGCATTCGGGAAGCCATTGGCAAGTACAATCTCATGCCCGCTATTGATTTCGACCAACACGGATCGATCGATATTCCAATTCCTCCCGGCAGAGGGAGTAGTTTCTCGCCGCCGGAGATTGAAATCAATCGTCATTACAATCCGTTTCAGCAGGAGACCGGAAGAAATGCCGACACCAGCAATTGGGAAAAACTTTATCAGGGGATGGAGACGGCGCAACACGGAGAATGGAGACTGGAGAACGGAGACGGAAGACGGGGAGACGGGAGACAGGGAGACGAGGAAGGAACCGCTGGGGCGACT
>JBBQJE010000257.1:0-5072 GCA_038325635.1 Bacteroidales bacterium
CTCCCTTATTATCAATTCTTACCATCCACCTTAGGTACATGTTGATTTTTTTCGCAGCAGAACCATTTTCTGGATCAGATACATGTTTTGATGTTCTAGCTGGATGTGGCAATGAAAAAAATATCCTGTTAAAATAATGGATTGCTGGTTGGGTTGAATCTGGTGTCACCGACTGAGCAAATACATTTTCCATACCTCCATAATTCACATAAATATTCTTGATTGATTTAATGAAATACACTAAATCAGTTTCATTAAATGTCCTATGAACAAAGCCATTGAATCGTTCTAAATCTTGGTCATCATGATTCATTATAAAATCGTATGGAGAGTTTCCCATCAACCCAATAAGCTTTGATGCATTTTTAATGATCATCGTTCTGTTTCCCCATGAAATAGTGGATGCTAAAAAGCCTGCAATTTCTATATCTTCTTTTAGATTAAACCTATGTGGAATACTAATTGGATCAGAATCAATAAAAGCAAGATTATTGTATTGACTTACTTTCTCGTCTAAAAATTCTTTTAAGTCTGATGTAATCCCTTTCAATCTGCTGCAATTTAGTCAACAAAACTACTTGATAATAATTATATATTATACTACCTAATTAACCCGTATAGACATATTAATTCTCTTGGCTGATGATCCTTTCTCCGGGTCAGATACGTGTTTGGTTGTTCGTAAAGGATGTGGAAGCGAAAAAAATACTTCCCTGAATGCATGAATCGCAGGCTGAACCGATTCCGGAGTTAGTGCATTGGCAAATACCTGTTCAATGCCTCCGTGATGGAGGTAAATATTCCGTAAGGCATGGATAAAATAGGCCAAATCGATGGAATTAAAGGTTCGATGCGCAAATTTATCCAACTTATCTAGTTGGCTTTCATGGTAATTCATCACAAAATCGAAAGGCGAATTGCCCATCATTTCCATCATCCTTAATCCATTTTTTACAATCATTTTACGATTGCCCCAAGCAATTGTAGCTGCTAAAAAACCGGAAACTTCAATATCCTCTTTCTGTTTATACAAATGGGGAATACGTATCGGATCCAATTCAATAAAAGAAGAAGTATTGTACTGATCTACCTTCTCATCTAAAAAATCCTTTATTTCTGACGGAATTATATTCAATTTCTTTCTATTTAAAACAACAAAACTAATTCATATTCGTATAGAAAGATTTAGTATCCTAACCTAAAGTTTAAGAAGCAAATGGAGAAAATTGCTTTTTACTTTGGGAAGTTACAAAAAATTTAAATGGCAGATAAATTGAAAGAACCGTCCTCCGCAGGAAAGCCTGTTAAACCAAATATATTCGCTGTACTTAAGCCATATAAGCTAATGATTTTTGGACTGATCAGTTTCGCATTATTAAGTAATGCAGCTAATCTGGTGATTCCCAAGCTCATTTCCCGTGGCATTGATGAATTCTCGAAAGGATCATTTTCGTATCAAAAAATCATTCTTGAATTTTTGATCGCTGCATTCTTCATTTTCATATTTACTTTTCTGCAGGGCATCCTTCAGACGTATGCCTCAGAAAAGGTAGCCCGTGACTTGCGTACCAAACTTGCCGACAAAATTTCACGCCAGAGTTATGCATTTATTCAGGAATCCAATCCTTCCAAGTTGCTTACTAATCTGACTTCAGATATAGACTCGGTAAAGTTGTTCGTGTCGATGGCGATTGTGTCGCTGGCCTCTTCCCTCTTTATCATCATCGGTGCCAGTGCGCTGCTGATATCCATCAACTGGGAACTTGCCTTATCTGTACTGGCAATTATTCCCATCATCAGCGGTTCATTTTTCTTTGTATTCCGCAAAGTAAAAGTATTGTTTAAGAAAAGTAGAGAAGTAATCGACTGGCTCAATAAAGTCATCAACGAAAGTATTATGGGTGCAGCATTGGTTCGCGTGCTTAACTCGCAAATACTCGAATACAACAAGTTTATGGATGCTAACACACAGGCTAAAAACCTGGGAATATCCATTCTAAAACTTTTTGCCACATTAATTCCGATTGTTGTTTTTGTGGGTAATCTGGCTTCCCTTGTAATTTTGGCTTTAGGTGGACATTATGTGATAACCGATAAAATGTCGCTCGGTGATTTCGCGGCTTTCAGTTCGTATCTGGTCATACTAATATTTCCCATTATTGTCATTGGATTCATTAGCAATTTTGTGGTTCAGGCATCCGTTTCCTACAGCAGAATTTGCCTCGTTTTGGATGCCGAAGAAACAGCAGACACAGGAACCATCAACTCCCCTATAACCGGTCATATTGAGATGAATGCCATCTCCGTATTTTATGGCGAGAAACCGGTTTTACAGAATGTTTCGCTGGAAATTAAGCCTGGAACCAGAACAGCAGTGATTGGCCCTACAGCTGCAGGAAAAACTCAATTACTTTATCTGCTTACAGGCTTGATAAAATCATCAAGTGGCACTATCCTTTTTGACGGGATTGACATAAACGATTACAACAAAGAATCGTTTCAACATCAGATAGGTTTCGTGTTTCAGGATAGCATTATTTTCAACATGAGCCTACGTGAAAATATTGCGTTCAACGAAAAAGTTACTGAAGAATCATTTGCAAGGGCCATTGAAACAGCAGAATTAACTGATTTTATTGACGCTCTCCCTCAAGGATTGGATACCGAAGTGAGCGAACGCGGCACAAGTCTTTCCGGTGGACAAAAACAACGGATTATGCTCGCGCGGGCTTTAGCCCTTGACCCCAAAATTTTACTCCTCGACGATTTTACTGCACGTGTTGACAGTCAAACCGAGGAGAAGATTTTGACTAACCTGGAAGAAAATTATCCCGGAATTACCTTGGTATCAGTTACCCAGAAGATTGCATCCGTCATCAATTACGGACAAATTATTCTTCTGGAAGAAGGTGAAATTCTGGCAAGCGGCACCCATAAATCTTTGATGGAAAGCTCACCGGAATACGTTCAAATATTTAATTCTCAACGCAGCACCAATTTATATGAAGTATAATCTCAACCTGAAAAAAGGGCTGCAGTCCAACGAAAAAGTGAGTGCCATTACTACTTTCAAACAGCTGTTGACACTGATGGGAGAAGAGCGCAAAAACCTATATATTGCCTCTATCTTTATATTCATCAATGCCGGATTGAATCTCGTTGGTCCGTATTTAATGGGGCACGCCGTCGACAACTTCGTAGTAACAAAGCATTACGAAGGGGTAATTAAATATTCAATTATTCTGTTCGGGGTATTTTTGGTTGCCATGGTTAGCGGTTACACCCAAACACAATTAATGGGGCGCGTTGGTCAGCGAATGCTGTACAATCTGCGGAATTCCGTTTTCATTAAACTCCAGGATCTGCCGATTGATTTTTTCAACCAGAATAAAGCTGGCGATTTAATTTCAAGGGTAAACAACGATACGGATAAAATCAATCAGTTCTTTTCGCAATCGCTAGTGCAATTTATAAGCAGCATTTTCACCATGGTGGGAGCCGGCATCTTTTTGCTTTCCATCAATCCTAAACTTGGCTTGGCCGCTTTGGCTCCTGCAGCCTTTTTATGGATATTCACCCGGAGCATTTCGCCTTGGGTGAAAAGCCGCAATTCGGTGAATATGAAAAGTACCGGAAGCTTAAGTGCTGAGATACAGGAAAGTCTGAATAATTTCAAAGTAATCGTCGCCTTTAACCGCCGCGACTATTTCCGTAAAAGATTCGATGAAGTCAATTCAGAAAACTATTCCAGTGCAGTGAAAGCAGGTATTGCCAATAATATGTTTACGCCTGTCTACGGGTTCTCCTCCAATATCGGACAGATGGTAGTGCTGGCATTTGGTATTTACCTGATTGCTGTTGGGCAGTTTTCGGTTGGATTGTTGATCAGCTTCCTAGCCTATATCGCCCAGTTTTACAATCCGCTTCGCCAGATAGCCGCATTATGGGCGAACTTCCAGGTGGCACTAGCCGGATGGGATCGAATTTCGCAGATTCTTATACTTAAAAGCAATCTGGAGGTGATTGAAAAACCTACTAAAGAAGACACAACCGCCTTGATGTCATTCCGCCATGTGTCGTTTGCTTATAACACAGGTAACGAGATACTTAAAGACGTGAGCTTTGATCTGGAACGGTGCAAAACTTACGCGTTTGTAGGTCCTACAGGTGGCGGTAAAACGACTACCGCCTCGTTGATGGCCAGACTCTATGATCCTACTTCCGGGCAGATCCTTTTTGATGGTAGGGATATCAGATCGATGGACTTTGAATCGCGCGCTTCTTCGATAGGCTTTATCCTGCAAGAACCTTTCCTTTTCACCGGTACTATTCGCGACAATATTCTTTATGGGAATGCGCAGTATAGAGATTTTTCGAATGAAGAATTATCAAGCGTATTGTCAGAGTCAGGACTTGACGGGTTATTGGAGCGTTTTGATGGCGGATTAACTGCCGAAATAAAATCATCCGGCGACGGTATAAGCCTCGGGCAAAAGCAGTTAATCGCCTTTATCAGGGCGGTTCTACGCAAACCAAATCTACTAATTCTGGATGAAGCGACAGCAAATATCGATACCGTCACAGAAAAATTACTGGATGAAATCCTGAAAAAACTTCCGGAATGCACCACCAAAATTATTATCGCCCACCGACTAAATACGATCGAAACTGCGGATGAAATTTTCTTCGTAAATGCAGGCTTCGTTACCAAAGCCGGGTCGTTACAAGATGCGGTAAATCTCTTACTTCATGGTAAAAGGGAAAGTTAATCACTTTAACTTCCAAAATATAATTCTTAGATTATTGCATTTAAAAATTATCTAACTTTGAACTCAGGCGGGATTGAATTAACGTTTCGAATTCAGTTCTTGAATTTCTCTACAGGTATATATGCCACCTGTAATTTTCAAGTCTAATTTTATTATTAAAACTATTTAGAAACTGTTTAAATTTTATTTTTTGATTCTATTAAGCATTAGTTTTATCATTGCAAACTGAATCATTGCCTCGCTTGTGTCAGTTAGAAACTCGAAGTCTTTACTAAGTCTACGGTAACTTTCAAACCAAGCAAA